>DAOTVD010000309.1:0-4688 GCA_034437075.1 Anaerolineae bacterium
GCCTGGATGGTATGAGCGAGCGGCCAACCACCGATATTATTGGGTTGGCGCGAACTGACGACCAGATCGTTGCCCAAGGGCACACGCGCGCCTGCCTCCCGATTGATGGCGCTGTGAATCTCGGTCCAAACGTCAATTTCGCGCTTGCCAGGCGCGATGACCTCCCGCGCTACCGCATGCCCGATGTCGGTCAGGCGAAAATTCTCGCGCAACTGGGCGAGTTCCTCAGCGGTTTTGACCATACGCGCTTCGGTAAGCAGTCCATCAAGCGTGGTCAGGGTATGGGCGGGGGTGAGATGTTGGTGCAGGCTATAGGCCATCATGCGCGTCAGGTGGCGTTCTTCAATGCCTATGGTGCCCTTGCCCGGCAAGGTATCCCCCAGCAGCGTATCCAGCACGGCGCGCATCGCGGCATGGCTGCGGATGGGGTGGTCGATGCTGTAGCCTTCGTAACCCAAAACGGTGCCATCCGGCTCATCATCGAAGGCGTGGGCCTCCGCAACGTGCCCATCCAGGACAATCAGATAAAAATGCCCATCGCCATACCATACTAAAGAAGGCCCCCCCGCAAAATGATGTTGCCCGAGTTGGATACTGGGCGCGAACCCGGTCAGCCATGTGACCGTTTCGGGGTGGGCAAAGAGGGCAGCCGCGATGCCCTCGGCTTGGAGCGAGTCAATCGTGCGGAGACGTTGCTCTTTATGCATCAAGTTACCTTTCGGCTATGCTGAGGCGAGTGAGCCTACTACTTTGCGCGGGGGTCTCGGGGTCGCGTTTTGTGGCTTGACCGCAGCAATATGGCTTCATGTTATGGTTTTCATGCAATCGATTGCGTGATTTTACTACTTCTGATATAACCGTGCAAAAGGTTTGTAGAACAATGGAGTTTTTTATGAAAGCCGTGATGAAAGTGGCACGCGGCGTAGGGCATGTCGAACTGTGCGAGATCGACGAACCCCAACCAGGCCCTGGAGAAGTTAAAATTGCGATCCGTGCGGCGGGCATCTGTGGCACGGACTTACATATTTATAAAGATGAATTCAAAACCCACCCCCCCGTTGTGCTGGGGCACGAAATCGCTGGCGAGGTTGTGGCCTTCGGCGAGGGCGTGACGGACATCCCCCTTGGCACCCGCGTGACCAGCGAAACCTATTTTTACACTTGCGGCGTCTGCCGCTATTGCCGGACGGGGCATACGAATCTCTGCCTCAAGCGCAAATCAATCGGTTCGGGTGTCAATGGGGGCTTTACCAATTATGTCATCGTGCCTGCCCGCAATATCCACCCCCTACCCGCTCATGTTGAATTCCAAGCGGGTGCCTTGACGGAACCCTTAGCGTGTGTGGTACATGGCGTACTGACCCAACGCACGATCAACGCGGGTGATATTGCGGTGGTTGCAGGGCCGGGCGCCATCGGCCTGTTGACGTTGCAAGTGCTTAAGGCGGCGGGCGCGCGAGTCGTGATGCTGGGCACAGATGCCGATCAGCATCGGCTGGCACTCTCGGCGGAGATGGGCGCCGATTATGTAGTGAACGTGCAACAAGATGACCCGCTCGACCTCATGACAGACATCACCCCGCAGGGCCTCGGCGCGGATGTTGTTTATGAATGCTCGGGGGCAGGCCCTGCCGCCGAACAACTGCTCACCCTCATTAGGCGTGGTGGGCGCTATGTGCAGATTGGCCTGTTTGGAAAATCCGTCGCCTGGGATTTAGACCAACTCTGCTACAAAGAATTGATCGCGACGGGCAGTAACGCCAGTGTGCCCTCGGCTTGGATGCGCGCCTTGCAGTTGATGGAAGCGGGCATCGTGCAAACGCAGCCTCTCGTGACTCATATCTTCGATGTCACCAACTGGCAACAGGCGTTTGACGTGTTTGAAGCCAAAGCCGGCATCAAAACCATTTTGACCCCGGTATAACGCCTGATGAATGGGTCACGGGAACATCTCGAACAGCATCTAACCGATTTGCGCGGATTGATCGACGCGCGTGAGTCAACATTACCCGACGGCCAGCGTCAAATAGATGTCTATAATAGCAGTGGGTTACGCTTTACCATATTGCCGGATCGCGGCATGGATATATGGACGGCGTGGTATAAAGAATTGCCGTTAACGTGGGTGAGTGCGGGCGCGCCGCATCGCGCCGACTTTGGCAGTCCGTGGTTGCGTCAGTTCAATGGCGGCTTGCTGACCACTTGCGGTTTGCAACATGCTGGGCCCGCTGAGCGGGGTAGCGTGTCGGGTGACGTGCGCGATGTACACGGCAATTTCACGCGGCTCGCCGCGCGCGACGTGGCGATCAATAAAGGTTGGCAGGCTGACCGTTACACACTAGAGATTCGCGGTACGCTATACGAAGCGGCCCTTTTTGGTGAGCAATGGCGCCTTGAGCGTCGTTATCAAGTGACATTAGGTGAGCCCGCCATCACGCTTTCTGACCATGTGACCAACCTCGCCACAAAACCCGCCCCGCTCATGCTGCTCTATCACGTCAACCTCGGCTATCCGCTCATCCGCGCCGGTAGCCGCTTATCGGTCGCCAGCGAGGCGGTTTATCCCAGAGACGCCGCCGCCGAAAAAGGCGCTGCGACATGGGAAATCTATGAGGCCCCGTCGCCACATTACGCCGAGCAGGTATTTTTTCATCATGTCAAAACAAGTGAAACGGGCTGGTCTACGGTCGCGCTGACCAATGACGATTTTGGGCTTGCGTTGTCGTGGGATGCCCGCTCGGCGCCCTATTTCACCCAATGGAAAAACACACATCAAGGGATTTACGTGTGTGGCATAGAGCCAGGGAACTGTCTGCCAGAAGGCCAAAATGCCGCGCGGGCTGCCGGGCGTTTGGCCTGGTTGGCCCCTGGTGAGCGCCAATCCTTTACGTGTCAAATTTCAGCATTCGAAGAACCAACTGCGGTACAGCACCAGATTATGGGGCTGACTACCGCGAATACTTGGTGCAAATTAGAAGACTTTGGATAGGAGTTCGATCAATGAAGGGTGTGCAAGGCAAAAATGTTTTAATCACTGGGGCGAGTTTAGGCATCGGCGCCGCGTGTGCGGTGCGTTTTGCGCAAGAAGGTGCGCATGTGGCGATCAATTATCGCCGCAGCGAAACCGAAGCCAAAGCCGTTCTGGAACAGGTGCAGCAATATAGCGACAAGAGCATCCTTGTTCAGGCGGATGTATCCCAAGAAACAGATGTGAACCGCATGTTTGATGAAACGCTCTCTCAGATGGGTGGCCTCGACTTTCTCATCAACAATGCCGGGTTTTTGACCCCCCAAGATTCTCATGAGTTGCCGCTGAGCGAATTTGACCGGGTAATTGGTACGAATTTGCGTGGTGCGTTTATGTGCGCCAAACGCAGCTTGCAACATTTTCTTGCCGAAGATAAGCCGGGGGTCATCATTAACATGTCCAGCGTGCATCAGACGATACCCAAGCCGCGCTTTTTGGCCTATGCCATCAGCAAAGGCGGTATGCAAAACCTGACGACCACACTTGCCTTAGAGTATGCGGATAAGGGTATCCGCGTAAATGCCGTGGCGCCGGGGGCTACTCTGACGCCGATGAATGATAGCTGGCGGCACGATGCCGGACGCCGCGAGGCCGTTGAAAACCACATTCCGATGCGTCGTTCGGGGACTGCCGCAGAAATGGCGGGCATTACCGTGTTCTTGTGTTCGGAGGATGGCGCTTACATTACTGGGCAAACAATTTATGTCGATGGCGGCCTCACCCTGTATGCCGATTTCAAGGAGTCGTGGTCATCCGAATAAGACTTTTCCAGAAAATGAATGTATCCCCTCAATCGCGAGTGGAAATTGGGCATCGCATAGAGTCCTGAAAATACGTAAAAGGGTGAAAAGGGTCAGCCCAAGTTCAAAGCGTCCCGGCAAAAAAGCGGGGATGTGTCGTCGGAGTCAGAACGGCGTGAGCGTCGCCGCCAACGCAAGGGTCGTAAACACGATCAGATCGTGATTGATCAGGAAATCGTGTTGCCAGCCGAGCCAACCGACTTGCCCGCCGATGCCAGCGGGCTTTGAAGGTGAATTTGGTCCGACGGTTTTGAGTCTGCCATTGGCTCTGCTGGAAGCCCCATGGCGCTTGACGCCCACTCTCACATCGGTGGCTGCGATGCTTGGACTAGCGCTGTTGAGCACCGCATTAGCCTTTATGATCTGGTTCCGGCTGATCTTTCGCGCTGGAGCATCCAATACCGCGCTGGTCACATTTTTGATGCCGGTGACAACCTTAACGTTGAGTGTTATTGTGCTCAATGAGAAGATCGATCTTGCGTCAGTGGTTGGGCTGGCGATCATCTTTTCTGGCTTAACAATCGCCATGCGCCGCCAGGACAAGCACACATCATTCAGCAATCGACCGAAACCCAACAGAAACACGCATAGCACTTGACCCCAAGCGGGCTCGATGCCTTAAACTTAGGTACAGCACGAGCGCTGCCTTGATAAACCAATATCAGAAAGGAAAACGATGCCAACATCATTCGATCTCGGGGTTATGTTCCGCTGCTATAATGCGCCGGAAAAACTGATCGCTTACGCCGGGGCCGCAGAACGTGCGGGCTTCGACGAAATCTGGATCGTAGAAGACTGTTTCTACGCGGGTGGTATCGCCTCGGTCGCGACAGCCTTAGCGACAACGTCCACGATTCGGG
>DAOTVD010000310.1:0-5304 GCA_034437075.1 Anaerolineae bacterium
ATTCTGCGGGTTGCCATCGTCATCACGCACGATGAATAGCGTTTGGTCTACCGGAATGACCGTGCCATCGCGCGAAATGATCGTGTTTTCGGCGCGCCAGGTGTCGTTTTCTAAGATTTCGGGCACGCCTTCGTTCAGCACCAATTGGGCCCCGGCTTCGTCGTGGTAGTCCGGAATAAGCATTTGCTGCGCTTCGGCTAGGTCGGCAAAACCCATCATCTTGATACCACGCGGGTTCAGGTAGATGATCTCGCCTTCCATCGTCGTCAGCGCGATGAAGTCGTCCGAGGTTTCCAGGATGGTGGCTTGGCGTTGAGATTCCGCGAAGGCGCGCGCGTTCTGCACGGCGACGGCGATTTGACCCGCCAGCGTGGATTGCACGCGCACATCTTCTTCGGTGAAGCGGTCGGCTTCGGCGGCCTGCACGTCCAACACGCCGAGGACTTCGCCACCCACAATCAGCGGGATGGCCATCTCGGCGCGGGTGTCGGGCAGCAGCGGATGCGGCAAGAAGTTTTCGTCGGCGGTGACGTCGTTCACGATAACGCCTTCGCGCGTACGGGCGGCGGTGGCCACCAATGATTGTTCGCGCTCTAGCGGGATGGTGCGGCCTTCGGCCACCATTTGCTGGCCGACTTCGCCCGCGCCAGCAACCAATTCTAGCGTATCGCCAACCTCATTCAGCAAGTAAATATGCGCATGGTACAGGTCGAAGCGGTCGCGGGTGAGCAACGACACGTCTTGTAGCAGGCGGTCAATATCCAACACCTGAGAGGCTTGGGCGCTCACTTCGGCCACGGTTTGTAGCTCTAGCGCGCGGCGTTGAATGGCAAGTTCTTGTGCGCGGCGCTCGGTGATGTCCTGAAAGCTAATCACGGAGGCGATCACTTCGCCCGCATCATCGCGGATGGGCGCGCCGGAGACTTCCAACAAGATGCGCTCGTCGCCCCGGTGCACTTCCATGTCGTCAATATAAGCTTCTTCGCCCATCAAACCGCGCACAATCGGCGTCTTCTCGGTGGGGTAGGACTCGTCCGTGCCTGCTCGATAAGCCGCATAAACCTGTACAAGGTCTTCGCTACGCGCATCCGGCGAGATACCGCGCCCCAGCAATTCCTCCGCACGAGAGTTCGACAGCAGCGGCGTGCCGTCTGGCGCTGCGACCACGAAGATACCCGAGGGGATTTGGTTCAGGATCGCTTCCAACAGACGGCGCTGAGACTCTAGCGCTTCTTCTTGCGCTTTACGCTCGCTGATGTCGATCATGATCGTCCCGATATTCTGCGGGTTGCCATCGTCATCACGCACGATGAACAGCGTCTGATCGACCGGAATGACCGTGCCATCGCGCGAAATGATCGTGTTTTCGGCGCGCCAAGTGTCGCTTTTCAGGATTGTGGGCACGCCTTTGTTCAGCACCAATTGGGCCCCGGCTTCGTCGTGGTAGTCCGGAATAAGCATTTGCTGCGCTTCGGCTAGGTCGGCAAAACCCATCATCTTGATACCACCCGGGTTCAGGTAGATGATCTCGCCTTCCATCGTCGTCAGTGCGATGAAGTCCTCTGATGTTTCCAAGATGGTGGCTTGGCGCCGCGATTCTTCAAAGGCGCGCGCGGTCTGCACGGCGCTGGCGACCTGCGCGGCCAGGGTGCCTTTCACGCGGATGTCCTGATCGGTGAAGCGCCCGCGCTGCCGAGCTTGTACGTCCAACACGCCGATGACCGTATCACCCACAATCATGGGAATGGCCATTTCGGCGCGGGTGGCCGGCAACAGCGGATTGGGCAAAAAGTCCGGCTCGGCGGTGACATCGTTGGCCACCAGGGTTTGTTTTTCGCGCGCGGCGCGGGCCACCAGGCTACGCTCATGGGTTAGCGCGATACCGTGGCGGGCTTGTACCATTCGCTCGCCCACATCCCCGGCCCCAGCGGCCAGATCAAGGCTTTGGCCCTCGGCGTCTAGCAAGTAGATATGCGCGTGGTATAACTCGAAGCGGTCGCGCGTGAGCAAAGCCACCTGGCGCAGCATGTCGTCTAGGTCGAGGTTGCGCGTGACTTCCGCGCTCACTTCAGACACTGTTTCCAGTTCATCTACCAAACGCTGCGCGATTTCATACGCGCGCGCGTTCTGAAGGGCAATCGCGATCTGCGAGGCCAGGGTGGTTTGGATAATCAGGTCTTCATCGCTGAACGCGCCGCGATCGTCCGATTGAATATCGACCACACCCACGAGTTCATTATTCGCGACGAGCGGCAAGACCATCTGGGCGCGGGTATCGGGCAAGAAGTTGCTTGGCATAAAGCCTTCTTCAGTTGCCGTATCGTTAGCGATGATGGGCCGCCATGTCCGCGCGACCTGCGTCACCAAGCCGCCCGCTTCGTCCTGAATGCCAATGGTGTAGTTCATGCCGACATGTCGGCACGGCGCGCGCCCGCCACCAGCCAGCAGAGTCAGGTTTTCGCCGCTGGGGTCGGCCAGGAAGATATGCATGTGATACAAACCGAAGGACTCGGTCGTCAAGTCATTGACTTTCTGCAACAGTTTGTTCACATCCAGGATGGTCGAGGCTTGGATGCCCACGTCGGCCACCAGCGCCAATTCACGCGCGCGTTGATCCGACGCAGCAAAGTAGCGCGCATTTTGCACAGCGATACCGATTTGCGAGGCCAAGGTCGTTTTGATGCGCACGTCGGCGTCGCTAAAGCGATTTTTATGTTCGCTCTGCACGTCCAACACGCCGATGACCGTATCCCCCGCCAACATCGGCACCGCCAATTCGGATTGGGTGTTGGGCAGCAAAGGATGTGGCAAGAAGTTCGGGTCAATCGTCACATCGTTGGCGATAATACCACGTCGTTGACGCGCGGCCTGGGCTACCAGGCTTTTTTCGCGTGCCAGCGGAATAGAACGCCCTTCCGCCACCATTTGTTCGCCCACATCGCCCGCCCCCGCGACCAGTTCGAGCGTATCGCCCGCCTGGTTCAGCAGGTAAATATGCGCGTGGTAGAGTTCAAAACGGTCGCGCGTGAGCAAGGCCACGTCGTTCAAAAGCTGGTCGATGTCTAGCACCTGGGTGGCTTCCGCGCTCACTTCGGCCACCGTCTGCAACTCCGCCGCGCGCCGATTGGTTTCATCGAACAGGCGCTGGCTTTCGAGAATAGCCGCGATCTGAGGGGCAGCCGCGCTGTAGTATTGGTGATCGGTGGCGGTGAATGTGCGTGGTTCTTCCCAGCCCAGGGTGGCCAGGCCGACCCATTGTTCGGCAAACACCAGCGGGATAATCACCATCGCGGAGACATCTAGCGCGGCGCCCATGGCCCGCGAACTTTCGTCCAGGCGCGGGTCGGTCGCCATATCGCCGATCAACAGTGGGGCTTGCGGGTTGCTCAGCAAAACCTCCGCCGCCGGATACACATCGAGCGTATGCTGCACGCCCACGCGAGATGGCGTATCGGGGTCGGCTACCCACTGGCTGATGGTCGTTACGGTGTGGGGCTGGCCCATTTCATCGAGTGAAATTGTCGAGAGAAACGCCTGGCTGAGCCCCTGGCGGCGTGCTTGCCGCACCAGCACATCCAAGATTTCATCGGGCCGGGTAACGCCCACCAGGCCCTGGCTGAGTTGATAAAGCCCTTCGGCCTGTTGTAGCGCGATCTGCGTGGCATCCGTGGCGCGCATGCGGTCGAGCGTTTCGGCCAGGCGGTCGGCCACACTGTCGATCAACGCAACTTCTTCGGTTCGCCAGGTGCGCTCTTGTTCATCCCCAATGGCGATTTGGCCGATGACCTGACCATTGAGGGTCACACTTTTCTCTAACATCCAACCGGGGTTGCCATTGCGCCGACCATTGCCCCGATGCCCGTTATCATCCGGCGCGAGGGGTTTGGGCGCTTCTAGGTCGTATTGATAGCCCAGCGGAACGCCCGCTGCGGCCTCGCCCAGGTAAGATTGCCATTCGCCAGCGGTTTGGCGCTGGCTGATCTGCTCGGCGCGCTCCAGCGCCACCGCGCGTTCCGCGTAGGTCTGGGCACTGCGCACGGCGCCCGCCAATTGGTTGGCCAGCGCTTCGAAAACCGCCTGATTATCCGGGTTCAACGCGCCGGGACGATTCGCTTGCAGGTCGAGCACACCCAGCGTCTGTTCACCCACGATCAACGGAATGGTCAATTCGGAGCGCGTGTCTGGCAAAAGCGGGTTTTCTTTATGCAGCGCGGTTGCTTCTGTATCTTCCACCAACACCGCCACGCCGGATTGCACGGCTTGCGCAACCAGGGACTGCTCGGTTAAGTCCAGGCGATGGCCTTTGGCCAGCAATTGTTCACCCGCTTCGCCCGTGGCGGCGCTCAGGCGCGCATAACGCCCAGCGTCGTCTAGCAAATAAATCTGCACATGGTATAAATCAAACCGTTGAGCAATAAAGAGGCTGACGCGCGGCAACAGGTCTTCTAACGTGTTCAGGCGTGTCACCAGCTGCCCCACTTCGATGGAGGTTTGTAGGTCGCGCGTGCGTTGGCGCACTTGTTGCTCCTGCGAAACAAATGCTTCTTGGAGGCTTTCGGCCATGCCATTGAACGCGCGCCCTAACTCGCCGATTTCATCCGACCGCTGCGCGACATCTTCGGCGCGCAGGTCAAAACGGCCCGCCGAGAGTTGCCCGGCCACCGCCGAAAGGCGCTGAATCGGTTGGGTCACGCGGCGGGTAATGAGCGTAATGAGCGCCCCAGCCACCACCAACAACAGGGCGGTGATGAGCGCTGTGGTCGGCACGACCTCATTCACATCCGCGAAGACCACATTCGCATCACGCACATGGCCCAGCACCCAGTAGTAATCCGCTGGGGCCGATGGTGGCGCAACCCGTTCGTAATACACCAGCGTATCATCCGCCGAATTTTCGAAATTGCCCGTGCGCACCACACTCAGCAGGCTATCAACAAATTCTGTGTCAAAATCTTGGCTAAGCCTGGCGTTCTGAACGCCGCCCACCGTTTCGATGCTCGGTTCGAAGCCAAACACCCGCTGCGGGGCTGCTTCGTTGCGCAAGTAGTAGCCATCCGCATTCACGACAAAGCTATTGCCTTCGCCGCGCACGCTGGCGAGTTCTAGCAAAGACTCGGCAAAGATATTGGTGACGACCACAGCAGCCAATTCTCGTTGGCCCGTGGCGTCATTCGCCACATAAAGCGGCATGCCATAGCGCAGTACGGGCACGAGCGTGCCATCGGCTACGTTACCCTGAATGCTGGGCGGCGTGCCCTCGCGATTTAAGTTCAGGGGGGAAATATAGATGCCGCCTTCGGGCTG
>DAOTVD010000311.1:0-10459 GCA_034437075.1 Anaerolineae bacterium
AGAATAGCGGCAAAGCATCATCACTGTCTAGGGCATCCAACAATGCTCTCAGGCGTTTTACTTCGGCATAAAAATACGATATACCATCATTGAGCGAATCGGTTACGCGGATGCACGTAAACACGCGAAACAGCCCCACGGAAAAATGCTCCGCTGCCACGACGCTGCCGGCATAGGCTAAACTCAAGTTAACGCCCAATGTGCGGAGGAATGAGCTTTTGCCCGCCATATTCGACCCCGTAATAATGATGACTTCGCCCAAGTGCGTAACGGCAAAATCATTTGTCACCCGCCGTTCATGGCGAATTAGGGGGTGCCCGATAGCCTGCGCTTGCAAAACCGCGCCGGGCTCAATCTCAGCCATAGGATATTCGGGATGGAGGTAAGCGAAATTGGCTAAACTGCTCAGCGCTTCTAATTCGTGCCAGGTGTCTAGCCAACGGGGTAACCGTTCCTTTAGCCGATTGCGCTGCCGATCCAATCCCCAGGCGACGGCTATATCCCAGGGAATGGCCGCGTTAATCAACCCCCAGGCGATGACATTCCGTTGTATCCCTGCCGCGCCAACGAGCCAACCTAAACGGCGCAATAGACGCGAAGGCCGATCCCTCAAAATAGGTTCGCACAGCGTATACAACGTGCCCAATAAGCGTGTTTGGTTGTTTTCGATATATCCTAGGATCGCGTTAAACTGTTGAAGCGCATTAAGCAAGTTGGCATGTTCATCAAATAAATTGCGACTCTGGCTCAGGAACAGGAGCACATAAGGCAGCCAAGTCAGCAAAAACAGGGGGGGGATGCGCCCTGCTGAGAACAACACAAAAAGCGGAATATTTACCAATGCCAGCCCGCTTAAGAGCATCAGAACGATGGTGCGTTGTTGGATTTGCGGCGTTTCGGCCACCCAGGCTTGGAGAACGGTGCTTGACCATTGGCGATGACGGCCCGTAGCGGCAACTTGCGCGACTAAGCGCAACTTGTCCCTGAAGATAATCTGGGGCGCTAAGGCGATAACCCAACCCTGACGTTGCTGGATGGTCTGTTCGTCTGGTTTCAAATTGAGCAACCAGGTGTGCAAGCGTTGCGAGCCTTCGCGGCTAGTTGCCGTATCCAACAGGCGGTTTACATCCAGTAAATCCAAGTCAATTTCAAAAGGGTGTGCGGCTTGTAAGGGAATGGTTGGGCTGGGTAATGCATCCCAATTTAGGTTCAAGCGGTCAAGATGATCTTGTTTAATGCGATACCATATCTGATAGCGGGTTAGGCTCCGCTGCACTCGCGCATGCCAGATGACACTCCCCATGAAAAGCAAGCCGCCGAGCAGGCCCCACCCATAACCTAACAATAGCCAATCACTCAATAAGGCGATCAACGTACCGCCTAGCCACAGCCCTGCAACCGCCAACCGAATATTGGATAAGCGGTTACTTTGCCTTTGCCGCACGTAAATACGTTGCGTTAAACGTGCCACATAGCGTTCCAGGCGCGCGGTACGAGTTGCTGATGATACCATCTTGATTCCAGTCTGCATAAAACAAAATCCCTGCGAATAAGCAGGGAAAATATCATAGCGAAATTATTCTGTAGGAGATAAAACTAGTATCGCACGAAGTTTTAAGGATGTATAGAGCATGATTTCGTCGCGCTGTAGCGATATACATTGATCTGCGCATAAAAATCTTCGACGGCTAACTGGCCGCGTTCTAGCTGTTGCCAGAGCGTCCCCAGGCACATTTTGCTATAAACTGCGCCAAAACCAATCGGTTGAAGGGTCGGCAGTGCCGCGACGACGCTATCATATTGCTGCGCAACAGATGATAACTCGGTGACCATCTCGATATTCGGCATGTGCATATCTGGGGTTAAGACGAGCACATGGCGCCGGGGGCTGGTGAAAAGCGCCGTATAAAGACTGCCCAAAATGCCCTTATTGAGCACAATATCTTGATTAACCGATAGCGTAAGATGGGCATATGTTCCGGGGAAGTTACTGATGATATTGACGGGTATCCCGTACTGCTGAGCAACCGCTAGGCTGCGCGGGGTCGTATCACGAGTAGGGTAATGATCCGCAATAATGGCAAGGCTAAGGTGTTCGAGCATAATATGTAGGCCCTATTCAGGTTCAATAATTCTCGTTTTATGATGCATCACTAGATTAAAGATATATGAGAGTTCGCTTTAGTGTCAAGTATCTTCATATATGCGGATAAATGTCATTTTTGCGCTAACAAGGGTATAACTGTAGATAATGCTGAAGCGAAAAGGAGCATACGATGCTGGCCAAAACCTACGCTTGCGAAGTCTTCGGCCTGGAAGGCGTTCCCATTGATGTCGAAGTAGATTTCAACCCCAAGGGTCTCCCAGCATTTGTGGTCGTCGGTTTGCCAGATGCCGCCGTACAAGAAAGCCGCGAGCGGGTGCGCGCAGCCATCAACAATAGTGGGCTGCGTTTTCCGATGAAGCGCTTTGTGGTGAACTTGGCCCCGGCGGATCTGCGTAAAGAAGGCCCCGCCTATGACCTAGCGCTGGCCGTGGGATGCCTGGCCGTGACCGACCAGCTTCCACTCGAACGCCTGGAAGGGGCCATGTTTATTGGCGAATTGGCGTTGGATGGCACCGTGCGCCATGTGCGGGGGGTTTTGCCCGTCGCGCTGGCCGCATATGAAGCGGGGTTTCATACCTTGTATGTCCCCGAAGAAGATGCACCGCTCGCCGCCTTCGTACCAGAAATCGACGTGATCCCAGTGCCGTCCCTGGGGCATTTGGTCGAGCATTTGTACGATCTGCAAGTGATTCCACCATACCAGCGCCCCGCCCAAGATGAACCGCCCGATGCAAGTACGTTCTTCGGGTTAATTGATATGTGCGATGTGAAAGGTCAAGAGAACGTCAAACGGGCTTTGGAAGTCGCCGCTGCCGGAGCACATAACGTTTTGATGGTCGGTAGCCCTGGCGTAGGGAAAACGCTCATGGCGCGGGTGTTGCCAGGTATCTTGCCCGCCCTCTCTTGGGAAGAAGCCTTAGATGTGACGCGCATTTATTCCGTAGCCGATCTGCTGACCAGTGACCATCCTATTATCACAACGCGACCTTTTCGCGCGCCACATCACACCATCTCGCAGGCGGGGTTGGTCGGCGGCGGATCGTACCCGCGACCGGGGGAGATCAGCCTGGCGCATCGGGGTGTCTTGTTTCTGGATGAATTTCCCGAATTTGGTACCAAAACGCTAGAAGTCTTGCGCCAACCCATGGAAGACAAATCCGTCACCATTAGCCGCGCGCGGATTTCGCTACAATTTCCGTCCAATTTTATGCTGGTCGCGGCGATGAACCCATGCCCATGCGGATACGCCAACGACCCCACCCATACCTGCACATGCAGCGATACGATGATCCGCACGTATAACCAACGTATTTCCGGCCCGATGCTCGACCGCATGGACATTCATATTGATGTCCCGCGCGTAGATTACGAAAAACTGACCAGCTTGACCCCCGGCGAAACCTCCGCGACCATTCGCGCACGAGTGGAAGCCGCACGCCAACGCCAACGCGCCCGCTTTGCCGGGGCCAAACATCTACACGCTAATGCTGATATGGGGCCGCGCCAGATCGAGCAGCATTGCCCGACCACCACCGATGCTACAGCTTTGCTGAAGGCCACCATGCAGCGCATGCAGCTTAGCGCCCGCGCCTATCACCGCATTCTGAAGTTGGCGCGTACCATCGCCGATTTAGACGGCCATGAAGTCATTTCCGTGCCCCATGTCGCCGAAGCGATCCAATACCGGCCACGCCGCTTGGTTGGATAATCAAGAATGTTTGGGTTCGATCCAGCCCAGCCCGATACGCCCGCGCTCAATCTCGACGGTTAGAATTTCTACGGGCACCACTTCGCCAACGCTTAACGATACGCCGCGTGGTACTTGGCTAACATGCAACAAACCATCTTGCTTAACGCCGATGTCAACAAACGCACCAAAATCCACAACATTGCGCACCGTGCCTTTTAGCACCATGCCAATTTGTAAATCTTCCATGCGCATGACATCACTGCGCAAAATTGGCGCGGGTAGGTCTTCGCGTGGGTCACGGCCTGGGCGCATCAGTTGTTCGAAAATATCTTGCAAGGTTGGTAGGCCCACGCTTAAGGTCTCGGCTAACGTGCTGAGAGATTGCTTTTGGCGCAAAGCGTCTAGCTGGGGGCCGCGCTTTTCGGGGGGCGTTGAAACCTGCAAGCCCGCTTCCTTGAGCAGTTTCTTCGTGGCGTTGTAGCTTTCCGGGTGGATCGCGCTGGCATCCAGGGGATTTTTGCCCCCGCGAATGCGCAAAAAACCCGCCGATTGTTCGAAGGCTTTAGCCCCTAACTTGGGCACTTTCTTGAGCGCCGTTCGTTCGGAAAAGCCGCCGTTTTCTTCGCGATATGCAACGATATTCTCCGCCAGCTTGGGGCCAATCCCGGCTACATACGTCAGCAAAGCTGGGGAAGCGGTATTCACATCCACGCCGACACGATTCACCACGGTTTCCACCACACCATCCAAAGCCGTGCTGAGGTCTTTCTGATTGACATCGTGTTGATACATGCCCACGCCAATCGAACGCGGGTCGATCTTGACGAGTTCGGCCAGGGGGTCTTGCACGCGCCGCGCGATGGACACCGCGCCTCGTAACGAGACATCGAGCTCTGGTAACTCGGCGCGGGCCAAACTGCTCGCACTATACACACTGGCCCCGGCTTCATTCACGATAAGATAATGCACGCCTTCACGTTCGCGGGTGAGTTCCGCGATAAGCTGCTCCGTCTCGCGTGAGGCAGTCCCATTGCCGATAGCGATCAGGGTTACGCTAAATTGCTGGACTAACCCAGCCAGTTTTTGCAACGCTTCTGCCCAATGCCCCTGTGGTTTATGTGGGTATATGGTACCTGTGTAAAGCACTTTGCCCGTATCATCGATAACCGCCAGCTTGCAGCCCGTCCGATAAGCCGGATCGACGCCCAAAACCACATGCCCCGTCAAAGGTGGTTGGTTGAGTAGCCCGTGCAGATTATCCGCAAAGACGTCGATGGCGTGCGCTTCGGCGGTTTCAGTGAGTGCTGCGCGTACATCCCGTTCGATGGCTGGCAGGAGCAAGCGCTTGGCCGCGTCTTCGATAGCCAAATGTAATTCCTCGGCCCATGGCGAACGTTGATTAACGCGGAATACATCCGAGATCGGGTCGCGCCAATCCCGTTCTTGCAATTCCAGGCGCACCCGCAGGATTTTCTCCGCTTCGCCACGATTGATCGCCAACACTTGATAGGGCCGTAAGCGTCCTACCCGCTGATCGAAAGCGTAATAGTTCAGATAAACGTTTTTCTCATCGTCTGCCTCAACGATTTTTTCGCTATATAAATGCCCAAACCGGAGTGCTTTGTCGCGCACTGTGCCGCGCACGGTTGGATCATCACTGATTTGCTCGGCCACAATATCCCGCGCGCCCGCCAACGCAGCTGCAATATCGGGCACCTCATCCGAGAGATACGCCTGAGCGCTTTCTTGGGGGGGCGGGCCTTGCGTTGGCTGAATGACAATCTGCTCGGCTAGGGGAGCCAAACCGCGCTCGCGCGCCATACTTGCCCGTGTCCGGCGCTTGGGTTTGTATGGCTGGTATAAATCTTCTAGCTCGGTCAATGTTGCGGCGGCTCGGATGCGCTGCGCGAGGTCATCCGTCAGTTGGCCTTGTTGTTCGATGCTGTTCAGGATAGTTTCGCGCCGGTCGTCCAGCTTTTGGAGCGCGCTCAAGAGCCCATGCAGTTGGCGCAATTGGTCTTCATCCAGGCTGCCCGTCATCTCTTTACGATAACGCGCAATGAACGGAACCGTGTTGCCCTCCTCCAATAGACGAATGGCCGCCGCCACCTGGGGGGCGGATAAACTCAGGGCATCAGCAATGCGTTTATCATACGAACGTTCTACGGTCATAAAATACCCTCGACATCTAACATAAGTTGCAGATCAGGTTTCGTTCGGTTGGCTGGTTTGGCGAACCCATTTCAAGAGATCAGTCTGGCGGCGTAATTCCCCGGCCATATTTTGTAATAATGCTAACGCGACCTGGGGCTTACCATAGGCAATGGTCAGAAAATCTGCCCGCGACAAACTGTAAACTTCTGCATCGCTAACACACGTCACTTGGGTGGTGGTTGGCGCTTCGTCCAGCATAGAAACATATCCGCACACATCAGCGGGGCTATAGACCACCATAATTGTTTCTGTCCCCTGTTCATCGACTGCACTTTCGAGCAATTGACCAGATGCGACACAAAACAAGCGCGTATTGATTGTTTGAGCAATGATGACGGCTTGGCCGATCTCGTAGCGTTCTTTGTTCAACATAACAGCCACATCATACAAATCCTCACGGTTCAAGGTGCTAAAAACTTGGGACTGGGCGAGTAGCGTATGGCGTTTTTGTATTTCCTGGGGGGATAGCGCCTGCTGCTTGGCCGTCAGCATGAGGATCAATTGCAAAAGCGGTTGTTCCTGCGCCACATCACTTGATAATTGCTGCCAAAGTGGGCTTTCTTCGGATGGCAAAACCGTGCGCAACCAGACCCAGGTATACAAGCCCATTTGCTGACGTGAATTCCCGAGATGGTCTTCCACCTGGCGGAGTTGGTCTTGCAGAAGGGATTGCATGCGGGGGCGCTGATTTTGATGCAATGTTTTATTCAGCAGACCGTATTCGGCCTGGAGCGCAATGAATTGACGAATGGCGTTAATGCGGGATTTGCCCAAGGTAGGCATATATTGAACTAAAATATCGGCCAATTGTTCCGGTCTGCGCAATGCGGATAGCTCGCCGGCGGTTAACTGTCGGGTTAAAGCCACCGAAATTGCTTGGGCCTCAATGTACAGACTGCGCCGAATGAGCAGGCTCAGGAGCAGCGTACCACTCAAACCAACTGTAATGGCCACCACGATCAGCGCACGCCCGGCGATCATCATCACCAAAGCATTGTATGTCGCGTGGAGGATAATGCTGCTGGCTAACCCCATACCCAGGCCCACCAACCGCGCGCGCGGGACCATATAGACGTTTCTGCCCAAAATTGCCCCCATTAATGCCCCTGTATAGGCATGCATCAGGCTAGTGGACAACACCCGCACCACGGCAATCGAGATTCCCAACTCTGGATGGTTTAGGATGGTTGCTATATTTTCGCTGATTGCGAACCCGGTACCGACGGCAAATCCATAGGCGGCGCCATCCACCGCATACCGTAACCGCATTTGCTCGGCCAAACCGACCAGAAAAAACGCTTTCAGCAGTTCTTCAAGTACAGGCGCGCTTAGTAAACGTAATTGCGTCTCGGTCAAGAAGCCTGCGTCAAGCATGGTCGCTTGGATACCATACGCCACGCCGAAGCTGACAACACCCCAGCCAACCCCCAGGCTGACCAAGCGCAGTTGCGCAGTCGCATACAGGTCGATTGCCCAGATGATGTACAGAAATATCAGCGGAATCGCGACAGAAAGAAAGAGTCCAAGTGCCATCGCGCACATTATATAGCATTTGACAGCGGCAATATAGCCTGGTTAAGATGCGTATATGTCTGCTCCCACAATGCACGATGTCGCGCGTTATGCTTCAGTGTCTATAGCCACCGTTTCGCGGGTGATTAACCATCCCGAGAGGGTTAACGTGGCCACGCGCCAGCGTGTGCAAGAAGCTATTGAAGCCCTAGGCTACCAAGTCAACGTTACTGCCCAACAATTGCGCTTGCGCCAGCCACGCCCAATCCTGGTAATCATTTCGGATATAACCTATGCCCCGCTCGCTGAGGCCGTGCAAGCCTTCCAGAAAATGGCCACAGCCCAAGATTATGCAGTAGTGATTACAATAGCCAATGATATTGACTTGCAACAGATCAATTCACAAGGCTACGCCGGGGTTTTTTGGGCCACCTGCCAGGCGACGACACCCCCTTGGGAGGTCACAAGAGGCGCTTTTGTGCAGCTTGATCCCGATATCTATATGACAGCCGCTTGGGAGGCCACCCAATATTTGGCCCGCTTAGGGCATCGTCAGATCGGGTTGATGACCCATCAACTGCATGACGCTTGTTTCAAGGCGTGGCATGTGGGCTATCAAGAAGCCCTTCAAGCTCTCGGCTTAATCGCACTAGACCCTGTTGTCACTGCGCCCGAAGCCTTATTAGACGTCTTGCCTGAATGGCTGTCCTCCTCAGACCCAGCACCTTCGGCCCTTATCGCCAGCACCGATGTGCTCGCCCTGTCAATTTATCGGGCTGCGAAACATATCGGACTAAGTATTCCTGAGATGCTCTCGGTCGTCGGGCTGGGCGATACGCCTATGGCTGCTTACCTAGCCCCGCCCCTAACCACGATTCGCTTGCCCAGTGAGCAAATAGGCCAGGCGGCTTTTGTGCAATTACGACATCAAATGTCCCCAGCCAAGCCGTTTGAGCCTCTTTCAACGCCTGTGCCGCACTTGACCATCCGCGACTCTACAACCCCGCCTCTGCAAGCAAGCGCATCCACAAGTTAGCGCTAAGTGATAAAATAGAAACGCAAACCACCACCCGTAGCCTAAACCAACCAAGGATGAAAGCCTTTGCAGCCAGAAAATA
Source organism: Anaerolineae bacterium (assembly GCA_034437075.1). GTDB lineage: Bacteria > Chloroflexota > Anaerolineae > Aggregatilineales > J027 > DAOTVD01. Next base: position 8,642 of record DAOTVD010000311.1, read on the forward strand.
GCCCACACATCGAAACCACCCAAACAAACCAATCTACCCGTGATGTATCTTTGGGCATCGAACGCGGCTTGCTAAAACGCTATACCCAGGTGCGCCGCGATGAACATGAAGTCATCACTCAGTTCTTGGATACCCTGAAAAAAATCGATAACTTGGCAGTAGAACAGATTGAACGGGTGCGAGATGCCCTGTTTCATACTGACCTGCCCTTTTTGCTGGCGCTTGTGGGGCCCTTCAGTGCTGGCAAATCTAGCGTTATCAATGCGCTACTGGGTCAACGGGTCTTGGAAGTGGGGCCGGTGCCCACCACTGACCATATTCACATCTTGCGCTATGGCGAGCAAGCCAGCCAATCGCGCACTGGGGAAACGACGACTGTCTTTTATCCTCACCCCATTCTTGAAAGCCTAAGCTTTGTCGATACTCCGGGGCTAGAGTCCGTGTTCGTGCAACACGACACCGTAACACGGCGCTTTCTGCATCGGGCCGATATGGTGCTGCTGGTCATGGTGGCTACGCAAGTGATGAGCGCTTCCAACCTGGACTTTCTAAAACAATTGAAAGAATATGGCAAACGTACGATTATCGTGGTCAATCAGGTCGATGTGTTGGATGACGATGACCGCCAGCGCGTGCGCGATTTTGTCGTGGAACAATCTATCCTGCATCTTAAAACCAAACCGACCATCTGGATGGCATCCGCCAAACAAGCTATGGAAGCACAACACGAAGAACCGCGCGATGAAATCTTATACGATGCCAGTGGCTTTGCCGAAATCGAAGAATATTTGCGTGAAACGCTCAATGACCAAGCGCGCATCCGGCAAAAGCTCGAAACGCCGATGCAAATTGCCACTCAGGCCCACCAAGAAGCCCGTAAGCTCATCAATAACGATCAAACAGCGCTGATCGAGCACCAAAAAGCCGTGACCAACATTCGGGCCCAGGTGGATGAAGCCATGCGCGACCAACGGCGGCGGACGCAAAACAGCCTGGATGAGATCGAAAAATTATGGGACCAAGCAGCAGAAAACGGTACCGAGGCGATAGGTGATCTGTTCCAGTTTTCGCGCGCCTTCGGCCAGATATTCGCCGGAATCGGTGAACTCACCGGCGTCGCGATCCTCTTGCGCCGCTTCGGATGCCGTACCCGTGCCCAAGCAGCGTTTGATAAACATGAGGTCGAACGCCCCCTAACCAAAATTCCCGAAAGTGTCGATGCGCTTGGGGCAGCCCTAGAAGGCCGTGACTTGCAAGATTTAGACGACCTGGTGAACTACACGCGCCAGCAGATTGACCGACTGCCGCCCAATCTGAAGAACAAAGTTATCGGCGTTGTGCAATCGCCCATGAGCTATGACCGTAGCTTTTTGCGCCAGAATCGGGGCGAAATGGCCGACATCCTCAGCGAAGCACGTCGTTTCGAGACCGATAAAATCGACCGCCAGCTGCGCACGATGTTGGTCGTTTTGGCCGTTTGGGAACTGATCGTCTTGTCGATTACGATCCTCGTGGGCGTGACCTCTGCGAATGAGTTCGATGCACCCGCCATCTTAGCCTATCTCGGTGCGGCACTTATCGCCGGTTTGCTGGGTATGGCCTTGCTCCCTCTACGGGGCTGGTTGCTACAACGTGCTTACGATAAGCGCATGGCCAGTTTGCAACAGCGCTACACCCGCCTGGTTGAGGAAGGGGCCGAATCGGTGATCCGCTATGGTGCGCAACTGCGGCGCGACACCGCCGCGCCCTTTACCCGGCTCATTGAATCTCGCACCGAATATGTCACAAGCTTGCAAAACGAATTGGAAGATGCCGAAC
>DAOTVD010000312.1:0-4195 GCA_034437075.1 Anaerolineae bacterium
GTTGGCCGGGCTGCGCCGCGAAGGCCCGGTGAAAACCGAAGCCGTGGACATGAACGACACAGCGCGCGAAGCCCTGGAACGCCTGCGCCTGATGGCCGACAAACACAGCGCCCGGGTGAGCATCCAACCGGATATGCCACCCGCGCAGGGTTACGCGCCCTGGATCGAAGAAGTATGGGTGAATTATCTGAGTAATGCGATCAAATATGGCGGCGACCCGCCCCAGGTCACGCTCGGCTATACCCGACTAGCCAATGGCCACATCTGCTATTGGGTGCAAGATCTTGGGTTGGGCCTCAGCCCCGCCCAACAAGCCAACCTCTTTAAGCCGTTCACGCGCGTCAACCCCGGTAATATCGAAGGGCACGGGCTGGGGCTGTCCATCGTGCAGCGCATCGTCCAACGCCTGAATGGCGAGGTCGGCATTAGCAGCACACCGGGGGAAGGCAGCCGCTTTATGTTCACCCTCCCCGGCGCCGAAACGCCGCCCTAAGGCTTTTCCAAGTATTTAACTATGCCGCTTGCTTTTGTCGAAAAGGATACCGGCTTGATTTTACCCCCCTCTAGCTCCCCCCGAATTCGGGGGGAGAACTTACTCGTGCGCATAATAGCCCCTCCCTGAATTCGGGGAGGGGCTGGGGAGGGGTAATTATTTTTCTGGAAAAGCCTAAGCCTTATAAATGCGACGGCAGGCACACCAATGACATCATCGGCATAACGCTAAAGGTCTCGTTTTCGTAAACCGGTTGGCCCTGGATGCCCCAGCCATTGAACACCACCACGTAATCCATCTCGTAATTGGCGCGAATCTGGCATAAATCCGCCTGAGTGGGCGCTTCAAAGCCGAAGGCGTCGCGGTCAAAGCCGAGTGTCTCCATACGATGCAGCCACTCAACCGCCAATTCGCTATTGAAAATGAGCAGCGTGCCATCTTTCCAGTCGCTGAAGCTGGTGCGTTCGGCCACCACGCGGAAACCATCCACGGTAGGTGGCGAAACGAAGCTGGCGTCTTCGGGCGTGTTGTCGCGAATCCAGACGAGCGTCTCTTGCCAATGATCGGCGGTGCGGGTCTGGCGCGTGGGTACGGCGGTGTCGATGGCCAGCGGCGCGACGAGGATGGTCGAGGCGAAAGCGAACCACAGCAAGACCCGCTGTTTACGGTGTGTGTCGCGGTCGGGTAACATCTTCCACAGCAACCACAACAACCCGGCGAAGATGGCGACCAAGCCCAGCGCGCCGAGCGGCGTCAGGCGCGTGCCATCGCGCGCAGCGTCGAAATCCACATACAGTTCATACGGCACCGGATGCGGCAGCGGCACAAATTCCATGACAACGCGCGGAATGGCCAGCACAAACGTCAGCCCCAGGGCCAACAACACCTGACGACGGTCACCTTGCATCCACACCGCGATCATATTGGCGAGATACAGCATCGCGAACATGTTCAGAATCCAGGTGCTGCGCAGCAACTGCAATTGGATGACGAATTCTAGCGGGAAAATTTCCGTAAACACCGTGCCAATGATCATCAAGATGACAATGCCCTGGATCATCCAGAAGACCTGGCGGTTGGTCTCGCGCTGGGCGTAACGCGCCGAGTAAATCCACAGCCCGACGACCCCCGCGAACGCGACCCACAAGAGCAGATTCACGGAAAAGGGGAACACGGCATACCACAAACGCAAGCGCATGATTTCCACAAAGGTTTCGGTGGCGGCGGGGTCGCCGGTGGGGGTGGCCATCACAAAACGCCAATACAGCGTGGGCGCGGCCATCAACGCTATCAATACGGGGATGCGAATCAGGCGCCAATTCCATTCATCCCGCTGCGCGAACATGCCCATAGCCCAGACGGCAGTCATGAAAAAGCTGGTCATGGCGTTGATATTCGCCGCGAAGCCGATGAGCAAAGCCGCCAGGGTATAGCGGCGCCGGATGGCCAGCGTCAGGCCCAGCAATTGCAGCCCCATGGCCGTGGTGGTATGGGTGGGGAAGGCCGAATGGATGAAGTCGCCGCCGGGGTTGGGCAACCACACCGTCCAGAGCAGCGCCGCCACCAACCCGACATTGCGCTCGGGGAATAAGGTTTCGGCCAGGTAATATACCCCGCCGACCATAAACCCAATAGCGAGCAAGTACGTCCCCAGGAAGATGTAATACAGCGGCACCACGCGCGAGAGCACGCCCAAGGCCGGGTAAAACCAGGTGATATACGTATCGCGCGCTTCGAGCAAGATATCGTTCTGGAACAGCGTGCTATCGGCATACGAATAGAGAATAGGCAACTGCACCGACTGGTCGCGGAAGTGGTTGACCGCCCCAAATTCGAACCCTTCCCGAATCCCGAACGCAACCATCAGGGTGCTGAGCAGCAAAAACAGCAGATGATAACGCCATTTGGAGAACCACCCCAGCAGGGAAAGACGGTGCTGGGGAAGGCTTAAACTACGATTCGTCACACAAGATTACCGTTGATAAGTCCGGCAGATGAAATAATTTATCAGTCTATCACACCAAGGTTAAAGACTGGGAAATAAACTACTAAAATTTTACATTTTTCTGGTAAAAGCGCCTATTCCCCAACTCGGCGCGCTGGGGTAGCCATTCGGATACCACATCTTGCGCCCTTGGCTACCTGGTTTAGTTACAGGTCGTGTATCCTTTTCGGTTGAAACGCCTGTCCCCTCGCTGATGATAAAATTAACAAGAGGTTTTAACCCCTTGTGTCGCCAAAGTGTCCACGCCCAAGGGGCTGAAGCCCCTTGTTAAGCGGCATAAGCGAGTACTTCAGATAGGGCGATCATGACGACGGATATTTCAACCGAATTCGATACACCATTCAGTTAGAAAACCGTTTGAGCTTGCCCTTAAAATTCGCTAAAATGTAGGTTCTAAAAAGTAGACCTGACAACCTGCCCGCGTTTGCTGACGGGCAGGTTTAGCCATAAGCGTCTACCCGTATCAAAAATCTAATACGCATATCAGAAAAGCCGAAACCTATGACCATTCTCACGCAATGGGAGCTTGAGCCCCGTGTTATAGTGACGACCTACACGCATTCCCCCACCTTAAACGACCTGCGCAATGCGAATGCGAACATCATTGCGCACATTCGCGCGGGCACCCCACCCGTGCACCATGTGCTGGATGCAACCCAACTGCACGCACTGCCCTTGCAAATGCCCGAACTGCTCGACACCCTGAGCTTCATTTATGAAGACGGCTTCGGCTGGCAGGTTTTTGTAGGGCGAGACCACATCGTCCGCTTTCTGGCCGAGGCCATCACGCGCTTAACGGATGCTAATATCGAACTCGTCTCTACATTAGAGGCCGGGCTCGAATTTTTATTCGAAGTCGATAGTAGCCTACACGCTTAGGCTCTGGCGCGGCGTCGTGAGGCGGGATGGACGAAGCCGAGGCGCGGCCTGGCTTAAACGCCTAGGGCCTGAAGCGCCTTCTTGACGCTGTCTTTGGGGCTGATCTTAATCTGTTCGTCGATGACCTTGCCATCGGCATCCAGCACCCAATGCGAGCGAATGACGCCCATATAGGTTTTGCCGTACATGCTCTTTTCGCCCCAAGCGCCGATCTGCTCTAGCAATTGGTGGTCGGGGTCGCTCAGCAGATCGTAAGGCAAGCCTTCGGTGGCTTTCCAATCGGCCAGCTTCTCGACGGAGTCGGGGCTAAGGCCCAACACGACCGCGTTATCGGCTTCTAGGCGGGGGTATTCATCGCGAAAGCCGCACGCTTGCGTCGTGCAACCGGGCGTAGCGGCTTTGGGGTACGCAAAAATCACGACTTTTTGACCGCGCAAATCGGCCAGGCGGACGGTCTGGCCGTCTTGGTTGAGCAATTCGAATTCGGGGAACGATTCGCCAATAGTGGGCATGGGTTTTCCTCCTGGGAATAATGTATCACGAACCGGGGTATTCTACCCCACGTTGACGCGCGTGCCCACGCCCATGGTACACTCTAAACACATCGAGTCATCATGGAGAATAGAGCATGGCTGACGAACAACAGTTATTAAACACCCACGAGAAGAAATTTTATGACAGCGCCCCGCGCGAGACGACCGAGGTCTACAAGAATATTTGGCGGATTGTGCCGCCGGAGCCCTCGTGTAATGTCTATGTCATCCGCGACGAACTCAAAACCGTCATGATCGACACCGGGCTATACCAAACCTGGGATT
>DAOTVD010000313.1:0-2485 GCA_034437075.1 Anaerolineae bacterium
CAAATCGATAAAAAGATCGTCGCGGGTATCCCGATAAAGATGATGTGCAGCAACCCTACGAAAAAGGGCAAAATAGCCCCCTGCCCCAAACGAGCAGCGGCGAAGTCCGTGCTGCGGTGAAAGAAGGCCCGCAACACCAACAACAAGGCAGGCATCGCTACGAGCATCCCGGCCAGACAACTGACCAGCATCATGCTATCTCCGATTCCCATACGGCGTTTCCCTCCGGTTTGCATTTGATGATATAACCAGCATACGCGCCCAACCGGGCGCGGGCCTAGTGTCACGCCGCACGGATGCGTATGACGCGCGTCATGGGTTGCCCATGACACCAGGCAGGGTGCACCGCCCCCAAAGCATGGTATGATGCCACCATGTACACCATTGAACCCGGTATTCTGAGCGTTACGCGCTGGTTCTTGGGGCTGATGTGGGTCTTGCTCTCTTGCGGGGTGTTGGCCAACCTTGGCGAAGGACGCTTGCCCCCCGCCGCGTTCTTCTATTGGTTGATGAGCGGTGCGGTCTTCTTATATCTGCTCTGGAACTGGTTGCAGCGCCAACTCGGCGCCTGGTATATGCCCCTGGCCTTACTGGTGCTCTCGGCGGGGCCTATCGCGATTCATTGGGCCGATACCCTCCTGAACATGATGCGCGGCACGGTCGGCCCAGGGGCGCTATCCGACCAGGGCGCAGCCTATTTCTGGCTGTTGCTGCCCTTGCTGGTCATCAGTTCACAATACCGGATGATGCATATGTTTGCCTTTACCCTCGGCACGTCTTTGCTCGCTATTGGGCTGTTTTTGCCCGTCGCTATCATCGGGGGCCCACCGCTCAGCGCCACCAGCGATGATGCCATTCTGCGCTTTTTTCTGTTTAGCATCGTGGGGGCCATCGTCGTGCGCGTGACCCAAGCCCAGCGCCGCCACCGCTACGAACTCACCCGCGAAAATGCGCGCCTGGTGGAATACGCCGCCACGCGCGAGCAACTCGCCATCAGCCGCGAACGCAACCGCCTGGCGCGTGAACTGCACGATACGCTCGCCCACACCATGAGCGCCGTGACGGTGCAACTGGGCGCGGTCGATGCCCTGATGGAGGTTGACCCCGCCAGCGCGCGCGCCAAACTCAACGAAACGCGCCAACTCGCGCGGAGTGGCCTCAACGAAGCCCGCCGCGCCCTGCACGCTCTGCGCGCCCAACCGCTCGAAGACTTGGGCTTGCCGCTGGCCATCCAACACCTGGCCAAACAAACCGCCGACCGGGCCGGGCTCGCGCTAACGCTCAGTATGCCCGAACATGGCCCCGACTGGACGACCAGCCGCGAACAGAGCGTCTATCGCTTGGCCGAAGAAGCCTTTAATAACGTCTTGCGCCATGCCCAAGCGACCCATTTGCGCGTCATGCTATGGCATGATTCCGCTGAGGTGGGCTTGCGCATTCAAGACAATGGCCAGGGTTTCGACCCCAGCGCCATCCCCCCCACCGGGCATTATGGCCTGCTGGGGATGCGCGAACGCGCCGCGCTAATCGGCGGCCAACTGCGCGTAGAAAGCCAGCCCGGCCAGGGCACCTGCATCGAATTACGGGTGCCGAATAAGACGGAGCAAGGCTTATGATTCGCGTCATGATCGTGGACGATCAAGAAGTGGTATGCGAAGGGCTGCGCGTGATGCTCAACCTCAGCCCCAATATTGAAGTCGTCGGCGTGGCGTATAACGGCGCTCAACTGCTAGACATGCTGCCCCATCTGGGGTGTGATCTGGTGCTGATGGATTTGCGTATGCCGCAAATGAACGGCGTGCAAGCCACACGCGCGGTTCGGGCCCAGTACCCCGGCTTGCCCGTGCTGGTACTGACGACGTACGATGATGATGATTGGGTGTTGGATGCCATTCGCGCGGGCGCCGCTGGATATTTGCTGAAGGACACCCCGCGCGCCGACCTCATCGCAGCCATCGAAGGCACCATCGCGGGCCGCACGCATATCGACCCCGGCGTCGCGGATAAGCTCGTGCAGGTCGTGCGCCAAGGCGCCCCACCCGACCAAGCCATCTTGGCCGCCCTAACCGAACGCGAAATCGAAATCCTGCGCTTGATCGGCAACGGCTTAACCAACGCGGCTATCGCCGACCGCTTGCACCTGGCCGAAGGCACCGTGCGTAACCATGTTTCCAGTATTTTCAGCAAATTAGAGGTGTCGGATCGCTCCCAAGCCACCGCCATTGCTTGGAAAAATGGGCTCATGTCGTATGGGGCTTGATAGGAACAACGGCGGTAACTGCTCAGGCTATGCCAATTCTTCCCCCTCACCCCCTTAATCCCCCTCTCCCAAACGCCGCTTTGCGGCTGGTAGAGGGGGAAAACGACCCGAAACCGACACTTTTTGCCCCTCTCCCAGGGCTGAAAGCCCGTTTGGGAGAGGGGTTGGGGTGAGGGCTGATGGACAGTTCAAAACAAACACAAATGTTTTTTCTGCCAAAACCGA
>DAOTVD010000314.1:0-28980 GCA_034437075.1 Anaerolineae bacterium
GTTGGCATCGGCAATTCCGATGCGCATGGTACCGTGTTTAATTTTGGCTTGTTCAAGCATACCATCTTTCCATACGATTTTTTGTTCAACTGTGTGAATACCCATATCTTCACACCCACGGAACTCTCCGGGGATGTAGCGTTCGACCGCGAGATGATCTACACCGCGCTACGGGCTGGGCGGGCCTTCGTGGGCTACGATCTCATCGGCCCGACGCGCGGTTTTCGGTTCAGTGCCCAGGGTGCCGACAGCAGCGCCGAAATGGGCGATGACATTCGCCTGGGGAGTGGCGTCACCTTGCAAGCCAAGCCGCCCGAGCGCGCCCATGTGAAGATCATCCGCCATGGCGAAGTCGTCTGGGAGGATGAACGCGCCGATGCGCTCGTTTACACCGCCCGCGAACCCGGAGCCTATCGCGTGGAGGTCTGGCGCGAATATCTGGGCATGATGCGCTGCTGGATTCTCAGCAATCCGATTTATGTGTTGGCGTAGCGCCGCGATCCCACCGTATTTTCAACAGTGTTTTATCCCGTCAGCGCATTGACCAAACTATAGACCCCGTAGAACAATAACACTGCTCCGGCCAGCAAAATGAGCACCATACCCGCACCCAACGCCAGGCAACCCGCGCGCAATACGGGATGCTTAAATATCAGGATCAGAATAGGGCGCAGGGCGGTAATTGTGGCGGCTGTTCCGCCCCCGGCCAGCAGAACCGTCAGGTCATCGAGTTGGCCCGCCAAAATAAGAATGTCGGGGATAATATCCAGGGGGAAAAAAGCATAGACCGCGCTCAAAATGATCACGGTGAAAAGCCCACCCCGGTACGCCTGATTAACCCGGCGCTCGATGCGCTCGGCAGACGCTAGCCCGCGCGTTTCACTGTCGGATGCGGACGCTTCTTCTGCTGGTTGGATGTCGTGATCGTTCATGGAATATAAACCTCCGAACTGAGTGACCCAAGGATGCCATCGTTGCTAATGGTGCCCACCGCGAATATCGTATTGGGGGCGAATTCATAGCCGGTGCGGTTCGTGGGTAGGATGTCGAATTGATAACCTTGCTGGCCGGGTGCTCGCGAGGCCACCAGATACCCTGCCCCGCCTGGGCTCGCATCCCAAAAGACGATGCCACCATTCGCCGTGATTCCCCCAGGCGGGGGTGGCCCTTCGCTAGCAGACAGCAAAAAGGCGAGCACCACTTGAATATTTTTCATAAGATAGGGCGGGTTAATGAAATTCAGGCGATCATCGCGCGTGTCTTGGCGCTCATCATCTTCGGCGCCTTCAATCAGCCGCGCCGCTGGAATACCCGCGCGCGTAAACGACATATGATCGCCCCAGCGATTGCGGCGGTCTTCGCGATTCTCCACAATCACCTGAAAATCGGGCATCTGCACATACGCGGCGGCTTGCACCTGGCGTGCCAACTGGCGCGAGGGATTTTCTGGGCCAGCAGAGTAAATACTGGCGCGGTCATCCACCAATGCGGTGCTGTTGCTGTCGATAGATGAGCCAATCGTATCCAGATTCAACATGGCCGTTACGTTCCAGGGCTGGCCGGGTAGAAAATTGCTAACAAAGTGACGGCTGCCAATACGCCCTGGAATATCATTATCCGGGTTGCCGTCCTGCCCATTGAGCCGGATTTCCTCGGCGGCGAACAACACGAAGACAACCCTCGCCTGGCGCGGCTGGGCACAATATAAGCGCGCGAGTTCCACAATGCTAGCTACCCCGCTGCCATTGTCATTGGCGCCAGGCTGGATCAAAAAGCGCTGTTCGTGCGGCTGAGCATCTGACATAGTGTCGTAATGCGCGCCCAGCACGATAGTCTCGCGGCCAACATCTGGCCCGCCAACTGCCAATATGAGATTCGCTTGCTGGCTGGTTTCGCCCCGATAGGTAACTGTAAAAGGGTCTTCATAAAAAACAGCGGGATTGGCACAGGTGGTGGCCTGCGTTTGCAAGCGTTGCGCCAGATACGCCCGCGCGGCGTCAATGCCTCGCCAGCCATCGCCCCGCGCCGAATTGGTATGGCGCGACTCAAAATTAACGAGCTCCGCAATCGTGTTAATGACTGCCGCCTGGTTAATTTGGACTGCTAGCGCGCCAAATGTTTGTTGGCCCAGGGGTGGCGCGGGGGTAGCCGTGGGGATGCGCGTTCGTGTCGCGATAACGGCGGGCGTCGGGCTAAAGGTTGCGGTTGGTTGGGGGGTATGGGTAGCCGTGGGCACGACCGTGGCGGTTGCGCTGGGGCTTGGTGTCGCGCTAGCTGCCAGGTCCGTAGCCGTTGGGGGGGCTGTTGCGGTGGGCTCAGATAACGCCATGCGGGTGGGCAGCGCTATGGGCTCGGTTTGCGCCGCGCTATCGCACGCCCCTAAAAGTAACGCGCTTACGAAAAAAACACCCCCAAAAAGAATTCGGTTCATCATGAAAAGGCGCGTTTACCCGTCTCGGGCTTCGTCATCTGTACTCAAATCGTCTGGCGGGGCGATGGGTACGGCCCGCACGACAAACCGATGCGTCCACTCGTATTCAGGGTAGCATGTCACCAGCGTGATGCGCTCTTCCGAATTATCATACATATATTCGAACCCTAATTCGCGATCTTCTTCGCTACCTGCTTCATACGGAAAGCGGATGATCTCTTCGACGCGGTAAAAATGTTCTTGGTAGCGTTCATCCGTAATGCGTACCGTCTGGCCGACTTGCACATCCAACAACCGGTTAAAAATGCGCCCAGGGAACACATGCCCGACCATGACGCTATTGCCCCCTGTGCCGATTTTGGGCGTCAGCGCATAGTAGCCCACGTCTTCGCGCGGGGTTACGATATTAAAGTCTTCATCCGTTTGCACCACCACAACAGACGCCAGTAGCCCGAGTTCCTCGACGGCCAAGCGGATAGGATATGCCCCGCCGGTTTCGTCTTCTACAGGTTCTAGCGTGGGTTGGGGCTGGTCATTGAAGACAAAGGCTTCTTGTTGCGCGCTCTGAAATGTGTTGATTTCTAGCGCAGAGAGCGTGAAGGCTGCTGTGGGGCGCTCGGTTGGCTCGGGCGTCTCGGTAGGCGTTTCGTCAGTTGGGGCTGCTGCGGTGGCTTCGCTATCTGCCTCCGCTGCGTCGGTTTCGGGCGCAGGTGTATCAGTAGGCGCACGCAATTCGGGCACATCGGTGCGGATCGGGCGTGCAGTCGGGCTAGCCAGGGCTTCGATACCTGCTTCATCTACCTGGTTGATGATGACCCCTGCTACCAGGAAGACGACAACCCAAAGAACGACCAATCCGGTAATCCCGATAAAGATTGTACGTTTTTGCATGCGATGCCTCGTCTCATCTTGTATGATGCTTCCTCCATTATACGAGAAGCACGCGACAAACGAGAAACCACCTGGCTACAAATGCCATACAAAGCGTAAGCATTTTGTCTATAAGTGTTGGAAAGAGGCAGATTACGCCCAATCTGACGTCGTTTTACCTGTACTATAGAAGCAGAGGCTTAGCATCTTATGACACGCCCAAAAACAGCCTTACAACAATTATCGGTGTCGGGTGGCATGTGCTATACTGATACCCATTAGAAAATCGTGAAGGAGAACACTATGCGTCGGCTTCGATCCTTTACACTTCTGACGCTTATACTCATGGCGGCCCTATTTGTGGTCGGTCCAGAGTTCGAAATCTCGCCTGCGGTTGTGCACGCCCAAGGGCCAACTTATGACTCTGACCCACCGGCAGGTAATAACTGTGACCTACCATTTGAAACGGTGCGCCCGAACCCAAACATAACCCTCTTGAATACAATTCCTTGGCTAAGCGATGGCATGGGTGGCAATGGGGCGCTACAAACAGAAATTGGCGAGGCATCTGCCCCCATAACGGCTACTGATCGGCTCACAATCCGGCAAATAGCTAATTTTTGCACGGGCGGTGGGGCCGGTGTAGATATTTTGACCAGCCCTGATCCAGATGGAACCGGGTTCGGCCCTGGCTTGGGCGTCTATTTGCCCCCTGCTTCCCAGGGAAACATCAGCATTGAAATCGACGGCACGCCCCAAGGTGTTGTGCAAACGATTCAGTCTGACCCAGACGCGGATCAATCGTTATATCAACTGAGTACGGGCAATGTCGTCCTAAGTGCGACCTGCCGTTCGTTGAATAACGTTAGTTCACCACCAGGGCAACCGTATCTGGCTTATGTGTGGGTTTCAACGGACTTCCCGCAGCTTACCCTGCCCGAACGCGCACACTATGTCTACACCATCGAATGTAATGTGGTAGAGCCCGGTGTTCGCCTGCAAGGTCCTGCTGACGAGACCCTTTTCGAAGCGACGAGCGCGCCACCACCGGCGCCAGCTATTTCGACCGTCGAAATCCTGAACCGCACGCCCGCTACGCCCGAACCCATCTTCGATGATACGTTCGAGTCAACAGGCGTCACCAATAATCTGCAAATCTTCAATACCGGGGCTGGCGACTTAAATTACGAACTGTCTCTTACAGCGCCCAATGGCGGAATCACGCTGCTGGACGGCACCAGTAATCCGGTCAGTATGTTGAGCGGTGATATTGATGGCGGCGCGATGGGTGCCGATACAATTCCCATCCGCTGTGGGGGAGCAGGCAACACCTTCGACCCCTCAGCGCCCAACCCCTTAACCGCCACGCTGACGCTGCAAACAGACATTGATCGCGCAGACGGCACGCCGGACGCACCCGGGCCAGATCAAACGACGTTCACCATCAATTGCCCCATTACCCCCACGGCGAGCTTTTCTTCGACCCCGGCGCCGAACAACACGTTCGACATCACGCCCAGCACCAACCCAGACGATTGGCCGCGCATCGGTACATTCGCGGAAAATGACCTGGAAATTGGCAATACAGGCAATGCCCCGCTTACGGTGCGGGACATCATGTTCATGACGACCGAAAATGTGCAATTTCAAGTCGTGAATGACAATGGACAACCGATTACCCAGTTACCACCGATTGCCCCCTCCGACCAACAAGGTAATACCTTCGGGATGACGGTGCGCTGTACGCCGACTGGGCCTTACGATCCGGCCAATACGGTTCTGGAAGGTACGCTAGAATTCGAACATAATGGCAATGATGCCCAACCGGGCGAATTCGTGACCGAAACCTATACTGTTGCCTGCGACCAGGCCCCAGATGCACCCAACCTGGTTTTTAGCCCGAACGTCCTAGCCTCGCCGCTGGACTTTGGCAACGTGCCCCTGGATGGCAGTTCGTCGCAGTCGGTGCGCATTTGGAATACGGGCACCAGCGTGGCAACGGTGACGGGTGTTACCTTGGCCGAAGACCCTGCCGACCCCGGCGAAGATATTCACTTCGACCTGCAATTCGAAACCTTGGGAACCGCACTCAACCCCACTACCCCGCCCGGCCCCCCACCGGACGAAGCCAATATTTTCGATATCACGGTAACCTGTGACCCGGAAGATGGCAGTAACCCCGGCATGCGTAGCGCCCAAGTCACGGTAGCTTTCGGTGGTTTTGGAGACCGCACATTTGAGCTAGAGTGCAACACCGTGACCCCTGGCACAGGCGCTGGGATCAGCGTGACGGTCAACCCCGGGACGTTGTCGACCCAGATTGGGACGGAAACGACATCCCGCGTGACCATCGACAATACGGCACCCTCTGGCGGTTCGGATTTGGGCATCACGAGTATCAGCCTGACAGATGCCAACAACATATTCGAACTCTTGCGTGAAGATGGCGTCGAGTTTGCGTCCGGGAGTGTCCCTGGCTATCTAGCCAGTATTACACCCGATGAGACGCCGCCTTTCTTCGACATCTCCTGCACGCCCATCAGCACTTCGCCAGTTGTTGAAACCCTGACGATTTCGCACAGTGCTGGCAGCAATATCGTGCGCGATATCACCTGCCAAGGCACTAACCCTGACGACCCAGACCCGCCAACGGAAGAACCGCCACAGCCACAGCCGACAGGCGCGGTCTATAGTTCCAATCCGCAAGCTACTAGCACGATCCCAATGACAACCTCTGTGGGTGGCTCTACCACAGCCAGTATCACAATCACCAATACAGGAGCCTCTGGCGCGCTGACCATCACAGGGGCATCGTTCGATACGGGCAATCAAATTGGGTTTACTCCTGAGCAACAAATTTCTAACCAGATTGTTTTGAATCCAGCCCAACCGACCACGATCACCTTCACATGTTCATCAACTGCTGGCGGTACTTTCTCGGATACGCTCACTGTCTCGTATACTGGCGCGTCTGGAAGCCCAGCCCGCTACAATGTGAACTGTACCGTGGGCGCAGAAACCGCGACCCCCGTGCAGCCTACGGCTCTGCCTGCCGCCGAAGCAGGCCAGGTGACCCAGTGTGCCCAAAATACGATCCTTTCGACGCCTTTCCCACAGAATGCTTCGGGTGAGTTCTTATTCGTGAACTGCTTTACGATCACCACCGCGCGCACCGTCAACATCTCCTTGACGCAAGTGCTGACGAATCTGGCGACAGAAGCAACGCCCGAAGAAATAGAAAGCATCCGCGCGAATCCGGGCCTGGTGTCGTTCTGGCGCATGGGCTCTTGGTTCTTGGTGGAAAGCCAGTACAATGCGGCCACCCAGACGTATACCTTCCAGTCGGCAAGCGGGTCCAATATTTACGGTGCGTTCTACGGTGCCATCACACGCCCCGTGGGCCAGCAAGGCAATGCAGCCTTCGCGGGTACAACCACCGGGAACGTAGATGACCCGACGGAAGTACGCCTTGACGATGAGAATTCCCAAATGCCTTTGGCGATGATTATCGCAACCCTGGTGGTTTTGCTCGTCGGTGCCGTATTTATCTCGCGACGTCGCCGCGTAACCGAGCCCAACGACATCTAATCTGCTTGACATCTTCGCCGAGCCGGTGCAGCAGCGTCTGCATCGGCTTTCTTTTTGGTTCGGCAGGCAGTACAATGAGCGAGCCATGAGTTCTCAAGATATTCTACTGAACAATCGGTATCAGCTTCTCTCGCAATATGGTTCGGGGGGGATGTCTGTTATTTATAAAGCGGTCGATTTGGCCCTGGGGCGTGAAGTGGCCATTAAGATACTGCGCCCGAGTATGACAGATAATCCCGATTTTCTATCCCGTTTTCGCCTAGAAGCGCGTAACGCGGCCAATCTGCAACACCCGAATATCGTCACTGTGCATGATGTCGGCCAAGATGGAAATACGCATTTCATCGTTATGGAACTCATCGAAGGGCAGGACTTAAAGCGCGCTATTCGGGCCGAAGCGCCCTTTGCCATCGACCGCATGTTGACCACAGCTATCAAAATTTGTGCGGCTATCGGATATGCGCATCGCGCGGGGATCGTCCATGCCGATGTTAAACCTCAGAATGTGCTGCTAGAAGGGGTAGACAATGTCAAAGTCACCGACTTTGGGATTGCCCAGGCACTGGCCACCACCAACCCCCAAGAGCGCCACAAGGTTGTCTGGGGGAGCCCACATTATTTCTCGCCCGAACAGGCCCAAGGCATGAATCCCTCGCCGGCTTCGGATGTGTATTCTATCGGTGTGGTCATGTTCGAGATGCTTACCGGTCGGTTGCCATTTATGGGGAATGATCAGCAAGAACTCGCCTTGGCGCATATCCGCCAACCCCCGCCCCATATCTATGATGTTAATCCTCAACTGCCCGAGCAGCTTGACCGCATCATTCAAAAGGTGCTGGCCAAAGAACCTGCCGCGCGCTATAGCATGGCCAATCAACTCGAACGCATCCTGATTAACTATCGTGATCAGGGCTTGGGCAAAACCAGCAGCCAGATCGTTTTGGCCCAGGCCGCAGGTACCACGCCCGAAGAAGCGGATGAGTCGGCAGCGGTGGCGGCTCATACTGCCGAAACGCTGGCCAAAATACCCAAATCCCCTTTCGCTTCCCCCGATAGCCCGAGTTATATTTCCCCTAGCCAGGTGAACCATCCGCAAGCGGGTGAACAAAACGAGGCGAATGCCCCCACCATAACCCGTAATGATGCGGCCCTCCCAGCTTACGAGATGCCGCCTGTTCCCCAGGCAAACCCAGGTGGGTTACCCAGGACAGATAATTTGCGCGATACGGGCTATTATCCGGCGGTAGACCCTCCGAGGCTCGATGTGGTAACGCTCCTGTTGGGGGTGATTGCCTTTTTGGCCGTGGTGGGCATGCTGATCTTATGGGTCTTTGTGTTTCAGGCCTATACATAAAGGGAACGTAGGAACTACCTTAGAACCGTCCAATCTCTTGGTAATCGGCTTTTCGCTCGCGTATAATCTTATGTATGATGGGTATACTGCTCGTTTGCCCTCTCAAGCCACTCTATCGCTTAGATCATCCAAAGAAAGTGGCCAACAGAAGTGACCAATTGGAGGTCGTCCCTTGAATAACCCACGATATAGAAATGTTATCATCTATCTTCTGATTGTTATCGCCATTGTGATCCTTTTTCTGACAATTGCCGATAGCGGTGGCGCACAGGAGATCACGATAACCGAATTAGTAGAAGACATCAACAACGAGCGCGTGGCCTCAATTGAGGTGGATGAGGAAACGCTAGATGTCACTTATGTGAATGAGGCCGAAGAACCGCGTACCACACGCATTAATGCCACAGCGGATAATGTGCCCTCGGTATTAGAGAGCCATGGCGCTGAACCCGACAAGCTGCAACAGGTGGAATTCCGCTATGAGTCGTCTGGCAGCTTCTTGGGGGTCTTCAGCATCTTGGCGACGCTCTTGCCACTGATCTTGATTATCGGGTTCATTTACTTCATGGTGCGCCAGGCCCAGGGCAGCAACAACCAGGCGATGCAGTTCGGGCGTAGCAAAGCACGGATGTTTTCCGGTGATCATCCGACCGTCACCTTTGATGATGTGGCGGGGGCGGAGGAAGCCAAACAAGAGCTGCAAGAAATTGTGGAGTTCTTGAAAGAGCCGGATAAATTCATCCAACTGGGCGCGCGCATTCCGAAAGGCGTTTTGCTGGTGGGTAGCCCCGGCACCGGGAAAACGCTGTTGGCCAAAGCTGTGGCTGGCGAAGCTGGCGTGGCCTTCTTCAGTATTTCGGGCTCAGAGTTCGTCGAGATGTTTGTTGGCGTGGGGGCCAGCCGCGTCCGCGATTTGTTCGAACAGGCCAAGCGGCATAGCCCATGCATCATCTTTGTGGATGAAATCGACGCCGTAGGTCGGCATCGGGGCACGGGCTTGGGCGGCAGCCACGACGAGCGCGAACAGACGCTCAACCAGATTCTGGTGGAAATGGACGGGTTTGATACCGACACCAACATCATTATCATTGCGGCCACCAACCGCCCAGATATTCTGGACCCCGCGCTGTTGCGCCCGGGCCGCTTCGACCGTCGCGTTGTGCTGGATCGTCCCGATTTACGCGGGCGCGAGGCCATTCTTAAAGTCCATACGCGCGGTAAACCGCTGTCCAATGATGTCGATCTGGAAACCATGGCGAAATCCACGCCGGGCTTTGTGGGTGCCGACTTGGAAAACCTGGTGAACGAAGCCGCCATTGTGGCTGCCCGCAAGAATCGCAAGAGTATCAGCATGCGTGACTTCGAAGAAGCCACCGAGCGTGTGGTGCTGGGGCCAGAGCGCCGCAGCCGCGTGATCTCGGAAGATGAGCGCAAGACCATTGCCTTCCACGAAGCCGGGCATGCGGTCGTCATGCACATGTTGCCCCATGCCCAGGTCGTGCGCAAGATTACGATTATTCCGCGCGGTATGGCTGGCGGCGTTACGTGGAGTATGCCCGCCGAAGACAACACCCTGGGCACGGTCGAGCAATTCGAAGACTCGATTGCTGGCGCGCTGGGGGGGCGTATTGCCGAGGAAATCGCCGTCGGGCGCATTACCAACGGCGCCGCTAATGACCTGGAACGGGTTACCCAACTCGCGCGGACGATGATCACCCGCTGGGGAATGAGTGAACGCTTGGGCTTGCGCGTCTTTGGACGCTCCAACGAGATGGTCTTCTTGGGCCGCGAAATCACCGAAGAGCGCGATTATTCCGAGCATGTCGCCGAGATGATCGACGAAGAAGTGCAAAAGATCGTTCATCAACAGTACGAACGTGCGCGCGAAATCTTGCTCGAACACCGCGATAAGCTAGAAGCCGTGGCCGAGCGTCTGTTAGAAGTCGAAACGATGGGCCGTAAAGAATTCCTGATCCTGATGGGCGAGGAAGTCGAAGAAGACACGGGCGTTACGCCTACGCCGACCCCCGACAGCGACCTATCGCCGCCTTCGGGCAGCGTGCCCAGCAACGATGACGGGCGTGACATGCCGCCCCCCTTAGGGCAAGCACCGTCCCCGGCTTAACCTACGTATAGCGCTAAGCTAAAACAGAAAAACCGCCATATAGGCGGTTTTTCTATCGTTCTTGTACGCGCCAGTTTTGCTCCAGGGCTGCCGCGCGCAATTGCCGATCTGGCGCGACGGCCACGGCATCCCCCATCGCCGCCAACATAACCGCATCGCTGTAACTGTCCGCATAGGCGATGCATTCTAGGGGCGAAACCTCCGGCATATGGTCGCTAAGATAAGCGCGGATAAAATCCAATTTGCGCGGCCCCACGCAAGCCCGCCCGCGTAAACGCCCGGTGCACACGCCATCGACAATCTGCAAGCGCGAGCCAATCGCCCCCTGGGCGCCCACATGCTGCGCGATATGTTCCACCGCACCTTCGAACGTCAGACTAATCAGAACGATCTGTGTGCCCTGTTGCGCTAACTGTTGCATTTCGGTCTGCATATCTATTTGATAGCGCGCGTGCAAAAAATCTTGGGCCAACCAGCTAAAAAACGCTTCAACATCTGCCGCCGACCAGCCTTTAAGCAGCCACGCTAAACCGCGTATCCAGCCTGCTTGAAAGCGTACCTCGCCTAAAAGATGCAGGCGATGTAACACGATGCGGGGCAGCGTATAAGCAAACAGCAACAGCACTTTCAGGCGGGGCACATGCGCATAGCGTAGCACACCCGCCCAGGCGTTCCCTGAGACGAGTGTGCCATCCACATCTACAAACGCGACTTTCGGGACAGATTCAGCCACGCGCGGCATTTACTCCATGGTTTCGGGGGTTGCTGGCTGCGTTTCCATTTCCTGGGCGGCCAATTCGCGCCGCAGGATTTTACCCACCGTACTACGCGGCAATTCATCGACAAACGCAATCCGGCGTGGCACTTCATACGCCGCTAATTTCTGGCTGGCAAAGTCGATCAATTCCTGCTCGGTGAGCGTTTGGTCATCATGCAAGACGACCCAGGCTTTCAGGGCTTCTTGGCCCTGTTTTTCGGGGTGCGGGATGGTGGAAACCCCTGCTTCCAGAATGGCCGGGTGATCCATCAAGACATCTTCTACAACGCGCGGATACACGTTAAAGCCGCCGATCAAAGCCATGTCTTTTTTGCGATCCACAATGTAAAAATAGCCATCTTCATCCATGCGTGCGATGTCGCCGGTCATCAGCCACACCTTGCCTGCTTTGTCCTTACGCAGAACATTGTCTGTTTCGGTGGGCATATTATGATACCCGGTCATCAGTTGCGGGCCGTGCATGGCTAATTCGCCCACTTCGCCAATGGGCAATATCTCATCTGGGTCTTCCAAGGATACGATCTTCATTTCCATGTCTGGCATGGGCAAGCCGATAGACCCGGTACGATTTTCGCCATTCAAGGGATTAGCATGGGTCGCGACTGGGGCTTCGCTCATGCCAAAACCTTCGACCAACTTACCGCCGCTCAGGCGCTCGAATTCGGCTTTGGTGGCCGGGGGCAGAGGGGCAGAACCGCTGATGCAAGCCCGGATGGAACTTAAATCAACCTTGCCGTTTTTCACCAGCGGATGATTATTGATGGCGTTATACAGCGCCGGCACGCCGGGAAAAACCTGGGGTTTATAGGTGTCGATGACATCTAGCACATCGCCAATATCGCGCGGATTGGGCAGTAGCGCAATCGTGCCGCCCATTGTGGCCGCCGAGGCCACCACCACGACAATCCCAAACGAATGAAAAAACGGAATTGCCCCCAGAAAAACCGTTTCGGTGGGTTCTTCCGAGCCAAACATCCAGGCTTTGCACATCAACGTATTGGATACCAGCGCCTTATGCGTGGCCATCGCAGCTTTAGAGACGCCCGTCGTGCCGCCCGTATATTGAAACAAGCATAGGTCGTCGCCACTGACTTGTACATTTGGCTTTTGGCCTTTGTATTGCTTCAGCAGGTCTTGTAGCCAGTGATCTTGGCTGCGTTTGTCGATACGATGGCCTTCTTTTTTCTCTTTGGCCAGGGTAAACAGCGTGCTAGCCACGCCCGGCAAATATTCTTTGATATTGGTGACGATAATCTGCTCGATACCTGTATTCGGTTGCATACCAACCACCATATCGTAAAACAAACTAAGTGTGATGACGATTTTCGCACCGCAATCGTTGATCTGGTATTGCATTTTTTCGGCGGGGTAGGTGGGGTTGGTGGCTGCTACGACCCCGCCCGCTTTCAGAATACCAAAGAAAGCGATCAAGAATTGTACAGAGTTGGGCATCACAATAACGACACGATCCCCTTTTTGTAACCCCATTTTCACGAGGGCGGCGGCCAAGGCATCGGAGGTTTCGTCAATTTCCCGATACGAAACCGCTTTGCCTACCCGGCCCAGCACAGGCAAATTCGCCGATGCAATCAACAGCGCGCGGTCGGGGGTTTTGCGCGCTGCATCGCGCAAGAGGTCATGTAGCGCGCTGTCGGGGTAGGGTTTCAAACTATGCGGTACACCAGGATCATACTTTTTCAACCACGGCTTGTCGGCATAGGTAATCATCTATTTGTCACTCCTGCATCATGAAAACGTCTTTTCTATAAGCGTACTCGGTATTGTGCCATATTCCGAGATGGCTTGCCGTATTTTAATGCCCGATTTAGATTCAACAGTATAATCAGCGCACAAGCTAAATGAAAGACACACCATGTTGCCACATACCACATTACAAGACGTCGCGAGCCAGGCGGCTCGGGCTGGCGGAAAAGCCTTGCTGGATAGGCAGTTCCAGCAGCGCGACATCACCAGCAAAGGCCATCTAGACATTGTGACGGATGCCGATTTTGCTGCCGATGCCGCCATCCAGCAAACCATACACCATCATTTCCCCGAGCATACGATCCTGAGTGAAGAATCCGACGCTGCCGCGCATATCGACACCTGGCGCCCGCCAGAGGATACCTACACTTGGATTATTGATCCGCTGGATGGCACGAACAATTATGCGCGTGGTAATCCATCCTGGAGCGTGTCGGTGGCCGTGGCGCGTGGCGGTCAAATCCTGGCGGGGGCGGTGTATGATGCGACGCGCGATCATCTCTTTTTTGCCAGCCAGGGCGGAGGCGCATGGTTAAATGAGAAGCGTTTACAGGTGCGTGCCACGGAACTAGAATGGGCAGCGCTGGCTGCGGACTGGCCTACCCATCCACCGTATCGGCGCATGCAATGGGACATGCTCGACCAGCTTATGCCCGAAGTGCGCACATTGCGCTGTTGGGGAACGACAGCCCTCGCGCTGGCCCATATCGCTGCCGGATACCTGGATGTGTACCTGAATCGTGGCTTCAAAATATGGGATGTAGCCGCCGGGATTTTGCTTGTACAAGAGGCCGCCGGCCAGGTCACGCGCCTGGATGGCTCGGCCTGGGCACTCCATCAACGCGATTTACTGGCCACGAATGGGTATTTGCATTCGACCATCCAAGAGCGCATCGCGCCCGTCGTGGCCGACCATGAATTGCCCGGATGACCATCTGAGGATACAATGCTCGAATAGCCTTTCTGAGAACCGTAACGAGACAAATCGTATGCCTACTGACAATCCTTGGACAGCCAAACTACACGATACAATCTTAGACAATAGTTCCATCACGGACGGCCTGACGGATGACCAAGCCCAACCGCTTATCGATTGGGGATTGGATATGGCGGTGATCGTGACGCAGAACTTCCCCTCAACACCCGACCCCGCGCTAGAAGATCGCTTTGACGAATTGCGTGCTGACCTGCCCCGGTTGATGAAACGTATCAGTTGGATATGCCTTTACCGCGAGAAAAAAGGGCCAGAATGGACGCTGAAAACCCTGGGGCAACTGAACGAAATGAACCAAAATTTGCACGGTGCCCATGCCCCGCAAATCCCACCCCAAGAGCAAGAACAACTCGCACATCAGCAAATCGGCCTGGACGGCTTGGCGTTGATTCGGCATCTGATGCAACGCCTAACCCCGCCCAGCGACGACTTAACTGGCACACGTACAAACGAGGAGGTGTAACATGGCCAAACGTTCGAAAGACAAAAAAAGTAACCCGCTACGCCAGATATTATCGCTGTTGGTGCTGCTAGCCATTGTAGTCGGGGCAGCGTATTTAGGTATCGACCGCGAAACGCTCGAAGAGTTCGGCGTGGATACCCAACCGCTCGAAGATTTGGGCGTGTTTGATGAAGAAAGTCTCATGGGGTCGGCGGTGGAAAATGACCCAGCAGCGCGTGGGCCAGTCCCGCCCCAGGTTGTGGAAGTCCCACCGATTGAAGGCGACCTGTATTCGCTGTACTTTACACAACCCATCAATAGTAGCGACGAAGCCGACCATACGGGTGCCGTGATTGAGCAAGCTTTGATCGAGCAAATCAACAACACCCAAAATACGTTAGACATCGCGCTATATGAGCTAAACGTGCCCGATACGACGGCGGCAATCATCGCTGCCCACGAGCGCGGCGTGCAGGTGCGCATGGTCGTGGATGATGAAGCGGCATTCGAAGAACCCACTTCCACAGTCGAAGAAATTCTGGATGTGGGGGTGCCGATCATCAACGATGGCAATGCATCCGACCTGATGCACAACAAGTTTTTCATCTTTGATCGGCAGGCCGTCTGGACGGGGTCGATGAACATCACCCGCAACGGCATCTACAACAATAACAATAACGCGATATTGATACGCTCGCCGCAAATCGTCGCGAATTTCCAAACCGAGTTTGACGAAATGTTCATACAAGGACAGTTCAACCGCAGTGGCGACCCCGGCACACTGCCCAACCGAGACATCATCATTGGCGGTACGCGCATCGAAACCTACTTTTCGCCCGAAAGCGGCGATGAAATCGTCGCTCGCCTGGTCGAGTTAATGGGCGAAGCCGACGAGACGATTCGCGTCTTGGTCTTTAACTTTACGCTGGAAGAAATCCAGGAGGCAATTCTGGCGCGCATGGATGACGGTGTCGCGGTGCAGGGCGTATTCGAGGTGCGCGGCAGTTTGCAAGGCGCGATGTTGCCGCTGGCCTGTGGGGGGGCACAGATGCGCCAGGATGGCAACCCCAACACCATGCATCACAAAGTCTTCATTATTGATGATGAAATCGTGGTGATGGGCTCGTTCAATTTCAGCAACAGCGCGCGCGACAACAATAACGAGAATCTGCTGATTGTGCATGATCCGGCAATAGCGAGCGCGTTTATCAGCGAGTTTAATGCACGTTTCAACGAAGGTCGCGAAATCCCAGACGAAGACTTTAGCTGTTAGACGTGGGCAAGAGATGGTAGAATACCTGTGCTAGCCGTTAGTAGATGGTTTGTATATGCCTTTTATTGAAGCACCCACCACATTTTACCTGGGGCGACGCTTTGACTACCAAAGTGATCGTCTAATCGACGAAGTCATCTATTATGACTCGCGTGACTTGACGACCCATGCGGTCGTCGTCGGTATGACCGGCAGCGGTAAAACCGGTTTGTGCATTACGCTGCTTGAAGAAGCCGTGATGGACAATATTCCGGCGATTATCATTGACCCCAAAGGGGACATTACGAATCTGCTGCTGACTTTCCCGAATCTCTCGGCGGAAGAATTCCGCCCGTGGATCAACGAAGATGATGCGGCTCGCGCAGGGATGAGCCCGCAAGAATACGCGCAAGATGTCGCGCAACGCTGGCGCGAAGGTCTGGCCAGTTGGGGTATCGGCCCGCAACGTATCGCAGAGTTCAAGCAACATGCCCAGTTCAGCGTCTTTACCCCAGGCTCGGATACGGGGCTAGCGATTAGCATCGTGGATGCGCTGCAACCGCCGCGCGAAGGGTGGTTTGGCAGCGAAGAAAGCCACCGCGAACGCATCAGCGGTATCGTAACGGCGTTGTTGGCTCTGACGGGCAAGAAAGTCAACGCCAAAGAACGCGAGCATGTGCTAATCTCCAACATCATCGAAAATGCCTGGCGGCAAAATATGCCGCTGACGATTGGCGACATTATCGTGCAGGTGCAACAGCCGCCCTTCAATACCCTGGGCGTCTTCGACATCGAAACCTTCTTCCCGGAAAAAGACCGTTTTAAGCTGGCCATCGAGATGAACAACATCATCGCTTCGCCCAGCTTTCAATCCTGGCTAGAAGGCGAACCGCTGGATGTCAGCAATCTGTTGTATAACCGCCAAGGGCAACCGCGTGTCAGCGTGTTTTATATCGCGCACCTCAACGATAACCAACGCGAATTCATCATCACGCTTATTCTGGAAAGCATGCTTTCCTGGATGCGTACCCTAGGCGGCACGAGCAGCCTGCGCGCGATCTTGTACTTTGACGAAGTCTACGGCCACTTTCCGCCCTATCCCAAGAATCCGCCAACCAAAGACCCGATCCTGCGCTTGCTGAAACAGGCGCGCGCCTTTGGCATTGGGACGATCTTGGCAACCCAGAACCCCGGCGACCTGGACTATAAAGGTCTTTCCAATGCTGGCACGTGGTTTATCGGCAAATTGCAAACCGAGAATGACAAGCGCAAGGTCTTGGATGGGCTGGCGACGGCCAGTTCTGCCGAAAACCCTATCGACACCAGCCAGATGGATGACTTGCTTTCGGCGCTTGATCCGCGTGTGTTTGTGCTGAACAACGTGCACGATCCTGGCGGCCCGGTGGTGATGCATACCCGCTGGGCTATGAGCTATCTGCGCGGGCCACTGACGCGCGCGCAAGTCGCCCAACTGATGGCCCCTCAAAAAGGCATGATGGCCCAGGGGCCGTATTCGCAATATCATCAGCCGGGTAGCTTTCCAGGACAACAGCAAGGCTATCAACAGCAGGGTTTCCTGGGCCAACAACAGGGCTTTCAGCAGCCCGGCTTCCAGGGCCAACAGCAAGGCGCTCCAGGTAGCCCGCCACCCCCGCCCGGGTTGCCGGAGGTCGGTAATCTGGCGCCGCCGCCCGGCTTACCCGAAATGCCGGGCTTTAACCCCAGCAGCTTTGGCCAGCAAAAACCCGCGCAACCGCCGGGCGCGCCGCAAGGTTTTAGCAGTGCTCAGCAGCCCCCGCTGCCCCAACAGGGTATGGGGTACGGCGCGCAACAATCCGGTTTTCAAGGCCAACCGGGTTTTCAAGGCCAACAGCAAGGCTTCCAACAACAAGGTTTTCAAGGCCAAACGGGGGGGTATCAACAGCCCGGCACCGGCGGTATGCCCGCCCAGGGCCAACAGGCCCGTCATCAGGCGGGCGGCTTGCCCGAAGGCTTCAGCATGACGCCGCCGTCGCTCTCATCGAGCGTAAACCAAATCTACCTGCCCATGAATATGCCTTACCAGCAATCTTTGGCCCATTGGGAGGCGCAAAACAATCTGCGGGCAGGCAATGCGAGCAACCCAACCGTGTTGTACCATCCATTTTTGCTAGCGCAGTGCGAAGTGCGTTATATGGATCGCAAAATGGACATCAACGTGATCGAAAAATATGCGTATCATGTGATGGAGGTGCGGCGTTCGGGGCTGGTGCGTTGGGATGAGCACGTGGCCAAGCCTATCCAAGCGCGCAGTGTGGAATATCAACCGGCGCAAGGGGCTGGTTTCGGCGAACTGCCGCCCGGCTTAACAGACCGCAAGCGCGTCTCTGACCTGGAAAAAGAAGTCGTCGATTATATCTACAAAACGGCCTACATCGTGTTGCCCGCTAATCACGATCTGAACGTTTATTCCTATCCTGGTGAACCCTATCCAGATTTCCAGGCCAGGGTGAATAGTGTGGCGCGGGCTGGTCGTGATGAAGAAATCGACAAGGTAACGCGCAAATACGAAGCGCAATTCGACAAGCTCGAAGACCAGTACAAGCGCGAAGAACGCGAACTCGAAGCCGATCAAGCCTCGTTGCAAGGGCTAGGGCGCGAGTCCTTGGCCACGATGGGTGAAGCCGCGCTGAGTTTATTCCGGGGCCGCACAACCTATACACTCTCGCGCGTGACGCGCGTGCGCCGCTACCAGGAGCAAGCCAAGCAAGATGTCGCCGAGTCGGTAGAAACCCTGCAACGCCTAGAAGCCGATATGGATGCGTTACAGGCAGATTTCGAACGCGAGATCGCGCGTATCAATGATAAATGGGCGCGCCTGGCGAGCAACATCACCGAAGAGCGCGTGAACCCATTGAAGAAAGATATTCATATCGAACTCTATGGCATAGCCTGGAAACCGTTCTATTTCACGATCATCAACGGCCAAAACGCGATGCTCCCCGCTTGGCAGGGGCAACACGGTGGCCACCAACAGCCCGGCCAACCCGGCTATCAACAACAGCCGCCGCCCTCCACTGGTGGTTTTGGGCAGCCCGCCAATCTTGGCCCCGGCGGATTCCAACAACCGGGCTACCAACAACCGCCGCGCTTTGATCCACAGTACGGGGGCGCGCCACCGCCCAACCAACCCCAGCCTGGTTGGGGCGCCACCCAGCAAGGGCCGCCACAATCGGGATTCGGCGCGCCGCCGCAGAGTTATCAGGGCTACGGCCAACCCCAAAACCAGATGCCCAACCAAGGTGGCGATTTTGGTCAGCAACATGGCTTCGGGCGCCGGGGTGGGGGCGAGAATCTCTACAACCAACAAGGCTACCAGTACCCCGAGGTCGATGACTCGGACAACGAAAGCTACTACTAGATCACCAGGGGGGCGCTAAAGGCGCCCTTTTGGCGCAATATTTGGGGGGGAGAAAAGACCGTGCGAGTTGCCATTTTCACCGAGACGTTCTTGCCCAAAATTGACGGAATTGTCACGGTGGTGTGTTTATTGCTCGACCACCTGCACAAGCGTGGCGTAGAGTTTATGGTCGTTGCCCCGCATTTAGGCGGCCATTTGCCCGATTACAAAGGGCATCCGGTGGTGCGCGTGCGCGGGACGCGCTTTCCGCTGTACCCGGAATTGAGCGTTGGCCCACCCGGCCCGCGCACTTATGCGGCCATCAAAGATTTTAATCCAGACATCATGCATTTTATCCATCCCTTGATGGTGGGGAGCGGTGGGATGGTTATGGCCAAGCGCCTGCGCAAGCCAACCCTCGTTTCGTTTCACCTAGACATGGCCCAGATGTCCGATCATTTTGGGGTGCCGTTTATGAAGCCGCTGATGTGGGAATACACCCGCTGGAATTTCAACGCCTGCGATTATGCCTTGGCGCCGTCTAAGCTGGTGCAGCAAAACATGGTGCATAAAGGCTTTCGGAATGTGGGCCTGTGGAAACGTGGCGTTGATGCCGAAAAGTTCCATCCCGGCTATCGGAACGATGCCATGCGCGACAAGCTAAGCAATGGCCAACCAGACAAACCCATTTTGCTATACGTGGGGCGTCTCTCTTACGAGAAAAAAGTCCAGCATTTGCGCCCGGTGCTAGATGCATTCCCACAAGTGCATCTGGCCATCATCGGGGATGGGCCGTACCGCGCCGAGCTTGAACGCATATTTGCGGGCACCTCGACCACGTTTATGGGCTATATGACGGGTGAGGCACTATCCCAAGCTTATGCCAGCGCCGATATATTCACGTTTACCTCGGCCATGGAGTCCTTCGGGCTCGTTTTGACCGAAGCGATGGCCTCTGGCTTGCCCGTGGTAACCTCGCTCGTAGGTGGCGCTAAAGACATCATTCAGCCGGGCGTCAATGGCTATACCTACCCCGTAGGGGATATAGAAGGGTTGATCGCCGGCGTGCGCGCCATTCTGGCGGGTAAGCGAGAGGAGATGGGCCGCGCAGCGCGGGCTTTTGCCGAAACCCAAACCTGGGATGCCATGATGGACGAAGTTATCGCAGCCTACGAAGCGCTCATCGCGCGCCAGGTGCCAGATATGTAGCTATTCGTCATCTGGGGAACGCCGCCGCCGTTTTTGGTAGTAGCGTGCTTCGTTTTCCACAAATTCTATCGTGCCCACAATCGTCGCATCGGGTAAGGCATCGTCCGGCACAAGATACCGCTGGGTTTCCAAGAGCAACAGCATGAGCGGGTCAAGCGTAATGCGGTAGATTTCGCCTTTGGGGGGTACGGGCAAATGGAGTTCGTCTGTTTCGCGCCGTGCCTCGCGCAGGCTCTCGTCGCGCTTCAGCCACAAAAGCCCGCCGTCGAGTTCCAGAGGCACAAATGCACGCGGTGTGGCCAGTTGGGCCATGACATGCCCCGCAATCCGGTCTAAGGCTGGGTCATCTAACCCATCTACAAACATCAGATAATAGGCCATGGCATCCAGCACGACATAGGGCGCGCGATTCTCAGTGGCTTGGCAGAGCCACGAGTCCGCCGACCAAGCCCCGCCTGTGTCGATCATCTTGACCGCGCCATCAAGGGTCCCGTTTATGCCTTTGATCGTGGTGAATAGGCGCGCCAGGTAGGGCAAATCCCCCGCCGCCTGGGCCGTAATCAGCAAATGTTGGAGCATTAGCGGCCTTGCCAATGGGCGGAGCGTTTTTCGATAAACGCTTGCATCCCCTCGGATTGGTCATCCGTGCCAAAGAGCAAATGAAAGGCGCGCTGCTCGAAGGCTAAACCCGCCGCCAGGGGCATTTCGTCCGCCATATTCACCGCTTGTTTAGCCATCTGGCGGGCCAGGGGCGCGCGCGCCGCGATTTCCCCGGCGAGGCGTTGTGCTTCAGCCGCGTAAGTCTCCACCGAAAACACATGATTAGCCAGGCCATAGCGCCAGGCTTCTTCGGCACTCAAGCGCCGGTCATTCAGCACCATTTCCATGGCAATGAATTTGCCCACCGCGCGCGTTAAACGTTGCGTACCGCCCCCGCCGGGGATAATCCCCAGGTTGATTTCCGGCTGGCCAAACTGCGCCGTTTCGGAAGCGATGATTATGTCGCAGGCTAACGCCAATTCGCAGCCACCACCCAGGCAATATCCCGACACCGCCGCCACCAGCGGCTTGGTCAATTTGCCGATGCGCTCCCAAATCGAGAAGTCGCGCCCGACGATGTCCGCTACGCTGGCCGCCGCCATATCTTTAATATCGGCCCCGGCAGCAAAGGCTTTGTCATTGCCTATTATCAAATGACATCCGATGTCCGCGTCCTGGTCGTGGGTTTGCAGGGCGGTTCCCAGTTCGGCCATCAATGTGCTGTTCAAGGCGTTCAAAGCCTGGGGACGGTTTAAGCGGATTATGCCAACCCCGGCCTCGGTTTTTTCGGCAAGAATAGTTTCAAACATGGTTTTTCTCCCTAGCATCATGTCTAAGCATCTATGCATTCATCAAGCGGAAAATAGCAAGGCCCGTAACACGATAAACAAGCCAAACATCATGTGCATCCCAATCGCCACCTGGGTTGATTTTGTGGCCGCGCGGGCCACGCCGGCCACCAGGCTCACGACCAAGGGATATACAACGCCCCACCATATATAACCGGGGTCTAGCGCGAAGCTGAGCACCGCATATACTACACTAGAAAGCAGGATGGCCGGCGGCGCGCTCATCTGCTTCAGCAGCGCCGGGTATAGCACCCCGCGAAAGATAATCTCTAGCACGATAGGCCGCAAAATCACGACGACGAGCGCAGCCATAGCGAAGACAAACACATCATCCGTGCCCAGGCCATCTAAGGGCAAGGGTAGTGTTTCGCCCGTCCCCAATACCAAGCCGACTACATCCAGCAGAATGGCGATCAAAAAAGCATACAGCATCGCGATCCAGATGGGGGTGTTTTGGGTTGGCGTCAGGCGCAAGGCTTGCCAGATCGATTGGCTCGTCGTGTCCCCATCTAGCGCACGTTGGATATACTGCACTGTCAACAAAAGCATAATCAGCGCATGCATCAGGGTGGCGGCCACCAACACTTCCGGTTGGCGCTCATCCAGGGGCGCATCTGCCGCTGTAGAGGTGAAGACAATGGACAGAAAAAATACGAGGATGTACATCAGCACCAACCCCCCCGGCAGGATTTGCCCCCAGGGCACGGTGGCGTTTTCCGGGCTGTGTACGCGCGATTGGAGGCGCGCCAAACTTCGCTTGAGCAACATGGTTTCCTTTCTGTTGGCTGACATCCCGATGATTGGTGCTCTATTGACGCCATATCGTAGCATATTTTGTGACAAGCTTCGTATAGATTGTGTACAATGTGCGTGCTGGGGTGATGACGTCTTGCGATTCGGGGTAATTCGTGCTAACCTCGTCCAAAATACACCCTCACTTACAGTATAAAAGCATCATATACACGCTGTGATGGCTGGAAGGGTTTCCTAATGATAGAAGTGACTATAGATAGCATTCGCGTAAGCCTGATGTCACAACATCGGGTCGTTATCCTGAAAGACAATGCCACCGATCGTTATCTGCCAATCTGGATCGGGCCATCTGAGGCTGACGCCATCACCGTCGAGTTACAGAACATGGAAGTCGCGCGCCCCTTAACCCACGATTTGTTGAAAGCGGTCATCAAGCAAATGGGCGGCGAGGTAAAGCATATACTCATTAACAACCTAGAAGATGACATCTTCTATGCGCGTATTGTCATCCTGCAAAATGGTACAGAGATGGAAATTGACTCGCGCCCCAGTGATGCCATTGCTTTGGCGGTGCGTGTTCAGGTACCCATCTATGTCGCTAAAGAAGTCATGGATATAGCCATTACACCCGAAGAAGATATTGAGCTTTCCGAACCTAGCGAACAATCCACCCAGGCAGATGATGATAAGCTGAGCGTGTTCAAGGATTTCGTAGACTCGCTCGATTTGGACGATCTGGACGACGAAGGCAAATCCTAACAGCGTATTTTTCACTTACAACAGGTGCTAAAATCCGCATGGCACTATATCGAGAATGTCCATGATATAGTGATGATTTGTACTTTGCTATGTGTCGGTGACATATGTCGGACGAACAGCTAGAAAATTCAAATGGGGGCGTAGCCCCACATAGCCAGGATGCCGAAGAAGCCGTCCTGGGGTCTATTCTCATCAATCCAGGAAGTTATTACGAAGTTGCCGCCTTTCTAACGACGGATGATTTTTTCATCTTGCGGAACGCCTGGGTATGGGAAGCCATGAGCCGCCTCTACGAGCGCAACGAGATTATCGAGTATCTGACTGTGGTGGAAGAGTTGCGCGCCATCAAACGCCTAGAAGATGTGGGTGGCAGTTCGTATGTCGCGTACCTGGCCAGCAATATTGCTGTCTCGTTACATGCCGAGGCCTATGGTCGGATTGTCGAACGCACGGCGATTCGGCGCCGCATGTTAGAAGCCGCGTTTGACATCACCAAATTGGCCCGCGAAGAAGAATCCGATATTAAAGAGGTTATTGACCAGGCCGAAAGCCGCATCTTTGGCATTACAGAACGCCAACTCAAGCGCGATGTCGTCCCCATTAACGAGGCTATGAGCGAATACTTCGACCTCATCTCGTTTCTATACCAGCATCAAGAGGAACCAGTGGGGGTACCCAGTGGCTTTATCGACCTGGACAAAATATTGGGCGGCTTTCAGAAAAGCGACCTCATTATCCTGGCTGCGCGCCCTGGCATGGGCAAGACGTCTTTCAAGCTGAATGTCGCCATGAATGCGGCCCGCACCCGCGCCAGAGTCGCGATTTTTAGCCTGGAGATGAGCCGCGAACAACTCATGCAGCGCTTGGTTTCCACCGAAACTGGTATCGACTCGCAAGCCTTGCGTTTGGGTCGGTTGGATCAACGCGAGTATGCGTTATTCCTGGAGAGTACGTATGCGCTGGGCGATTTGCCCATTTACATGGATGACACCCCAGCCCTGAGCGTGCTGCAACTGCGCACCAAATGCCGCAGGCTCTATCGCGAGCATGGGCTAGACCTCATCATTGTGGATTATCTGCAACTGATGACCAGCGGCCAAAGCCTAACGCGCAACGAGAACCGGGTGCAAGAGATCAGCTATATTTCGCGAGGGCTAAAAGAGTTGGCGCGCGAACTCAAAGTGCCCGTCCTGGCGGGTGCGCAGCTTTCGCGCGCGGTCGAACAACGGATGGATAAGCGCCCGCTCCTTTCGGACTTGCGTGAATCGGGCTCGATTGAACAAGATGCCGATGTGGTTATGTTCATCTATCGTGATGATGTCTATAATGAAGCTAGCGAACGACCCAACCAGGCCGACATTATTGTGGCCAAACACCGCAACGGCCCCACAGGCGTCGCGCCTTTGTGGTTCCGTAAGCAACTGACACAGTTCGCGAACATTACCAAATCGAATACGATCAATTTGGAAGACATCTAGACATGCAGGGTTTTAATGGCTTTCCAGATGGTGCGCTCCCTACGCTGCCGCTGCCACGCCAGTTTTTCAGCGATGTGATGCCGTACATCGATCATCTTGGCGAGATGAAGGTTACACTTTACGTCTTCTGGGCGATGTATGCCCAGGAAGGGCGCTATCGCTATGTGAAGCTTTCCGAAATATTGGCCGATAACCACTTTATGCGCGGCATGCCCGCTCATCTCCAAGGCCCCGAAGCTGCGGTGCGCGATGGCCTAGAACGGGCCATTGCACGCGGCACACTCTTATACCTCGATATCCAGATCAATGACCAGCCCGAGACTATTTACTTTGTGAATGGCGAAAAAGGTCGCCGTGCTTTGGCTGATCTGCGGGGTGGTATCTGGCAACCAGAAACCGCCCATAGGCCCCTTTCGATGGTTGGCGAACGTCCCAACTTGTTTCGGCTTTACGAACAAAATATCGGTATGCTATCCCCCATGATCGCCGACCAGTTACAAGATTTGGAGCGCGATTACTCGGCAGAATGGCTGGCGGACGCCATCCGGGTGGCGGCTCACAATAATAAGCGAAGCTTGAATTATATCATCGCGCTGCTGAAAAGTTGGCACGCCAAAGGGCGCGATAAAAACACCCAAGCTCAACCACAACCCAACCCCGACGAACTGAAGGCGCGCTATGCGCACATGCTCGCAGCGCGTCGCACCGATGAGACGGATGGGCCTGAAACATGAATGACGAACAGGCAACTTGTGAGGTCTGTAACGGGATGGGCATTGTCACGGCGGATGTCCCCGTTAATCATCCGGCCTTTGGCAAAGTTTTCCCGTGCCCCACATGTGGCATCCATCACCAGCAAGTACAAGACATGCTATCTAAAATCAGCCGCCTGCATACACAAGCGGGGAAAGATTTTGATAACTTCGTTACTAGCTTTCCGCATTATTCCAAAAAAGCCAACCTGTCATTAGAAATCGCCTGGCGGGCGGCCATGGAATATGCCGCAAACCCAGAGGGCTGGTTGTTGCTGCATGGTGGCACGGGGACGGGAAAAACGCACCTGGCCGCAGCCATCGGGCATCAGGCGGTTAGCACGGGCATTCATACGATTTTCGTGACTGTACCCGACTTATTGGATCATTTACGCAATGCGTATGCTCCTCGGGCCGAAATTTCCTATGACCAACGCTTTGACCAGATGAGCCAGGTTATGTTGCTCATTCTGGATGATATGGGGGCAGAAAACCAAACATCCTGGGCAGAAGAAAAACTTTACCAACTGATCAACCATCGGCACCTGATGCGCTTACCCACCGTCATCACCACCAACTTAAGTCAATTTGATTTCCCAGACCGAATGCGCAGCCGGATGTATGATGTTAAGCTCTCTCAACAATACAGTATTAACGCGCCGGATTTTCGCTCTAACGAAGAAAAACAAGGTGTCAAAGACCTCGCCATTGCCGAGCTAACTGACTTAGCGGGCTATCGAAACAAAACGTTCGAGACTTTCAATCTCGATCACCCCCAAACTGCGCCGTTGAGGCCGATTTACGATAAACTCTGCGCGTACCCCACAGCCCAAGCCAAAGGGTGGGTCATCATTTCGGGGGGGATGGGAACCGGCAAAACACATTTAGCGGCGGCCATCGCTAACAAGCTTGGCCAATATGCCGAGCGATCCGAAGATATTGTCATGATCTCGCTATACGATCTCATTGACTTTTTGCGCGCGGGCTTCAATGCAACCGATGGCAAAAGCACCGACCAGCGCCTGCATAGCCTGCGCGCTGTAGAGTATTTAATCATCGATGATTTTCGCATTAGCGAACGCACACCCGATTGGGTGCAAGATAAACTCTTTCAATTGTTCGATTATCGCTATACCCGTCTCTTACCCACCGTAATTGCTACAGCCGACGACCTGCATAAGTTTCTGGAAACAGAACATCTTGCGCCGCATATCTTCAGCCGTTTGACGGATCGTAACCTGTGCGAATGGTACGACCTGGGCCATTACGATTATCGTAAGCGGCTATAACGCTGGCCGTTGAATAATCAGATAGTGGTTAGCGGTATCCGCCTGATATTCGGCCAGGATAGGCCAAGCGCCAAATAATTGTGCTTGTTCTGTCGCATCGACGTAATGACAATAGCGCAAGGCGAGGGTATCCTCGTGTTGCTTCCACCTCAGAAGATAATCGTGCTGTTCGAGTTGGAGATTGTGATAAGCAGGCGGGACTTCAGCAGCCTGCCAGGGGACGACCCGCTCTCGGAAGCGCGCTTGCTCCATAAATTTCCATAGGGTGACAATCCCCAAGCCACCGGGTTGCAGGCGGTCAACCATGCGCGTGATGAGCTGCTGACGTTGCACAAAACCCGGCACATGATGCAATACGCCAAATAGGGCGATCACATCGAAGCGCTGGCCGGGTGCCAGCGGCCAAGTCTGCAAAGCGTCCGCTTGTAAAAAAGACCCCTGCGGGAACTTTTGGGCGGCTTTATGCAGCAAAAAATGTGTGTTATCTAGCCCAGTGTAGCGCATCAATACCCCGGCCTCGTGCAAAAACAGGCCGAAGCGCCCATTGCCACATCCCACGTCAAACACAGATAGCGCCTGTAGACGAGCCGCCGCTTTTTTGATATAAGGGAGACAGCGAGACCAGCCCGGCCACGGCGCCGAACGTGTTGTGTCGAAATGCGCGCCGACAACCGAATAAAAGTGCTGGTTCAATTGGTTAAGTAAACGAACAGTATTGGAATCCATGGTACGCCCTTTTGATCTGAACGATCATCGCGAAACATTGCTCGATATTTTTCGCGCGTTTATCGCCACGCCAGATTTAGACCGGGCAGGGATTAACGCGATCCTGAAAGCGCATCCGCGTGATGGGGTAGGGCTCTATTCGCGCAACGAATTGATCCGTGCCTATCGGGCGCTGACGGACGATGGCAGCTTACCGCCCTATGACCCCGACCTGGTGAATAAGCTCAAGCGCAAACCGACCCGCACCATCTCGGGCGTGACGCCCGTGACCATCCTCACCAAGCCTTTCCCCTGCCCGGGAACATGCATATTTTGCCCCAATGACATCCGCATGCCCAAAAGCTATCTGGCAGATGAACCCGGCGCGCAGCGGGCCGAAATGAACGCCTTTGATCCCTATCTGCAAACCTACGCACGTTTAGCGGCGTTGCATTCGGGGGGGCACAGCACGGCCAAAGTCGAACTCATTATCTTGGGCGGCACCTGGTCATTTTATCCTGAGCCGTATCAGATATGGTTTGTGAAACGCGCTTTTGATGCCTTGCACGATTTTGGCGCAGGGATCGACCGGCGCGCCGAAGTCCGCGCGGCTATCGAGGCAGCGGCGGCGCATCCGATGCCAGACCAACAACAATTGCTGCAAATTGACGGGCGCGAGCTAGCCCGCACCTATAACCAAACGATGCATCTGCTGTACCCCACGCAGGGTAGCACTCCAGACCCAGCTTTGCCGGAATACGCCACCTGGGACGAACTGACGGCCCTGCACCAGCAAAACGAAGATGCACCCTGCCGGGTCGTGGGTTTGGTCATCGAAACCCGGCCAGACTTTTTGGACGCGGCTGAGGCATTACGCTTGCGCCGCTTAGGCTGTACCAAGATTCAAATTGGCATCCAGAGCATGAAAGATGAAGTCCTGCACCTGAACAAGCGCGGGCATCGCGTCCAACGCTCGCGAGAGGCATTACGTGTGCTGCGCCAGGCGGGTTTCAAAATTCATGCGCATTGGATGCCCAACCTCTATGGGTCTGACCCCAACATGGATAAGGCCGATTTCGCGCGCTTGTTTAACGACCCAGACATCAAGCCCGATGAGTTGAAGGTCTATCCTTGCTCGCTCATCGAAAGCGCCGAACTGATGCAATACTACGAGCGCGGCGCCTGGCGACCGTATACCG
This sequence comes from Anaerolineae bacterium, assembly GCA_034437075.1. Lineage (GTDB taxonomy): Bacteria > Chloroflexota > Anaerolineae > Aggregatilineales > J027 > DAOTVD01. Next base: position 28,510 of record DAOTVD010000314.1, read on the forward strand.
AAGACGAACTGCTGGATGTGTTGCTGAATGCCTTCGCGCAGACGCCGCCCTACTGCCGCTTGACGCGCGTCATCCGCGATATTCCCGGCACGGATATTGTCGTGGGCAATAAAAAGACGAATTTTCGTGAAATCGTCGAACGCTCTCTAAAAGAACGCAACATCCCTAGCGCTGAAATCCGAGGGCGGGAGATTCGCGGCGAACCCGTGCAGCCCGGCGCGCTCCATCTGGATGAAGTGCGTTACCAGACCAGCATTGGCGCCGAGGTGTTTTTGCAGTTCGTGACGGCTGAATATCGCATTGCGGCCTTTTTGCGCCTATCCTTGCCGCACGCCGAGCCCTTAACCCCCGAACTCGACAACGCCGCCATGATTCGCGAAGTGCACGTGTACGGCACAGCGGTCGATTTCGGCCAAACTGCCGCCGGGCGACCCCAACATGCCGGGCTAGGTACCCAACTCATCGACCGCG
>DAOTVD010000315.1:0-1911 GCA_034437075.1 Anaerolineae bacterium
CGCGCTTGCTCCCCGCCCGACAGCGTCGGATAAAACCGCTCGGCCAGGTGTTCTGTCTCGGTGCGGCGCAAAGCGCTTTGCACGATGCCGGCATCCGCCGGGCTGGCGCCGTAGGGATAGCGCCCCATCATGACCACCTCGCGCGCGGTGAAGGCTGCTGTAACGACCGCGCTCTGGCTCATCACCGCGCGTTGCAGGGCCAACTCACGCGCGCCATAGCTGCCCACGGCATAGCCACGCAAGCGGACATCCCCCGCCGTGGGCCGCCAATCGCCGCACACCAGCTTCAGGAGCGTGCTTTTGCCCGCGCCATTCGGCCCCACCACCGCCAACACCTCGCCCGCAGCCAGCGTAAATTCCACATCCTGCAAGACTAGCGCGCCGCCTAAGCGCATACTCAGCCCCTCGGCTTCTAGCAAGGCCGTATGCGGCGCGGGCGCGTTCATTTCCCGCCGGATGGCGTCCGTCAGATTCGGGGTATTGACCATTATTGAATGCTCCGCCGATTGGCCAGGATCAACAGCAAAAAGAACGGCCCGCCGACCAGCGTCGTGACCACCCCCAGCGGGATGTCGGTCGGCTGGGCGATGGTGCGCGCGAATAAATCCGCCGCGATGACGAAGGTCGCGCCGCCTAGCGCGCTGGCGGGCAAAAGCGCGCGATGATCGGGACCGTACAGCCCGCGCGCCAGATGCGGCACCAGCAGCCCCACAAAGCCCACCACCCCCACCAGCGCCACGCTGATCCCGGTCAGCAGGGCCGCGACCAACAGAACCGCGCCGCGCAACGCCGCAACCCCCACCCCCAGATGGCGCGCTTCGGCGGCACCCAGGGCCATCAGATTCAACTGCCCGGCCAAGGCGGGGAAAATGATCAAGCTCAGGATAACAAAGGGTAACATAAGATGCACATCACGCCAGAAAGCCTGTGCGACGCTGCCGAGCGTCCAGAAAACGATGTCGCCCGTTTCGCTAGGGCCGACGATAAAGGTCACCATGCCGATATACGCCGCCGCAATGGCGTTAATCGCCAGGCCGACCAGCAACATCGTCGCGCCTTCGGTGCGCCGCTCGCGATAGGCCAGGCGATAGACCGCCAGAGTTACGCCCAGCGCAAAGACAAACGCGAATATCGCTTCGCTCACCCGGTCACCCTGGTCAACATCCAGCACGCCCGCCAGGCCGATGAGGATCAGCGCCGCCACAAGCCCCGCCACGACGATCAACGCCCAGCGCGCGACCTGGCTCGCCCAGACCATCTCGCGGCTACGCAAGACCGCCCCGATGAGCACCAGCATCAATAATCCGCCCGACATCGCCGCCAGGCCCGCCGCGCGCAAAAACGGCGGCAACTCGCTCAGGCGGTCGGCGCCTAAATCCGCCGCGAAATTCACATCCAGCAGGATGGCCGTCACAGCGCCGCAGGCGGCCCCGTTCGCGATGCCGATCAGCCCTGGGTCGGCCAGCGGATTGCGAAACACGCCCTGCAAACCCGCCCCCGCCAGCGCCAAACCCGCGCCGACCAACCCCGCCAACACCACGCGCGGCAGGCGAATCTGCTGGATGAGGATCGCATCGCGGATGACCTCCCGGTTGGTGTAATCCAGCCCACTGTCATACTCTACGCCCAACATATCGGCCAGGTCATCCAAAATGACACCTCGAATCGTGGGAGCGGGAATGGTCACCGCGCCCCAGGCCAGCGCCAGATAGCTGACGAGGATGAAGGCCAGCGGCAAGGCGGTCACCAAGGCGGCGCGCACGCTGGGCCAGTGGCGCATCTGCGCCCACCGCATGGGCAGATTAGTCAACAACGACGGTTTTCTTTCGGCTTGAATGGTCGCATATTACAAAACGCTTTTACTCTAACGAATGCGCCCCCATTTGGCTAGAGCCACGCGCGGTTAAATTA
>DAOTVD010000316.1:0-9833 GCA_034437075.1 Anaerolineae bacterium
ACCTAGAAAGCAAATTACCCGCCGTAATGGCCTACCTAGGCGCACAGTCCGCGCAACTCGTGCAACTAGACGCGAACGACCCGACCGTTACGCTGTTTACGCGCCACCCTTTTAATGGCTCGTTGCCGCTGTATTATGTGCTGAATACACCCGCCTTCACGAGCCAGAGCGGCTACGACACACTCGCGCTAGGGCTGAATTTGAGCGGGGCACCCCAACTGCACGACCTGGCCGCGCACCCCCATTTGCTGGTGGTGGGCGGCAGCGCGGGGCATCTGGACATGCTCATGAGCGCAGCCATTAACCTGATGCTGTTCAATTCGCCGGGCTATGTGCGCCTGGCACTGGTGGGGGATGCGACCGGGCCATGGCACAATCTGCGCGAAAGCCCGCATGTTTTGGGCGAGATCATCACCCAGGTGCACGGCTTCCGGCGCTTGCTGGATGGCCTGCTAAAGCATATCAGCACCCGCGCGCGCTTGTTCAGAAAACACAGCGCTAAAACCCTGGCGGATTACAATAAACTGTCGTTGTCCGATAGCAAGCTGGTGACCTTGCCGCGTTTGGTCATCCTGCTGGATGCCGCCGGGTTGCCCGGTTGGGCCGAGATGAACGATAAATGGTTGGTGCCACTCTATCAATTGCTCGGCAAAGGGCCAGAAGTCGGCGTGCATGTGTTGATGGCCGTGCCGCAAGCAGATGACCGTCACCTGCCCGCGCGATTGCGCGATCACCTAAAGACGCAATTCACCCAACGCGCGGCGCTCATCGAAAGCGGCGCGCAAGACGCCTTTTCTGATCAAACCCCTGTCCATTTTGTTGATGGTTTATTCGGGAATATACCGCTGGAGGTAGCAACCGTGAGCGATTCCGAGATCACAAGTGCCGTGGCCTATTGGCAAAATATGCGCATGCGGCGCGATGCCGAAAAACAGAGCAAAGGCGCCGCGCCATCCACCGGGCACACGGGCCTGCTGAATCTGCGCGAGGACATGCTGCCGGATGCCCCGACGCAGCCCGTCGCGCCAGAAGAACCTGCCGCCCCAGCCGAGGCCGAGCACGAGGACGATGTGCCAGTCATCAGCGATGAGATGGTCGCTTCGGCGCAAGCCCTCGCGGGGTATCTGGGTTGGCTGAGCCCGGGGCCCCTGCGCGACGTACTGCGCCTGACACCGGCTGAAACAGATGAAACGCTGCGGATTTTGCGCGCCCTGGGCGTATTAGAAGACGGCGAAGGGCCGCTATGGCGTTTTGTGCGCTTGGCCGACCCGCCCGCAGGGACATTCGGCGAGTAGACCATGGAATATATACAGTTCATCCCGGTGTATAGTGAAGTCCGGCTTAAATCGTTTAATCTGGCCCCGGTGGTGTTGGGCTGCATCAACGCAGCGGGCTATATGTTGCAACCCGGCGATATTCTCATCATCAGTAGCAAATTTGTGGCCATTGCCGAAGGGCGCGTCGTGACGCTGGCGGATGTTCAACCCGAGCCGCAGGCACACGCCCTGGCCGCTAAGTATGCATTAGACCCCGCCCTGGCCGCGCTCATCATCCAAGAGAGCGACCATATTTTCGGGGGCATCCCCGGCTTTGTGTTGTGCGCCAAGGATAATATCTTGGCTCCAAATGCGGGCATCGACACCAGCAACATCCCCGCCGGGCAAGTCGTGCTCTACCCTGCCGACCCTTTCGGCTCGGCGGCAGCCTTGCGCGACAACCTAACCCAGTTAACCGGGCACGACATCGGCGTGGTGCTCTCGGATAGTCGCCTGATGCCAGGGCGCACCGGCACTACGGGCGTCGCGATTGGCGTAGCGGGGTTCGACCCCGTGGTAGATGAGCGCGGCAAGCCAGATTTACTCGGGCGCCCGCTGGTTGTCTCGCAACGTGCCGTAGCCGACAACCTATGCGCGGGGGCCGAGCTATTGATGGGCGAAGGTGCCGAGGGCGTGCCCATCGTTGTAGCCCACGGCACGGGCGTTCCGCTCACCCAGCGCGCGTATTCTTCTGCCGATCTGACCATCGATTATCACGACGATCTGTACGTCAGCATCCTGGGCAATTCCCCAGCCTAGCCGCCAGATTAGGCTTTTCCAGAAAAATAAATCCCCCTAGACCCCGCCTAGCGCAACCTGCCGAAAAATCGCTGCATAACCTCCGGGGCTAGCAGTGGGCTATAGGCCACTGCGGAAACGTAACGCCCCGCTGGGCCAAGGCGATTGCCTTGCCCTCCCCCAACAGGGTGCTGGCGTATTGGCGTGAGCCCGCAAGCCCAGTACAATCAGGTCACAGACTGGATAGGAGGGTTGTATGTCCAACGAGATTGACTATATTCCCATTCCCGAAGGGGACGACAAAAGCCCAGAAGGCGTCATCCGCGTCATAACGTTCATCGTCGGTGGGCTATTCGTCCTCGTGTGCGTGGTGCCGGCCTGCGCGCTGACCGCCTTGAGCATCATCGGGGTAGTGGGCAGCCTCTGATGGCCGAACGCATTGACGTCATGATTAGCAGCACCGCGCGCGACTTACCCCACTACCGCGAAGAAGCGCGCGATGCCTGCATGCGCCTGGGCATGTTCCCGATTATGATGGAACACTTGCCCGCCATGGACGCGGACGCCATCGTTGCCTCGTTGGCTATGGTGGACGAAGCCGAAGTGTATCTGGGCATCATCGCGCGGCGCTATGGCTACGTGCCGCACGGCCACGACATTTCAATCACCGAAATGGAATATAACCAAGCCGTCACGCGGGACATCCCGCGCCTGATTTTCATCATGGACGAGGCCCACGCCGCCACAACCGACGACGACGGCGACCCGGCCAAAACCGCCCAACTCGCGCGTTTTAAGGCCCGCTTACAGCAAGAACAGGTCGTCAATTTCTTCACCGACCCCGCCGACCTGCGCGCCAAGATCATCAGCAGCCTGGCTCGCTACCACCTCCGCCAAACCAGCACCCTCTACCGCCCCAATATCATCCCTGCCCCACCCCAGCCCTATATCGCCCATCCCTATACCCTGCTAGAAAGCGAGCGCCTGCTGGGCCGCGACGCCGAACTCGCAGGGCTGGACGACTGGCTACACACGGGGGCGGCACCCATGCTGCATATCGTGGCCATCGGCGGCATGGGCAAAAGCTCCCTGGCGTGGAAATGGTTCCAGGAAGGCGCCCCCGCCGAAGCCCCCCTGGCCGGGCGGCTGTGGTGGAGCTTTTACGAGAACGACGCCCATTATGATAACTTCATCACACGCGCGTTGGCGTACGTCAGCGGCGAACATGAAGATGCGGTGCGCCGCCTGCGGGCCCCCGAACGCGAAGAACGCTTGCTTGCAATCTTGCATCAACGGCCCTTTCTGCTGGTGTTGGATGGCCTAGAACGCCTGATGATCGCTTACCACCGGGGCGAAAGCGGCGACGAGCAACGCGCCAACCTCCCCCTCTCGGAGGATACTCTGGCCGCGGACAGCACCCCCGATGTGCTCGGCATTCTGGGCGCGGCGGTTTCCCAGGGTATACCGTATAGTCAGAGCCGCCTGCGCAAGACCGCCGACCCGCGCGCGGGGGCCTTTCTGCGCAAACTGTCTCAGCTTGGCGCGGCGCATGTGCTGGCCACCACACGCTTGTTCCCGGCGGATTTGGAAACAGGCGCGGGCAAGCCACTCCCCGGTAACGCGGTGCTAGAGCTAGGCGGCCTGGCCGATGACGACGCGCTGAAGCTGTGGGCCTCCTTTGAGTGCAATGGCGAGCCCGAGGCCCTGCGCGCGTTGTTTAATAGCTTCGATAACTACCCGCTGCTGGTGCGCTCCTTGGCCGCCGAGGTGGCCCGCTTCCGTCGCGCGCCGGGCGATTTCGCCGCCTGGCAAGCCGCCCACCCGAACTTCAACCCCTTTCAGATGCCCATCACCCAGCGCCAAACGCATATCTTGCATTTTGCGCTCATTGGGCTAGAAGCCGCCGACGTCGAAGTGCTGCGCACCGTCGCCGCCTTTAATGCCCCCGCCGCCTATCCCACCTTGGCCGATTTACTCGTGCACGACGCGCGCGCCCCCATCCCAGACGAAAACGCGCTGGATCGCGCCCTGAGCGAACTCGAAGACCGGGGCTTGCTGGGCTGGGATCGCGCGGCGAATCGCTACGAACTGCATCCGGTGGTGCGCGGGGTCGTCTGGCATCATATCGACGCGACCCACCAACAGGTTATTTACGAAAAACTGCGCGCGCATTTCGAAGCGATGCCCAGCCTAGAAGACTGGCGCGCGGTGCAACATCGCGAAGAACTGACCGCCAGCCAAGAGCTTTACGGCGCGCTGGTGGGCTTGGGCCGCCTGGACGAAGCCGCCGATGTGCTGGCCAACCGGCTCTATCGCCCGCTGCGCTATCGGTTCAGCGATGGGCAACGCCTGGCGGCCCTGCTCGAAGCCCTGTTCCCCGCTGGGGCCAATCTACCCGCCCTGGCCGATCCGCCGCGCCAAACATGGGTGCTGAATGCCCTGGCCCAAGCCTATCAGATGATCGGCGAACCGGGGCGCGCGGTGCCCTTGTTCGAGCAATCCAACGCCCTAAAAGAAGAAATCCGGTATACGGTAGACCTCAGCACGGGCCTACGCGACCTGGCCTACGCGCAACGCCTGGTGGGGGGCCTACACTACGCCGAAGCCGCCGCGCGCCGCGCCCTGTTCATCGACCGGGACGACGGTAATCTGCTGCTAGAGGCCATCAGCCTGCAAGTGTTGGGCCTGGCCCTGGCCGCGCGCGGCGATTGGCAAGGCAGCGCCCGTGCGCTAGATCGCTCGTTGGATTTGGCCGAACGCACCAACGCCAACCGCGCCTACAATCACCAGGCCATGCGCGCCCTGTGGATGGGCGACCCCCGCGCCGCGCGCGCGTGGGCCGCGCAAGCCATCGAATATAGCGAAAGCCGCCGCCTAGAAGCCGCGCTGATCTTGGCCATGCGCCTGAGTGGCGAAGCCGCCTTGGGCCTGGATGACCTGCCCGCCGCCGAGGACTGGCTGACCCGCGCCCTGCGCCAGGCCCGCGCCGTAAACCTGATGGAAGAAGAAATCGCCGCGCTCATTGCCCTGGCCGGGGTGCACCATCGGCGGGGGAACCCCGACCACGCCCGCGCATGCCTGGCCGAAATTTGGGAGCCCGTGCAATATGGCCCCTATCGCCTCTTTCATGCCGATGCGCTGAACTTGCTGGCGCGCATCGAGCGCGACGCCAATCAGTTTGATAACGCCATCCAAGCCTCGTCGGCGGCCTATGCCCTGGCCTGGTGCGACGGCGAACCGTATAGCTATGCCGTGGGCCTACGCGCCGCTGAGGTCCATCTGCTAGAAATGGGCATGCCCCCCCCGCGCCTGAAACCCTTTGACCCCGAAGCGACCATCCCCATGGTGTATGTAGACATCGACCCAGAGGCCGAAACCTGATTGGCAGCAAACTTGGATTTGAAAACTTGACAAACTTTAGCTATATTTAACGTGGATGTAACCTTGAATTAATATCGGCCATGACACGCGCCAATAAAAAACGCAGCACGTCCGAACTCATCGCAGATTTACACGCTGAAGACATTCGCATTCGGCGCAAAGCGCTAAAGTCGCTGGGCAAACGCGCCGATGAAGATACTATGAAGCCCATTGCCGCGACCCTGCACGACCCCGACGAAGGCGTCCGCGTGGCGGCTGTTAAGGCCTTGGGCTATCTCGGCCCCATCGCTTTAGATACCCTGGTGGGGGCTTTGCACAACGACTATGCCGCCGTGCGCCAACAAGCCGCGCTTAGCCTGGGCGCGCTACACCACCCCGGCGCCCTCAAGCCCCTGACGCGCGCCCTCAACGACCCCGATATTCTGGTGCGGGGCTTCGCGGCCCATGCGCTTAGCGAAATCGGCGACCAATCCGCCACGCCCGCGCTGGTCGCCGCCCTAGACGACCCCGAATTCATCGTGCGGCGCTATGTGGTCGATGCCCTGGGAGGTCTGGGTGACCCGCGCGCCGTCGAACCCTTGGCGCGGATATTATTTGATGAAGACACCAACACCCGCCTAAACGCCATTGATGCCCTGGCCCGTATCGGCGTGCCCGCGCGCGAGCCGCTCATCGGTGCCCTGCAACATCCCGACGCGCCCGTGCGCCAACATGCCGCGCTGGCGGTGGGCAATCTTGGTTTACAGACCGCCATCCCCATGCTGTTGACCGCCGCCCAGGCTGATCCCGAAGCCCTCGTGCGCGGTTTCGCCACCCATAGCCTGGGCCGATTGCGCAACATCGCAGATGAGCCAGATATGCTGCGGGCGATCCTAACGGCCACGCACGACCCCGCCGCCGTGGTGCGGCGCTATGCTGCCGATGCGCTAGCCCTGCGCCCCGACCCCGCCGCGCTCGCCCGCCTCATCGAGCTATTGCAGGATGATGTCGATGAGAACGTGCGCCACCATGCCGCCAAAGCCCTCGGTAAGTTCCCGCAGGTTCGCGCTCAGGAGGCCCTGCAAGCCGCTGGTTATGGATCGTAAGCCCTAGCGCAAGGCGTTCTGGAGCGTTTGGCAGGCCGGGCACGAGCCATCCGGGCGCAGAATGGCATACCCCGCGCGCGGGTCGGCGCCGTAGCTCGTGAAATCAATATTCCACACGATCATCAAGCGCACCCGCCCCGAAAGCCGCCCAATGGTGACAGCTTCGGCCAACCAGGCGGCATGCTGCGCGGCGGTCGTATCCGCCGCCCATTCGAAGCCCGGCGGCAAAGGCGGCAAGCCCTCGTCGGTCAGGTAGCCAAACTCCGTGATGCACAGCGGCACCGCCGCCCCGGTAATTTGGTCATACAGCGCGAGGAGATCGAGTAGATAATAGCTATGATGATCGCCGCGCGGGTCGCCGCTAACCTGCCCCGGCGAAATCGTCCCCTCGTTGAAGTGCACGCCTTGGCAATCCATATATTGCAGTGCCCCCGCATTCACCATCTGGCGCAAAAAGACATCATCATCGCAGCCTTGCGACGTGCAGCCGCCGCTAAAGAACCCGGTGGGCGCTGGCGCACCGCTGATGACCATCACATTCGGGTTGGCGGCTTTGATGGCCGTATACGCCCGGCGCAGCATATCGGTATACGTGGCGCCATCCACCCGCCCGAGCGGCCACTCGCGCGAGAGATTCGGCTCGTTCCACACCTCGATGGCATCCGGCCCCAGCGCGGCCACCTGGCCCAAATACGCGGCGTATTCGTCCATATAGCCGTTCAGGTCGTCCATTTCGCGCGGCCAGCCCACGCTACCGATGAGGATGCGCATCTCGCGCGCGCGCGCGCCCTCTATGGCCGGGCCAGCCCCATTGGCGGGGGTTTCGCCCCGTTCCCAGCGCACTTGCTGCTTCAGCCACGTCATACCAATCGACTGCATGACCCCGGCGGCATCTTGGCTGAAGACATGCCCGCCCAGCCCGAAATCGCTACGCGGCGGCCCGCTGGGCACCGTAACTTGCCCCCCTGCTTGGAGCGTCTGCGCCGGGTTCACGACATTATCCAGGGTCGGGGCGGGCGTGGGCGGTGGCGGCGGCGTGGCTGTCGGCGGCGGTGGCGGATCAATAACTTGCAACGCGGCACCCTCTGGCGCAAAGAGCGTCCCCAGGTCGGCACGCACCCAGCCCAGCCCGAAGGGCGTTTCCACCAGATACCAGTCATTCGATTCTAGGCGCGCCAAGACACCGACACGGTCATCATTGTCCAATTGACCGATCACCGCGTAGGCTTCGTCCGGCCCTTGGCGGATGTTCAGCGTAGCGCCCGTGACGGTGAAGGTTGGGCGGGCGGGCGTGGGGCTGGGTTGGGGCGTGGCGGTCGCCAGCGCGACCACCTCCGGCGAAAGGTCTTGCAGCACACCGCCATCGTAACGCGCCAGGACGCGCGCCTCGCCATTCAGAATATGCGCGGTCTGGTAGACCTCGCCGGGCGGATAGACCGCCGGGTTGAAACGCCCCTGCACGCTACGAATATCTGCCGTGGTGGGTAGATTCAAGCGCAAGTCCAATGGCGTCGGGCTGCCGCGCGTCACCATCAGGCGCAGCACCCAGGCCAGGTCATAGGCCGCGACGGCGCGCGCATCCGGCACCCCGCCCGTAAACACGCCATAATCGGCCACGAAGGCCGCGCTCAGTGCATCCGTGGATTGGGGCGCCCAGGACGTCGCCCACAACAGGGTAACTCCTGGCGGCACATCCTCTATGGCGCGCGCATCGGCATACACGAAATAGCCGCCCCAGCCCCGCCCGCCGAGCGCCGTCAGCAAGCCTTGCGCGCTGGCCAGGTCGCCGCTAAAGACGATAGCTTGCGGGTTGAAATCCAGCACGGCGGCGAAATCCTCGCCCGTCAGGACGGTGTTCTCGCGCTGGCGGACTTGCACCAATGCCTGCGCCAGTAAATCCGCCGCGAAGGGTTGGGCCGCCGCGCCCATGACATACGCGCGCTGCACACCGCCCTGCTCGGTCAAGAAACGGGCCAGCATGGCGCGCTGATGATCGGCGCTGCTCATTCCCCGGTAGATGTCCGTTTCGGCACCTGGCAAGCTCAGCGGTGCGGTGGCGTCCAACAGAAAGACGGGCATTTCCCAGCCTGCGACCGCCTCCGGTTGATCGGGCAGCGCCAACACGGCGAGCGTATCGCGCAGATCGGCGGGGTCGGTGCTGTACATGCCCTCGAATAGATAGCGCGCGCCGCTGGGGCTTGCAAAGCCGCCTTCGCGGTCAATCTGGGTGATGGCCAATTCCAGCGCACGCGCGGCGCGGCTTTCCGAAGGGCCATAAAAGCCGATGCGCAAGACCTCGGTGGGCGGCTGCTGGGCCGCTGCGGGGGTCATCAGGGCCAGAGCTAACAGAATCAGCAATGGGATGCAGTAGCGGCTGATGGGAAAATTCACTGGCTCAGACCTGTATAGCGCCGCTGAGGGGTGGCGTCCAGCCTAGCGCGGCGTGTGCGGCGTTATGCTCGGCTAATGCGGCGGCGAAGTCATCCGGCCAGGTCATCGAGCGGCGCACAGTCATGTCGATGCAAATGGCCAGTATTTCGGCAGTCGCCGCGAGCGTCTCGTGCGTATCATTGACCATGGTCAGAAAAAAGTGAATCCGTTTGGCGCTGTGGGCGATGATCCGCCCGTACACGCTGACCGCATCCCCGATATGCACCTCGGCGCGATAGGTGAGGTGCTCTTGCAGCGCAAACACCCCGATTTGGCGCGCTTCGACCGTGGCCAGGTCGGCCCCAAATAGCGCAAACACGCCCCACGCGCCCCGGTCAAATAGATGCACGTACCACATGACGTTTAGATGGCCCATTTCGTCGCGGTAGCTCTCCGGGATGGTCGCTTGATGAACGCAGGGCAACGCGCGGGCGGTTTCGAGTGAGAGATCAGGCATCGTTCGGTTCCCTATTTAGTTACAGAGAGATTATAATGGGAAAAACGCATTTCTCGAAAGTTAATCTCCATGATCGCGAGTTTTTTAAGCGAACGCGAACGCCAAACCCTGACGATGATTATCGACACGCTGCTGCCGCAACTCTCGCCCGCAGCAGGCGACGACCCCGCGCTATTCCGCCTGAGCGCCGTGGAACTCGGCGTGCCCGACCTGGCCATCGCCGCCCTGGAAAGCGCCACGAATCCGAAATCGCAAGCCGAACTGAAGCAATTCTTGGGCGCGCTGGATACCCCCGCCCTTAACCGCCTGGCCGCCGGGCATGGGGGCCGTTTTGCCGCGCTGAGCCTAGAGGCCCGCGCCGACATCCTGCGCGCGTGGGGCAATAGCCGCCTGCCGCAAGCCCGCAAAGCCTTCCAGAGCATGAAG
>DAOTVD010000317.1:0-6335 GCA_034437075.1 Anaerolineae bacterium
GGCTTCGACCAATTCCTTAATCCGCGCGCGGTTTTCTGTTTCCAGCAAACGGACATAGATAAAACCACGGTCTAGCTTGACCCATTCGGGATCGCCGGGGATGATTTTGAGCCGATATTGCCGCCCAAGATAGCGATGGGTTTCGCCGCTGACATACTGGCGGGGTGGGGTCGGTGGAAGGTACAAGCTCAGTTCGCGTTGCTGGCGCAGGATCCAGTTGGCGCGCTTATGGACGCGGGCGCTTGCACTCGATCACCACCAGCGGGATGCCGTTCACGAACAGCACAATATCCGGGCGGCGCGTCTGATGACTGCCGCGCTTTTCCACCGCGAATTCTTCCGTCACATGATAGACGTTATTGGCGGGGTTGGCCCAGTCGATGTAATGCAAATTGGGGTAGCGCGTGTCGCCATCCAGGGTTTCGGCACGGCGGTGCCCAGCGTCAGCAGTTCGTAGAGCGTCTGATTGGTAGTTCCCGTAGGCAAGACCTTATTGCCATGTACGGGAACCGATATGGTTTGACTTTCACCGTCAATGACCCGCCTCAACGTATGATGACTGCCGCGTACCCGATGTACTTCAAAGCCAAAGGATTCAAAAATCTTGACGATTTGCTTGCCACTCAGTCTACGCAGTCGCGGCATGGTCTTGTGAGAGTTCCATCATGATCTGGACTTTGGCATTGGGCAATACACCATATTCCTCTACGCTGTCAGTATCGAGCAAGCACAATTGCAGACATTCGCGGATATGCCTCATGAGTTCTTCAAAGGTCGCGCCATGTGTCACAAAATGCAAATCATCACTGGTCGCGACATAGTAGGCATAGCCGACATCGTCCTCGTCTTGTCCGTCAAAATGCTCCACTCGGATAATGATGCTATCTTTTGGCATAGTTTCTCCTTCAGTTATCGCAATGCGCGCTAGTCATGCTCACTGGCAGTGTGCTACTCATCCAAGCCCAATTGCTTAAGGTAATCTTGCATACGCGCTTCCACCGCGCTCAGCTCTTCGCGAAGCGTCCGAATCTCGGCATTCACGGCGCGCATGTCCACGGGCGGTTCCGGCTCGAAGGTGTCCACATAGCGCGGGATGTTCAAGTTATAGTCATTTTCCGCGATTTCGGCCTGGGTCGCCACATACGCATATTTGTCGATGAATTCGCGTGCTCGGTAGGCCGCGACGATGGCCGCGCGATGCTCATCGCGCAAATAGTTCTGCGTGGTGCCTTGCTCGTAGCCCCGGCTGGCGTCGATGAACAGCACCGAATCATCGGTTTTGGCGCGCTTGAAGATGAGGATCGCGGCGGTGATGCCCGTCCCGAAAAAGGGGTTCTCCGGCAGGCCGATGACCACATCCAGCAAGTTTTCCTCGATGAGCTTTTGCCGAATCTGGCCCTCTGTGCCGCCTCGGAACAGCACGCCATGCGGCACGATGACGCCCACGCGCCCGTTGTGGCTCGGCTCGGGGTGGGTGGTTTCGATCATATGGCTGATGAAGGCATAATCGCCCTTGCTCTTGGGGGGCACTCCTCGGTGAAAGCGCCCGAAGCGGTCGTCGGCCTCCGCGCCCCATTTATCCAGCGAAAAGGGCGGATTAGCGACCACGACGTTAAAGCGCAGCAGCGAACCGGAATCGACCAGCAATTGCGGGTCGCGCAGGGTGTCGCCCCAGTGGATGTTGCCCGTCGTCACGTTGATGTTGTGCAAGAACATGTTCATCATGCACAGCGCCCAGGTCGCGCCGTGCCTCTTGGCCATAGACCGCGTAATTCTCGCCCCCGATGCGCTGGGCGCACTTGATGAGCAACGAGCCAGAGCCGCAAGCGGGATCACATAGCCGCTCGCCGGGTTGCGGGTCGAGCAATTCGGCCAACAAGAGACTGACGCCCGGCGGGGTGTAGAACTCGCCCGCCTTTTTGCCCGCTCCGGCGGCGAACTTCTCGATGAGGTATTCGTAGGCATTGCCGATGATGTCCAAGTCCCCAATGCGCGAGGGGCGCAAGTCTAGGCGCGGGTCGCTGAAATCCTGCAAGAGCGTCTTCAGGCGTTGGTTGCGTTGAGGCGCGCGGCCCAGGTTGGGTTCGCTGTTGAAGCTGATATTACGGAACACGCCTTCCAGCTTTTGCTTGTTGGCGTCCGCGATGGCATCCAGCGCGATGTCGATGATCTCGCCGAGGTTGTCCGCGTCGCGCTGTTCGTAGATGGCGTAGAAGTCGCTGTCCTCCGGCAGTCTGAAGCTCTCCCAACGCAGGTCGCGCTTGACGCGGGTTTCGTCGCCATCGAATTCCTGCATGAGTTCGGCGTAGCGGTCGCGCCATACATCGCTGATGTATTTCAGAAAGAGCATTACCAGAATGTAATCCTTGTAGAAGCTGGGGTCGATGGTGCCGCGAAAGGTGTCGCAGGCCCGCCATAGGATGTCGTTGATTTCACTCTGGTTGATTTGGTCGCTGGTTGTCATGGCTTATAGTAATTCGGTTATATGGTGATGCTCTATTATGCGCTAGGGGCGGGGTGCTCGGCAAGGTGGTGGTGTATGTTATATTTGGCATCATCTACCAAGCCAGATGATGTGTTTATCTTGTGGTTTGCTCCTGATAACCAAGCCGTACCAGCAAGTCGTCAAATTCTTCGCGCGTTAACCCGAAGATCAGTTCATCGTGATACTGGCCATTCATATAAATATGGCGTCGAATGCGACCTTCTTGCTGGCAGCCCAGGCGCGTTGCATGGCGGATCATAGACTGATTGGTTTCCAAACAGTGAATATTGTATTTCTGAAAGCGCATCTCGTGGAAGGCATAGCGCAAGACCAGAAGCTTAGCCTCAAAGCCGTAGCCCTGGCCACGATAGGCGCGATAAAGGCGGCTGCCCGTTTCAAATGTTCCGTTTTTGCGAGCCATCGAGTGAATATTGATGCCGCCGATCAAGTCACCATCGAGCGTTTCAATCGAGAACATAATGCGCTCATCCTGGTTGTTGAATTCGGCATAGCGTTCGGCAAAGGCTTGCCCATCGTGTTGGGATTTCGGCAAGGTCATACCATAGTTCAGAAAGCGCACCGCCTCGCTATCGCCTTGTTCTTCTGCCAGCCATAAGCCGACATCGTCCGCATGAAACGGACGCAAGCGTACCCGCTCAGTTTGCCAATAGTTCATCGCGTTGTTCAGTTGAGGCATGAGTTTTGATCTCCCGTTATAACTCTACTTTCCGCTAAAAGAGGATTGTATCTGGTAAAAAACGTGTAGGCATGGCATCAGTTGGTTTAAGCTTATCAACACTACCAACAGGTCATGCGACCTGCCTACATTAAACCAAACCATGATAACGATCCTTAGCCACCTGGCGCAAGCCCTGCCCATCGGCACGCAGGTTGTGCTGACCGAACATCTCGAAGGTGCCGCGCCCGACCTTGCCACGATCAATCGGCGTGCCCGTGAAGCCGAACCGGAATGCATTCGGCAGCGCCGCATTCAGGAAGATGCCCAGGTCGCCCTCTTGCGAGCGGTGCGCCTCGTCAATGAGCACCACCACATTGCGCCGCGTGACCACCTCGGCGGGCATGTCGTTGAACTTATGAATGGTCGTCACGATCAGGCCGCGCGTGTCGTTATGCAGCAGATGTCGCAACTCGCGGATGCTGCCCGGATGATGCACCGTGCCATAGCCGAAGGCTTCCAGATTTTGGGCCATCTGGCTTTCTAACTCGGTGCGGTCTACCAGGATGAGCAGCGTCGGATTTTCCAGCGCGGGATGGCGGCGCAACAAATGCGCAGCGACGATCATGCTCAGCGTTTTGCCGGAGCCTTGCGTATGCCATTGCAAACCCGTATCCGCCGCGCTGAAATCACGTTGGCCCGCCGCCACGCGCGCCAGGATTTTCTCGGCAGTGCGGATTTGATGCGGACGCAGCAAGAACTTCTGCACGGCGTCGTCGCTACGATAGAAAACGGTATAGTCGCGCAGGATGGCCAGGATCATGCGCCGATCAAAAAAGCTCTGGCTGAGCGCTTCCAGGCCATAATCGCGCCCGTCGTCGGTCTTCCAACGATAGAAGGCTTTGGTGCTGGGGTTCCAGGTCGCGCCGTATTCCAGGCGCGTAGCAGGCACCGCAAAGGGCACGGGATACTTCAAAAACTCCGGGATATAGTCGGTATAGATGCGCTGCACTTGGTCGAACCCCTCATAGCCGGGGTCTTCGCTCTTGGGGTTTTTGTTCTCCACCAGCACGACGGGCAAGCCATTGACGAACAGCACCATATCCAGCCGCCGCCGATCCCGGTCAGCAAAGGGCATTTCTTCGGTGAAGTGATACGTATTGCGGCTCAGGTCGTCGTAGTCGATGAGCGTCACGTTGAACTCGCGTTGTTGGGCGTTGTCGTAGGCGGTTTTGTGGCCACGCAACCAATGCACATAAGCCTCATTGCCCGCCAAGGTGGGCGCGAGGGTGCGCAGTTGGCGCACCACTTCCGCGATGCGCGGATCGTCCGCCGCCCAGCCGTTGAGCGCGGCCAGTTGACCGTGCAGCACATCCGGCAAAAACGGCACGGACTCATCAGCGCCACGCCAGCGCGGGGTTTTGAACTCGCCCGGCGGGATGAACCCCCAACCAATGTCTGATAGATAGCGGATGAGTTGGTCTTGTACGTCGCGCTGTTCGGTGATGCGTTTCATGCGGCCTATTCTCTTAATACGGTTGTTGGGCGAGCGCGCCCAGAAGCGGCGCAAAATGCTTCAGGTTGCGCGTATAGAGCGGTATTTCCAGGCGGGCAGCAGGCGCAGCGATTAGACAATCCACAAGACCAACACCATGACTTAAGCTATAGGCGGCATGATATTGCATTGCCCAATCAAAATCGGTATCGGTCAAATACACCATATCAAACGTCGCGGCCAGTTTACGCGCTTTGTTTTGGGCGGTCTTGTTCTCGCTGCCTTCCATCAGTTCCATATATACCAGGGGACAAATCCCTAAATCCGATTGGGCGGCGTACCATGCGCGGGCGGGCGGGTACTGGCGCAAGATGTCAACCAACAGCGCAGTATCGACCAAGCCTACCATTTGGGTAACTTCCGACGTTCGGCGGCTTTGCGGCGTCGTTCTTCCACCCAGGTTTGCCCGTCTGGCGTGTCTGCATCCCACCACCCATCTTCAGCATCCAGCATGGCGATGACTTCCGCGCCGCTTTGGGCTTTGAAATCTGGCAATGGCTCAGGCGGCGGGAATAAATCCGCGCGTTCTTCCTCTGGCCATGTCTCATCTTGGGACGGCGCGGCGGGCTGAGCTTGGATGGTAATCTGTACCTCGCCGGGGGGGATGCCCGGCGGCAATTCAACCTGTAACTCGCCGTTTTCGGTGATGTAGCCCTTCAATACATAGTCCATGATGCGCTCCCTTTCCTTTCTTATGTATAGTGTATCATTCCACATCCGCCGAGGGAGGCAACCCCTCATCACTCAGCAGGCGGATTTGCCCGGTCATCAGTTGGTGCAACGTGCTGCGGAAAAAGTCTTGCATGGCGGCCTTACGATCTTCTTCTGCCGCGATTTTCTCGTCAATATTTTGGAGCAGGCTAGCAATTTCTTTTTGTTCTTTTCCAGGTGGTATTGGAATTCCTATCGAAGCAACAATTCGCCCACTCAGATTACTTTGTTGGGTTCCATGACTATGATCTCTAAGCCGCTGATAGGCGAAAGCCAGATAATGGAAAAGATAATCAGTCAATACACTGTCATCTTTCGGAATGATAGCCAAACACGCTTGGTTTATTGTTGCATTTATGCCCAACATGCCAACCTTTCCCCTGGTAATCCCTTGCCCATACATAGCTAAGAGTAGAGTGCCTGGCGAGAAGATCCGAAGTGATGTTTCATCTAACGCCGCCTGAGTTATTCTTTCCTCTGTGAACATGATGAGATGGTAATTTATTTCGCCTGTCTTCACCCAGGGTATTGCGCCATCTTCCCAATAAAGTTTCTTCTTGCGGCTTGGTGTGCTACCTGATTTGAGTTGACACTTTGCGCCAATGGTTTCAACCGCCCAATGCGCGGGGATTTCGCCGATCTCGGTCATCTGCGTCGCGGCGGGGGTGTCGCCGGGGCCGTAGGTGAATAGGCGCTGCATGGTGCTGCGCTTGAACTCGCGCGCCTCCCGGATGATGTCCTCCTGTACGGCGATCTCGTCCTGGATGGCGGTCAGCACGGCGGCAATCCGTCGCTGTTCGGGTAGTGGGGGATATGGTATGAGCATCTTTTCAAGATCAGGTTTTTGTAAGCTGGGTATGGTTGTCTTGGCATGTTCGCCTGAAAGAGGACTATGTACTAAACATTCC
>DAOTVD010000318.1:0-11937 GCA_034437075.1 Anaerolineae bacterium
ACTATCCAGATTAACTGCCGCAATTTGTTCGTCATCCTCAAAGAACATTTCGTCAAAATCAAGGTCTTCTTCAGCGGCTGGTTCAGAAGCTTGGGGCGTGTCATACGCCGGAGCGTCGTCGTCAGCCGACTGGCCAAAGTTCAGCCCAAACCCAGGGATTTCATCTGCTTGGTCGGCCAGTTCATCTAAAAAGTCTTCCGGGGCCTGGCTACGGGTAGCCTGCCCACCAAAGAGCCTATCTGCCAGCGCATTACCCGGGGCTGGGGGCGGTGGTGTGGGCTGGGGCGTGGCCGGTGGCGCTTCTTCGGGCGGTGTATGATAGCGCTGGATCGTCTCGGAGGGCGTATAGCCGGGCTCGTCAATGGTGACAGAATCCGGGTCAATTTCCGGAATATCGATATTAGCTTCGGTCGTGAAGCCCTCGGCATCAGCTCCGGCGCGCGCCGCGAGGCTTTCGAGCCATGCCATCGGATCAACGCCTTCGGGGATGCCCATTTCATCAGCGGGCGGTTGCGTGGCTTCTGGTGGCGTAGGCATCTGCGGCTCGGGAGATGGCGTGAATTCTTGGGGCGCGGGCTCCTCCGGCGGCATATGGTAGCGCTGGATCGTCTCGGAAGGGGTGTAACCGGGTTCATCGATCACCACCGAATCGGGATCAATTTCGGCAATCTCAATATTGGCTTCAGTCGTAAACCCTTCGCGGTTGGCGCCCTGACGAGCCGCGAGGCTTTCGAGCCACGCCATCGGATCGACGCCTTCAGGAATGCCCATCTCCATATCAGCAGAGGCGTTTGGCTGCGGGGCGGGCATCGGCGGCTCAGGCGCAGGTGATGGGGGTGGCGCATCTTGAGCAGCGGGTATTTCGGACGTATCTTCCCCAAAGACTTCGTAAGGGGTGTAGCCCGGTTCGTCAATCACCACTGAATCGGGGTCAATCTCTGGCACATCCAGGTCAGCGGCGGTCATAAATTCTTCTGATTTCGCCCCCTGACGCGCGGCCAGACTTTCTAGCCACGCCATGGGGTCTAACCCGCCCAGCGGATCATCATCCTCTGGGGGTGGGTTATTCGGTTGGTTGGGGTCGTAACCCTCAAAATTCGTGCTGCCATCACCCATAGCGTTCTCGCTTGACTCTAATCATGGTGTTTTTGAAGTTGTTCACGGCGCCTTAGCTATCACGCAACCAAGGTGGTGTAAAGCTCGGCTCCGCATTACCCGCATCATCTGAATCGCGTAGCCAGGCAGGGCGCACATCCAGAAAATCGTAGTTGAAACTAAAATCTCCTGTTGTTGATGTTTCAATCTCCCCGGCAGGCGAAACAAGATTATTATCGGGCATATCAGAGGCTTGTGCAAGCATCGTCTCATCTTCGCCGCTTGGTTCTGGCATAGGCGGCTCGGGCAGTTCGTCGCCCGTGAAAGCGGCCAACCAGCCTGGCACGTTTTCATCCGGTTCTTCTGGCGGCACATCGGCGATAGGTTGCGCTTCAGCCGCATTCTCAGCAAAAGACGCCGCATCCATTTCAGGTAAGTCAGGTGGTAACAGTGCGCCACTTGAAGCCGCCGAAGCCGCTTGCAGCCAATCGGGCAAGCTCTCATCTTGCTGTTGTTGCGACGTAGGTTGGGCCGCTTCGGTTTCTTCCCCAAAATCAAAAGCGGCATCCGTCGCTGGCATATCTTCAGCCAGACCACCTAACCAATCGGGAATATCTGCTTCGTTAAGCGTATTGGTCAAGATGTCTTCGGCCTGGCCGCTGCTTATGGCGGATTCGGCGGCAGGTTCGCCCTCGTCTAAGCCGCCCATCCAATCGGGGATGTCGCCCCCGGGTTCGGCGGCGTCTATATCGCTCATCCAGTCAAAATCATCTTCTTGAGATGCGTCTTCACCCCGGGCAGCGGCAATCAGCGCGGCCACTTCGTCTTCTGAAGGCGGACGGGTCGCAGCCAAGATATCATCCAGGTCTTCATCTGTTGTTGTGCCGAGATCAAGCTGGAAATCGTCCACATCATCTTGATCCAGAAAACCCGTTAATCCGGTGCTGGTACGCTCGGGTTCGGCAGCGTCCTCTGGTGTTGAGTCACCAAACAGGTCATCAAAATCTGGAAAACTGTCGTCATCATTTTCATTGGTGAAATCTAGTTCGGGCATCGTATCCCCCGTAGGTGGCGCATCCGCGTCGCCAAATAGATCATCAAAGTCATCTGACGTTTGGGCTACCTCGCCTTCTAAGAAGTCGGTTAAGCTGGGGCTATCATCAGCGGCGGTCGATTGCATACTTGCAAATACTTCTTCTTCGAATGTCTCTTGCAAGTCTTCATCTTCGGCCTCGTCCCAGGCTTCGAAATCGGACGTTTGAAACAAGCTCGTTAAACTCACCGCTTCAATCGTATTGGCATCATCAGCGATAGTCTCTGACTGCTCGCTGGGCTGTGCATCATCAAAGTCCGACGAAGCAAATAGCCCAGTTAAGCGATGTTCTTCGTGCAACGGTTCGGGCAAGTCGTCTTCTGCAATGGTGCGTTGCAAGGCATCATCTGTTGACGGCGGTACCGAGTCGTCCTCATCGCCCAGACCACTTAACCAATCAGTCATGCCGGACATTTCACTTTCCGGTTGCGCTGTTGAGGCCGGAGCATCATCCGCCAATTCGGTGCCAAATAAATCATCCATAGCTGGCAAATCGAAGTTTTCATCTTCATCGGACGGCATATCCGCTAACCCGGATAACCACTCGGGTTGCTCGCCCAATTCAGCGTCGTCGAACTCATCGGGCATGGATGGCATGAATGACTCATCTGGCGACGAAAGCCCATCTAAAAAGCCCGTAAAGCCTTCGGGGGTATAGCGCGCATCTTCCACGGGGGCTGGCAAGTTATCGGCTGGTTTCGGCTCTGTATAGTCATCTGCTTCAAAGCCCATATCATCGAATAGGTCTGGTAAATCTTGCTCGGCCTTTGGCGTTGAAGGAGGCGTGCGGTCTGCTTCGGCCTGTAAATCGGAAAACCAATCATCCAGGTCTGTCTCTGGCACATTTGTCGCTGCCCCAGCTTGGGCGGACAGTTCGCCGCCTGGCACAAACCAATCTGGCGCGTCCTCCGGCGCGGTGGCGCTCTCTTGATCGTTCGTGAATACTTTCGATGCATCACCCGATAAGGTGCCACTGAAATCATTCAGCCAATCGGGGGCGACGGTTGTTGTGCGCGACAGGGCTTCGGCTTGCCAATCCAAACGCGGTAACCGAAACGTGTCGGGGTCAACAACGTCTTGCTGGGCGATCATCTCGGCACCGGTGTAGGGGGCTAAATCACTAACCCTTTTAAGGAAGGGCTGTGCATTTTCGGGGCGCTTATTCGCCAGCCATAAATCGGCCATTACCTGGTTCGCTTCTAGGCAATCGGGCAGCTTTTCTAGCAAGGCCAGCGCCGTTTCGCCAGCTTCAGCCGTTTGCTGGTTATCATACAAGGCGTGCATTAACATCAATTGCATATCGGGTCGCTCAGCGTGCACGGCTAATGCTTGCCGCAGTTCTGCAATAGCTTGTTCGTAATGTTGGCCATTTAGATATTGCTGAGCCAACGCGGCCCGCGTGAGTTGGATGCGCTCGATGTCGTGGCCATCGCGTTCACGATACAAACGCCGTAATTCATTCACAGTCGCTGTATTGCCCGGAAACGCTTCAAAGATGCGCTCGGCATGCCAGATCGCACCATCCATATCCGCCTCGATTTCAGCGACCTGGCTCAAGCCCTGGTGCGCGGTATAGTCACGCGGCACGGCACTCAGGATACGGCGAAAGACCTCGGCGGCCTCGGTATGTCGGTTAAGCTGCAATAGCGCGCTGCCTAACAGGCGATAGGTATCTAATTCTTTGGGGAAGTGCTTCAGAATATGATGGCAATGCCCGACAACTTCGTCAAAGACTTCGCGTTTGTATAGTTTGTTAATTTCTTCGTGATAGCTCTTTAAGGCAATGGTTGACATGAGGTCTCAATCAATATTGGTCGGGCCAATTGTGTAGAATGTACGTCAATTTTCATTATGCAATACGCCCCAATGAAGTGCAAGCAAAATATATATACTGAGGGCGGCTGCTTCCAACTTGGACTTAACAATTTGGGTGGTTATTAGGCGCAAACTATCTTGGCGCACCGCCATTCCCAAGTCATTACATTCATTAGGCTTGTTAGGCTTTTCCAAGCATTTAACTATGCCGCTTGCTTTTGTCGAAAAGGATACCGGCTTGATTTTACCCCCCTCTAGCTCCCCCCGAATTCGGGGGGAGAACTTACTCGTGCGCATAATAGCCCCTCCCTGAATTCGGGGAGGGGCTGGGGGGGGGTAATTATTTTTCTGGAAAAGCCTTGGGCTTGGGACACCAACCGCGCCGGAGATTTTCCGGTTCAAGGACTATAATTGGTCTATCGTTACAAGTTCAGGGAGTTATACCACATGCAGATTGGTCTACAGATCGTGTCGTTCAAATATCCAGGTGGAGCGAATGCCATTGCATCCAAGCTGAAAGAGATCATCACTTTTGCCGAAGACGCCGGATTTTACAGCGCTTGGGTCATGGATCACTACTATCAGATACAAGGGTTATTGGGCGAAACATACAACGATCCAATGCTGGAAGCCTACACCACGCTGGGTTTTTTGGCGGGGCTCACCCACAAGATTCGCTTGGGGGTGTTGGTGACCGGGGTGATCTATCGCCCGCCGGGGGTCTTGCTAAAGGCTGCCGCGACGCTAGATATTCTAGCGGAGGGGCGCACTTATTTAGGAATAGGCGCGGGGTGGTACGCGGAAGAAGCCAACGGGTTTGGGATTCCCTACCCCACCACCAGCCAACGCTTTGAGCAATTAGAGGATACACTGCAAATGGCCCATACGCTCTGGTCATCTGGCGAAGCGAGTAGCTTCAGCGGCACCCATGTCACCGCACCCAAGATGACCAATAATCCACCGCCGATCAGCACCCCTCATCCGCGTATTTTGGTGGGCGGCATGGGGCCACGTAAGACACTGCGTATGGTGGCGCAATACGCCGATGCCTGTAACCTGTTCGATGCCGGTGGCCCCGAACGTCAGCGCCAAGCGTTGGAAACGCTCAGGACGCACTGTGAAGCACTCGGGCGCGATTATGATGCGATTGAGAAGACTTCCTTAGGGACGGTACATTTCGCTATTGGCGAAGATACCCCCGCTGGGGTCATTGACCGCCTGCACCAATACGCCGAATTGGGCTTTACCCATGCGATCTTTAACTTTCAGGATGTGTATGACATGCAACATTTGCAGCGCTTTGCTGAGGAGGTTCTGCCAGCAGCGGCAGCGCTGTAGGTGTGGGCAGTCCCCACGCAGCTAAGGCTTTTCTAGTGCAAACACGCTGCCATTCAGGGCAGGTTTTTTGCGCATTCATAAACCATACCCAGAGCCAAGTGCTTTTGACAACGCCTTGGTTCTTTTTGTTCTTATGGCAACGGTTGGGCAACCAGGTTTCATAAAAATTCATATCGTTTTCACAAACAAGGCCGCAAAAGAAGCGTATACTAGCAAGGAGGTACACAACAAGGATATACCTGAGATGATAACTATTCTCACCTCAACAAATGACCCACATCTCATCCGCTCCCTTCAAGATAATCTCGATCACCAAGGCATTCATTTGGTTGTCGTGGCCGACTATCACACCATTCAAGAGATATTGGTACACCAACATTTGGACGGCTTGGTCATTGATGTCACCCCATACCCACAAGACATGGAGCAAATCTGCCAGACCATCCGTCATATGCCCAGCCTAGCGGAAACACCGCTACTGCTCATCACGCCAGAGTTGGATGCTAGCCAAATAGCCCAGGTGCTAGATGCTGGAACTGATGATGTACTCCGTAAGCCCTTCGCCGAACAAGAATTGCTGGCCCGCCTCCGCGCCCTGCTGCGCTGGCATCAGGCACCCTCCCAGCAAACCGCGCAACTTGTTTTGGATGTCACCCGCCACCGCGTGCAGGTGAATGACCGCGAAATCAACCTAACGCCCATCGAATTTCAGTTGCTTTATTTTTTGTGCAATAATCGGGATCGATACCTAAACGCCCAACAAATCCTTGAAAGCATGTGGCCCCCCAACAGTATTTCTGGGGATACGGCCCTCGTCCGAAACCACATCCGCAACTTACGGCGCAAGTTGGAAAAAGATGCCGACCGCCCGCAAATCCTCATCTCACGCTATGGGCAAGGTTATCTTATCCGAGCCTTAGTACAACAGTCCTAACGTTTTACGTCTTCACAAAACTTTATCAATCTAAACAAAGCGACATGGTATGATCTAGGTAGTAAGCAAACCAAGCTTACCCTAGTTCAGTATTGTTACAATCATTAGCGCATTCGGATACGTATAATATAGAGATACTTCCATGCACAAATCTGCCAAAAAGTTGCTAGCCATTCTGGATGGCAAACCCACAGGGACAAAAGGCCAGTCGATGGTCGAGCTTTCGCTCACCATGCCGATCTTCCTTATTATGCTCATGGGTCTAGTGGAGGTGGGTTATTTTGCCAACAACTACCTCATTCTGTCGGATGTCGTCCGCGCCGCAGGCCGCTATGGGTCGTTACAAGACCCGCTAGACTGGAGGCCAGGTAATGAGCGGCTTTACCATTTCTTGGATTGCGACGCCACATCCATCAACCCTAATGCCGCCACAGAATATCCTATCCCGGCTGGGCCAAACCTAAATCTGAGCCAGGTGCAGAGCGAAGTGAATAGCGCTTTGCAATTAGGGGGTTACTTCCGCACGGATGGTACTGAAAGCGCGAACCTGGGGTATTACGATGGTGTAGCCTGTTCAGTACTCGCGAATTTGGCCCCTTTAGAATTAAACCGGACAGTCGATGACATTGTCATATCCGTGTTTTCTTATGCCACGTTGGAGGGCGCGGAACCCTGTGGCGGGGCAGCTAATTCGCCCTGTATCCGCGTGACCGGGCGTTACCCAGCGCGGCAAAACGAATGTGCCAATGATGCGCGCGACCCATTTGATATTGATGGTGATGGCGTCTTGGATGATGGCAGCGGTGAAACCCCCGCCGAGCGGCGAGATATCAACGGCGACTATTTCGATAGTACGACCGATGAACAAGTTCGCGGCTATGTCTTTCGCGGGCATGCTTTTGACCCCGATGAACCAAGCTGCTTTGGGTCTCACTTCACCGTACAATGGATGGAAGAACAACTCGAAAAATCGCTTGTGCTACCAAACAATGACGGCGAACGAATGGATGTTGATGAAATAACAGCTATCCCCAACTATGGCTTGGTCTTGGTTGAAATCACCTTTGCCAGTGAACAACTGTTGGGATTACCCTTTTTCACATGGGTTGGTAATCCGATTGATGTACATATCTGGGGTATTTTCCCTGTATCCGCCGCCGAACCTGACATTGAGGTCAATTAGAAATTGGGAAGGTATAACGTTAGCTCATGAACATAAGACGTTTTCGTAAAAAATTATTGCGCCGATTGCGCAATAGTGAACGCGGCCAGTCTATCGTGTTGTTGGCGATTGGCTTTATCGCATTAGCCGCTTTCGTGGGGCTCGTGACAGACGTCTCAATCATGTTTGTCCGCTATGCGACCCTGCGCCGGGCTGTAGACTCTGCCGCCATCGCAGCAGCGGGGCAAATCCGCGAAGGCACCAATTATGCGACCGTCGCGCTGACTGCTCGGCAGTATGTCTCTTTACACGGGCTAGAACCGCATCGCGTATGGGTAGAAACCTGTGAAACAGAAATCCATGAATGGCGTGTCGAAGAAGGTAACCCGCCACCCGCGAATCCGGACGATCTCGACCCGTTCATTCTCAACAATCCAAGCCTATTCCCACGCCCCACCGACCCGAACAATAATGTTCCGAATGATGATCTGTATGGTGATGAAGAACTCGAAGCTCTCACTACAATCGAGTTAATGGAAATTGATGAGGATTTTGATACGGAATTGTGCGATGCAGGCGACCCGCGCAAATTGGTGCGTGTCGTAGCCCAGATCAATTCGGAGACGACTTTTCTACGCTTGGTCGGCATGGATGATTTTATTATCAGCGCCAGCGCAACCTCTGAAACAGCCGCCCTAGA
The DNA here is from genome assembly GCA_034437075.1 of Anaerolineae bacterium. Lineage (GTDB taxonomy): Bacteria > Chloroflexota > Anaerolineae > Aggregatilineales > J027 > DAOTVD01. Next base: position 8,138 of record DAOTVD010000318.1, read on the forward strand.
TATTGCACTGGTGTTAGATGCCTCTACCTCAATGTCGGGTGACACCACCATTCAGGACTATACAAATGACCCGCTGGGGACAGGCATTAATGGCGCCGGTATGACCCAACCTGCCACGCTGCGCGAGAATCCGCCCAACCCGAATGCTGTAAACCGAGAGGCGTACCGCTTAGCTGCCAATGAGACAGGCAACTTTAACCTTGTCCGGGGCGATGGTTCAAGCAATCTGCGGGATTATTGCTACTATACGGGGGGTGCCGTCAGTTCAATTCGCCCGCAGCATGGCTTTTGCTGTAATGACCCCGGCGCAAGCGCCAACGTCGCGTTTGATGAAGCAACCGAGCGCTGGTTCATTTACACCGATGGCGTTTTGAGCACCGACCCAGCAGCCCTCGCTTATGACCCGCCTGAAAATGATGAATTCGGGCATGGCGGGGTTATTCTGAACGCCACCGATTTTTCGACCTTGCCCGATGGCATCTTTAATACCGCCAATGGTGACCAGCTTGGTGTGCGTTACAACGTGCCAGATGGAGACTTTTCTGATCTCGTCTGTATGCCATTCCGCCAGGTGAAAGACGCTGCACGTAACTTTATCCAACGCTTGGATTTCGTGCGCGGTGACCGGGTGGGCCTGGTGACGTTTTCTGCACAGGCGCAGGTCGTGTACCCCAATATCGGCCCGCGTAACCCCGCGAATGTTACCGATGCGCCACCACCTATGATGGTTTCAGAAGAAGATGCCATCCGGACTTTGAATCAGTTCGTCGGAATTTATGAAAATCCTAGTGGCGACAATGACCGTTGTCTGGCCCAAACTGCCGCCGTGGCCGATGTGGACGCCAACGTTTTCGTGGCTAACGATATAAGGGCCGCCAACTCTGATGCGGATGACACAAATGATATTGATCCATCCACGTTCACTTTCGAACTAGCAAACGGCTTGCGCCCCTTCGCCTACGAAGTCACCGCCCAATGCAGCACCACGAATGTTGGCGATGGGTTGCGCGCTGCAAATGCCTTGCTGACAGATGTTGATACCATCCGGCGCGACTCGGTCTGGGTGACCATTTTGCTCAGCGACGGCGCGACTAATTCGTCCTATTACATCAACCCGAACAACACGTTCGAAGAAGGTGGCACCGATACAGGCAATATTCCAGAATATGGCGACTTCGGCTTTTGCCCGTGGTACACGTTTTGTTACAACCGCGCCCCAGGCCATCCGGTGCACCAACATATGGGTGACGATGCCTTGTGGTACGATGGCTTTAGCCGGTATGGCGAAGCCGACCCCACCGCCGCAGATGGTTTACCGAGTTGGGATGAACTATTCTGGGACTGGGGCTTGGGCGATTGGTGGGCGCCAAGTGGTTCAAACGTCGATTGGAGCCTGTTGCCCAACGATGGAACACGTGAATATCAGTACGTGGGTAACTTCCCAAATGTTGGGAATGGCGTCGCCCGGCTTTGGGGAAATAGCGTCGGCTATGACGCCAATCGCGATGGCACCGACGACGTCACCCTCACCGATATAGAAAGTATCTTCCCGTACCCTAGCTACGCAGAATGTGCAGCTTCTTACGCGAACGCCACATCCCTGAATCTAGATATTCAAAACCAGACGGTAACGGTTAATGGGGAACTGGTCAACTACGGAGCCCGTGAAAACTGGTTCCGGCGAAATCTCGACCTAGCATGTAATGATCAGAACCCAGATACACGCCACTTCTGCGTCGAATGGAGCAATGATGAGAGCGAAAATGGCCTGCCCCCCGACACAACCACGCTGACGGGTGAATGCGGCGTAACGGGACGCTATGACGCGGATGATTACGCCCGCGACATGGCCGACTGGGCCGGGCTAGCCGTTTTGGACACCGCCCAGAACATCCCAGGCAACTTCATCACCCTGTTTACCATCGGGTTTGGTGAAGACTTCTCTGAGAATCTGTCTGGGGCAGCTTTGCTCCGCTATATTGCTGACGCCGGGGATAACGGCATCATCGACAATAACCTCCAGCAAGATTGGCGAGACAACGGCGTTCTGGATCATGGCACCAGTGGTACGCTCAATGGTGGGTATCCAGCCGAATTCGGCGAGAATGATCCCTGCTTCGGCTTAGATGACACCCAAGCCGAGCGCGAAATTTGGTGTGGGCAATACTACTACGCCCGTGATGTGCAATCATTGGAAGAAGTTTTCGAAGCTATCGCCGGTCGCTTGTTTACACGTATCGCACGCTAAGAATATAAAAGGAAGACAGAACTTATGGCGCTCTCCCCCCCTAACAAAGCCGTGCGAAGTCGGCGAGGCCAAACCCTGGTTGAATTCGCACTGACCTTGCCGATTTTGCTAATTCTGGTTTTCGGCATTATCGAATTTGCTCGCATTTTTCAGTCCTGGGTGACGCTCCAAAACTCGGCCCGTGTTGCCGTGCGCGCGGGCATCACCGGCGACTGGGAGCCCGAAAGCGTCATTGATCGCATGGCGAATCCGAGCTCAATTGGTGACCCAGAAAACAAAGACAGTGTTCTGGCCCATTGGATTCCCTGCGAAACTAATGGCACGAATGCCCGTTTCCGGCAACACTGGGGCATCGAATGCGACCCTGAGTCGGACGACCATGATGGTCTGCGCAATGATATGGCCCGTTTGATGTGGATCGCTGATAATGCGCGCAATGGTGCCGCTGGTCTCAACCTGGCCGCGGGCGAACATATTGTGGGCTTACATGATGACCAGGGCAATGAAATTCAAAGTTACCCGACCGAATTGAACTATGATGCCGCGAACGTCCAAAGTGATGAACCCGGTTGGTTCCATGTTTGGATATGCAGTGGACGCCCGCCGCTCATTGCCGACTCGAATACGGTGGCTCAGCGTTACCAGGTGCCGGCTGACCGTAGCGACCGTACCTGTACCTTGCTAGAGGATGCGCATGGTGGCGGTACAGCCTTTGGGCCACCCTCCGGCGCGAACCAATATGACGCAGGCGGCCCAGGCGATGTCTTGGAAGTGGTCGTCTTCTACAACCATCCCTTGATTACCCCCCTAGGGCTGGCCGAACATCTGCCTTTGATGGCGCGCCGCGTTGGCGTGAACGAGGCTTTCCGCGCGACACGCGCCGTGAACCTGCCCCCGCAGTTGTTGACCTCGCCGAACTTAGAGGAATCGCCCAGCACAACCCCAGAGGACACAGTCGATCCTTCGGCGGAGCCGACCGACCCAACTGAGGAAGCGCCACCGACCGAGCCGACGGAACCACCCACCCCCGAACCGACCGATCCGCCCGTTTGCACGGATGTATCCATCGTGCCCGGCAGTGTGATCATCTTTGCAAACCGTCTGCGGCTCGAAATTGAGTACACCAACCCCGACAACGCGCCCTTTTATCTGACCGGGGCCAATATCGACTGGCGCCCGCTTGTGATCCATCCGGGCATGCAGATCGACGAAATGTCCATGTGGATTAACGGTAGCAACCGGACGCACTGGGAAGGCCCCAGCCGTAACGACCCATTAGTCGTGAATGCATCCAACGCGCAGGGCGGTACATGGTTCAGTGACCCCAACCGGCGTCTCATCCAGCCTGGCCAAACCCTGTGGGAAGCCCAATTCAGCAACTTTGGCACCGACTCCTTCGACATCGAAGGCTATACGGTGGAAGATTTCTATGGCTCGTCCCTGTTCTTCGGGTACCCCGGCATACCAGCCGAATGTGAGATTGAATTCCCGGTAGATGAACCAGGCCCCACCCCCGCCCCCTCAGACACGCCCACCCCGACCTGCTCGGATG
>DAOTVD010000319.1:0-3534 GCA_034437075.1 Anaerolineae bacterium
ATGGCAACAGATCATCTTTCTAGGTCTTAGCGAGTCTATGATGCGAGTAGCGTACCACATCAGGCTTTAGCCTCCGATAAACACGGGCGCGGGCACTGATAATGATCTATGATGCGAGTAGCGTACCACTTCAGGCTTTAGCCTGCTATAGGATCGAGTAGAATAGGGGCGGGTTAACGAGCTCGTTTAGCCGTTATAGGCTCGTTGAAGGTTGTATATGTATATATAGAAGGAGTCGTCATTATGGACATAAATTTGGGGGATGTTTTACCAACCGCTCCCGGCCAAGAGATTTGGGATTATTTCGCACTGGTGGTGCTGGCCTTTCAATTGTTGCTGTTGGGGTTGTTGTTTACGGGTACTCTGCGCGATGTGATTTTTGTGGCGGTTTCTGTGACAGCCGCCTTTGCCGACAAGCTCTATATCTTTGGTTTTTTGGAAGAGGGCAACACCACGATTAACGCCGTGGTGAATTACCACACCACCGAGTCCTTTTTAACGTATGGTGCGCGCTGTGTTATGTTCATCATGCCGCTCATTATATCTACCCAAACCAAGATTAAGTCGGCCCGCGCAACCGCCATCATCACCGCCATTTTGGCCATCACGTATATGATTGCACGCTGGTTTGTCCAACAGTACCCTGCCTCCGACCTTGCTCAGGCGGATGTGAGGGCTGGCGTAGCGCAATTTGTTTTGATGAGCCAATTTTTGATCGTTGGCTGGGTCTGGAGCACCGCATACCACCGCCGCCCATAACCCATAACAGAAAGCCGCTTGGCACAATTCGCCAATGAGCCACAAATGCGCATTAATCATATTTAAGGCTTGGGGGGTTTTGGTATGAAAACGGTTGCTATCTTAACTCTAACTTGACTCTTGCTTAAGCTTATGCTTTATTGATATATGGAGATGGTTTCACCAAACCCATCTCGATATGCTATGGTATAGGTAATTTGTATGCGGGGGGCGCTGACTTATATCCCTCCTACCAACTAGCAATAATCGGGGCAATACTGCCTCATAAGCTTGGGCAGATGCTCTGCCGAGCAAGGGAGACTCGTAAGCGATGGATGAACAATACACGAGTACACGTCGCGGGCAATTTTGGCAAACCCTAAACGGGCGTTTGCTGCTCACTTTTCTGATCGTCGGGTTGGCGCCGGTGGCGGTTGTCACCTTCTTGACCTTCAACCGCGCGAGCACCATCATTACCGAGGGTGTGGACGAACAACTTTTCACCGCCTCGCGCTTGAAGTTCGAACAGGTCGATATATTCTTGACGACGGCCCAAGAAAGCGCCAGTACGATTACGGTGCGCCTGGTCGTTACGGGCGATGGCACGCCCGAGAATCAGATTGGTATCCCGGCCTTTGATGAACATCTGGCCGACCCAAACGGCGAAGCCTACCAGATTGCTTATGAGCAATCCCAGGCACGCTTGGCTGGTTTCGTGGGCGAAGATGTGGTGGACCTAACCCTGCAAAATAGCGCGGGTGTTGTGGTGTATACCCATAACGGGCGCTACCCCTTGGGCACCGATTTATCGGATACCGAATGGCTAGGGGCTGCTTTGTATGGTGTGGCGTTTAACCCGGTGTTGGCTCAAAACGTGGTGACGTTTACCCGCCCGGTCTTCGATAGTACCACCGGGGACGAAATCGGCAGCATCGCGCTGCATGTGGATGGCGATGCCATTAGCGCCTTGTTGATCGATGAGACGATCTTTAGCGACAGCGAGACGTTCGAATCATACCTGGTAGGCCCGGATGGCCTTATCCTGACGGCGTCACGTTTTGTTGATGATGCGCCATTATCCCAGCCCGTGAACACGGCGGCCACCCAACGCGCCGCGCAGTTGCGCCCTGGCGAAACCGAATACGTTGGGGAATATACCACCTATCATGGTGATACTGTGCTCGGTGCAGCCACATTTATCCCCCAGGCAGATTGGACGTTGATCACGGAAATTGGCCGGGCCGACGCGCTCGCGCCCGTGGATGACCTGGTGCAGACCAATGTGCTATTCGCGGGTGTGGCGGCCATGATCATCGTCCTGGTGGGGCTCTTTACGGCCAATCAGATTACCCGGCCCATTAACCAGTTGCGCCGCAAGGCCGAAGCCAGGGCAGCCGGTAAGGCGTCCGACATCCGCGTGAATGCCGCTGGCGAACGTGAGATCGAGGCCCTGGCCGAAGCCTTTGATAGTATGGCTTTCCAATTGCGTGATTTGATCCAATCGTTGGAAGCGCGGGTGAACCGCCGTACCCGCGATCTGCAAACCATCCTGGATGTGAACCGCCAGGTGACCACCGTGCTAAATGTGGAGCGCGTGCTGCAAGACGTGGTAGACCTGACCAAAGAACGGTTTGGTTTGTACCACGCACACATCTATGCCCTGACGAACGATGGCGAAAACCTGTTGCTGACGGCGGGGGCCGGGCACACCGGGCGCCAGATGGTGGCCGAAGAACGCACCATCTCTTTGGATAACGAATATAGTATCGTGGTGCAGGCGGCGCGTTCGCGCAAGCCTGTGGCCATTAACGACGTTCAAGAATCCGATGTCTTTCTCCCGCATCCGCTCTTGCCCGAAACCCGTTCAGAGTTGGCCATCGCGCTGTTTGCGCGCGGGCGCTTGCTGGGTGTGTTGGACGTCCAAAGTGACCAACTCAATTACTTTACGGCAGAACTCATCGAAGTGTTAGACATCCTGGCCGCGCAGGTGTCCGCTGCGCTGTATAACGCGCAATTGTTCGAAATCGCGGAACGCACCAGCCGCCACGAAAAAGCACTGGGGACGATTGAACGCCAGATGCAGACCGCGCAAGATATTGATGAAGCGCTACAAATCGCCGTGCGCGAACTGGGCAAGGCTTTGCGTGTACCGCATACCGCCATCCGGCTCCAACTCGCGCCCGATGACGCCGCTCGGGGGGCGGGCAATGGCCACACCGGCCCGCTGTCGCAGCCTGAAATCCAGGAGGGCGAACATGCATAAACGCCACTCGAATATATTCGCCAATTGTTGCATGGCATTGAGGCTTAAGTGATGAACCCTAATCGACTCTTTCAAACCCGTTTACAGTGGCGCCTGTTGTTGTGGTTGCTGCCGCTGATCGCGCTGCCCATGCTGGTGTTGGCCTTTGTCATCACCCAGCAATGGCAGGCGAGTTTGCGCGAGCAAGTGAACGCCACCGAACAGGCCAGCGTGACCCAAGACGCTGACGCCATGCGCACATTTTTACAAAATGCAGAAGGCGATATTGTCTTTTTATCTCAACTCGATAATGTGCGCGATTTGGTAGAAGCCCTAAATGACGACTCGATCACCGTAACCTTGTTCCGCCAACAAGTGGCCAACGATTTCGTCGCATTTGCCAATGGGCGCGCTATCTATAACCAAGTGCGGTTATTCGACCCCAACGGTAACGAAGTGGTGCGTGTTGACTCCGACGGCCAGACCGCGCGCAGTGTGCCCAACAATGAATTGCAGAATAAGGCCGACCGCGATTATTTCATCCAGACGGCTAC
>DAOTVD010000320.1:0-6867 GCA_034437075.1 Anaerolineae bacterium
CCAGATGGGCAAGGCTGGCGCTCCGGTTGGCCAGGCAAAGGTCACCCATGCCAAACGCCTTAAACGTGAGAAATTTCACAATAAAAAAGGTAGCGGTTTGTTTAATTGACGTCGTGCACGCCCATCTGCTATACTGACAAGTACATTTTGCCAAGTATTTCACCAGAGCAAAGCCGTTCAAAATTTTGTGGTGAAGGAGAAACACCCATGACCATCGTTGATAAGCCCGACGTCCAACAAAGCACCCCCACCATTATCGTGACCCCGGTTGCTGCCGAGAAAATCCAGGAGATTATGCACCAACGCGAACTGGGCGCTGACCACGCGCTGCGTGTCTTCGTGGCGGGCGGTGGCTGTTCCGGGTTGCAGTATGGCATGGCTTTCGAGAACAACATCGGCGATTATGACACCCTGATTGACGCCGACAACGGCGTGCGCTTGGTCGTCGATGCCACCAGCATGATGTATATTGACGGTGCCACTATCGACTTTGTCGAGAGCCTGATGGGCGGTGGTTTCCGTATCGACAATCCGCAAGCGGTCAGCAGTTGCGGGTGCGGCACATCTTTCCGCACCAAAGACAGCGGCGCGGCTGCCGATGACGCAGCGGGCGGGTGCGGCACCTGCGGCAGCGCCTAGTTGCCTGGGCCGAAACTCACCTTCGCAGAGGCGCCCCCGGCGCCTTTTTTTGATCCTAGCGCCCTATGCCCTTCCCCACCGCAGACACCGTGCAACCCGGCGACCTGGCTCTGTTCACGGGCAAAGATCGTAAGGTGTTTTTGCGCGTGGTGCGCCCCGGCGAGCGCCTGAATACGCATTTTGGCATCATCGAATTCGCAGATATTGTCCACACGCCCTATGGCGAACAAGTGCGCACGCATCAGGGGCACAGTATGTATGTGCTAGCGCCCAACCTGGATGACATCATCACGCATTTGCGCCGCGAAACACAGATCATTTACCCCAAAGACCTGGGCCAGATTATCCTGAAGCTGAATGTCGTGCCCGGCGCGCAGATCATCGAGGCGGGCACGGGTAGCGGCGCGCTGACGACCGTCCTAGCGGCCTTGGTCGGCGCAGAGGGCCATATCTACAGCTACGACCGCAAACCCAGCCTACACGACTTGGCGCGCTCGCATCTGCGCAAGCTGGGCCTTACGGAGCGGGTGAGTTTTTTCGGGCAAGATATCGCGGAGGGCTTCGCGCAGGCGGGCGCGCATGCGCTCTTTCTGGATGTGCGCGAACCGTGGGAACACCTGCAAGCCGCGCGGGCGGCCTTACGCGGCGGGGGCTTTTTCGGGGCGATTGTGCCCACGGTTAACCAGTTGCAGACCCTGCTAGAGCATCTGTACCATGGGGCGTGGTACGGCCTGCAAGCAGATGAAATGCTGTGGCGCAGCTATCGCACCATCCCCGCGCGGGTGCGCCCGGATGAGCAAATGGTCGGGCACACCGGCTATTTGGTCTTCGCGCGGGCCGTCGCGCGGGAGATACGCTCCGCGCCGGAGTCACACCCCGATGAGGCGAGGGACGATTAGCTCACGAGACTTTGCTCGCGGGTGCTTCGGCTTGCGGTAAGGAGTCATCCACCGTATGCAGGAAATCGAGCGCATCGGGCCAAGAACGCCGCACCCGAAAGGGCCGACCGTCCGCGCTCAATCGCCCATTTCGCCTAGAATCTGCGCCGCGCGGTCTACGCCCACGCTAAAGTATTTCGCGTCGGGGTGATGCGTCACAATGGCCGCCGTGGATTGCTCCGGCAAAAGCTGAAAGCTAGGCGTCAGCCCCATGTTGATCTCCGCCACGCCGGGCAACAACCGAAACAGCACGGCATGGTCGTCTAAATCCGGGCAGGCGGGGTAACCCCAGCTATAGCGCAAGCCGCGCGCGGGCGGGATGCCCAATTCGCTATTGATGAGCCGATTCACAAACGTGGCGGTCGCTTCGGCGGTCTGCACGGCCAGCCCATGGAAGAAATAGGCTTCGCTGTATTCCTCGCCGTTTTGCAAGCGCGCGAACTCGTCATCCGCCATATCGCCCGCTGTGACGATTTGCAGCGGGCACACGTCCACGATTTCGCCGCCCAAGGGCGCGTAGTAATCGCAGATGCTCAGGCGCTCGCCGTCCGGCTGGCGCGGGAAGCCAAAGCGCGCGATTTCCGTCAGGGTTCCGTTAGCCGCGTAGGCGTCGGGGTCAAAGATCATCACCGCGTCTTCGCTGGCCTGTGCCGGGAAGTAGCCATACACCGCTTGCGGGCGCAGCGTCCCGCGCGTGATGGCGTCGCGCTGCATGGCCTCGCGCCGGGCGTCGAACTCGGCTTGCAGCTTAACCCAGGCGTCGCCGTGGGTGTTTTTGGCACCCCAACTCAGGCGATAGAGTTCCGGCAGATGCAAATGCGGGAACACGTTTTCTAGCGGAATCTCGCGGATGACCTTCGTTCCCCAAAAGGGCGGGCGGGGATAATCTGGCGCGGGGCCGACCGCCGAGCGCCCCACCACGGCGCGGGCTTTCTTGCGGCGGGCGGGCTTGTTCATGGCCTGGGCGGCTTTCTCGAAATGCTCGACCAAAAAGCCTTCATAGGCGGCTTTATCCACGATTTTGTCCATCACGGCCAGCCCTTCGAAGGCATCCGTGCAATAAAACACGCCCGGCCCGTATAGCGCGCCATTATCTTCTAGGTAGTTGATGCGATAGCCGAATTGGCGATTGATGGCCGCTCCGCCGATGAGCACGGGATATTCCAGGCCGCGCCGCGCCAGTTCGTTGACCACCAGCGGCATCTGCTTGGAGGTGCTCACCAACAGCGCGCTCAGCCCGATAGCGTCCGCCTGATGTTCCTGCGCGGCGTCGATGATCGTGTTAACCGGAACTTGCTTGCCCAGGTCGTGCACGGTGTAGCCGTTGTTGCTCAGGATGGTCTTCACCAAGCCCTTGCCGATGTCGTGCACATCGCCGTAGACGGTCGCCAACACGACGACGCCCTTGGTGCTGCCTTCGGCTTTTTCCAGAAATTGCTCTAAATACGCCACGGATTTTTTCATCACCTCGGCGGATTGCAGCACGAAGGGCAGAATCAACTCGCCCGCGCCGAACTTATCGCCGACTTCCTTCATGGCGGGCAACAACACATTATTCAACACCCCGACCGCGTCTTGATTTTCCAGGCAGCGGTCAATCAGCGCTTCGACGCCCTCTTTTTTGCGGTGCACGATCTGCCAATGCAGGGCGTCTTCAGACGCCATATCGGCTGTGGGGTCGGCCTGTTCTTGGCCCGCGAGTTGCACGTCGTTTTGTTCGAAATACGCGATGTAATCGGCCAGCGCGTCCGGGTGGCGGTTGAAAATCAGGTCATCGGCCAGCTTGCGCTGGTCTTCGGGGATTTCGGCATAGGGCGTAATATGCGCGGGATTCACGATGGCCATATCCAACCCATAAGCCACCGCATGATACATAAACACGGAGTTCAGCACCGCGCGCGCAGCCGGCCCCAACCCAAAGCTAACATTACTGATGCCCAAGCAGGTCATCACGCCGGGCAACTCGGCCTTAATCGCGCGGATGCCTTCCAACGTTTCGACGCCGCTGCCCGCCATTTCGGGGTCGCCTGTGGCCAGGGTGAAGACCAGCGCATCAAAAATAAGGTCTTCGGGCTGCATCCCGTATTCATTCACGGCAATGTCGTGAATCTTGCGCGCGACCGCCAGCTTGGTGGCGGCGTCTTTGGCCATGCCGCCGCTGTCCTTGTCAATCGTCATGCTGAGGACTGCCGCGCCGTGCTTTTTGGCGATTGGCAAAATCTGGTCGATGCGCTCGCGGCCATTTTCCAGGTTATTCCCGTTGATGATGCCCCGGCCTGGGTAGATCGCCAACGCCGCTTCGGCCACATCGGCTTCGGTGGTGTCGATCATCAGCGGCGTTTCGATGCTCATAGAGAGCATTTTAACGACCTTTTCCATCTGATCCTTTTCGTCGTCGCGTTCGGTCAGCGCCACGGCAATGTCGAGCACATGCGCGCCGCTTTCGGCCTGGCCACGCGCGACATCCAAAATGCCATTGTAGTCATCGGCCAAGAGCAAGCGCTTGATCTTGCGGCTACCCTGGCTATTGACCCGCTCGCCGACCAGCGTCGGGCCGGGGTTTTGGATCATGGGCGTGGCGGTCATGCCGCTGGACACTTGCGCGGGGAAGCGCGCGGCGCGCGGCGGCGCGGGGCGCGCGTGGCCCACGCGCGCGACGAGTTCGTGCAGGTGTTCCGGCGTGGTGCCGCAACAGCCGCCGACCACGCCCACGCCCCACTCCACAAATTCTAGCAATTGCTCGGCCATGGGCACGGGCTTCATGGGGTAAACCGCCTGGCCATCGACATTAATCGGCAAGCCCGCGTTGGGGAGCACGCTGATAGGCCGCGTGCTGTGCTCCACCAGATACTTGATCGGCGCGCGCATGTGCTCTGGCCCAGTGGAGCAGTTCAGGCCGATGATGTCGATGGCCAAGGCTTCGAGCGTGGCCAGCGAGCCTTCAATATCCGTGCCCATCAGCATCCGCCCGCTGGTGTCTAGCGTGATTTGCGCCTGAAGCGGAATCCGGTTGCCGCTGTCTTCGAAATAGCGCGTGATGCCATATACCACGGCTTTCACTTCCAGAATATCCTGGCTCGTTTCGATGAGCAGCAGGTCCGCGCCGCCTTCCACCAAGCCCTGGGCTTGTTCGTAGAAAATATCGGCCAGTTCATCGAACGTGATTTCGCTCAGGCCCGGTTCGCTGGACGAGGGCAACTTGCCGCTGGGGCCGATGCTGCCCGCCACAAAGCGCGGGATGCCGGTTTTGGCTTCGTATGCGTCGCAGGCTTCGCGCGCGATGCGCGCCGCCGCGCGGTTGACCTCTAGCACCTGGTCGCCCAGGCCGTATTCGCCCAGCGTCAGGCGATTCCCGCGAAAAGTGTTGGTTTCCACCACCATGCTGCCGACTTCCAAGAAGCTGGCGTGAATTTCGCGGATGACGTCGGGCCGGGTGATGACCAGATAATCATTACAGCCATCCAGGTGTTCGCCGCCGAAGTCTTCGGCGGTCAGGTCGTAGGCTTGAATGCTGGTGCCCATGGCGCCATCGAAGATCACCACCTGTTTTTCGACCGTATCCAGATAACGGCGATTGCTGAATTCGGGCATGGGGCATGTCCTTTCGTGTTATGTCCATTGCAATTGGGGGTGCCGCCAGAGGCCTCACCCCGCCGCGATGATGTCGGCGGCGGCTTGGCGATAATCGCGCAATTGGGCGGCCAATTCTTCCGCGCCGCGCTGATCCATCGTCGCGATGAGCGCATCCATATATTCGAGCAAAGGCTCGCCGTATTGCGCGGCCTGCTCGCTGAGCAATAACCGCGCCTCGATCTCATCTTCTTGGGTCATCAATTCGTTGACGAAACGCACTTCCGGCGGCGAGCTAGCTTGCACATGCTCAATGATACGCTCGTAGAGCTTTTTCAGGCGCGCGCTGTTGATCATATCGCCAGTTTGCTCATATTGCTGGACGCTGGCTTGCAACACGGACAAGAAAAAGTCGTCGATAAAACCCAGGCGTTCATGAATGGCCGCGTCCGGGTCTTCGGCATTGAGCAAGTCCATCATCAGGCGCTGGGCGGATTGCACGCGCTGTTGCTGTTGCTGGTCGATCATCTCGGCATATTCGACCAAGCGCGCGCGGACGGTTTGCAGGGCGGCGGCTTCGTCGCCGTCCGCGTTTTCGATGCGCCCCGACAGATATTGGAAAAAATTATAATCCAGCGATTCGCGTGCTAGGGCCGCCACGGCTTGCAGATGGTCGTCGCTATCGTACACGCTCAGCAGATAATTCACGAAATCATCAATGCTCATGCGCTGGCCCTGGCTGCGTAGGTAATCGAGCACTTCCTGGATGATTTCTTCTTGCGCTTCGGCCCGTGCGAGGGCATCCTGGCCGTATTGGCTGCCCTGGATGATGGCGTTGCGCCGTTCGAGTATGGCTTGCGCGGCTTGTTGTTGCCCGCTGGCCAGGGCCGCCTCGGCGGAATAGGTCAGCAGTTGGATGAATTCGTCGTCGATGAGGTCTTCGTGCTGGGCGATGAGGTCGGGCAGGGCATCCGGCGCGGCGGTGATGAACTGCTCGATGACCTGCATTTTGGCCTGCTGGGCCTGCATCATCTCGGGCGTGACGCCATCTTTGTTCAGGATGGTCTCGATCATGCCATCTATCGTCAGGGGCGTGATGGGGTTCAGCAGATAGCCCCGGCGTTGTTCTTGGGGCATGTTGTCCATCACTTGGCGGGTCATTTCGCCGATGATGCGCTCGCGCTCTTGCTGCGGGATGTTCAATTCTTGCGGGAAGTACACCAACAGCAGTTCTTTATCGGGGTCATGGTATACCAAGGGCGTGGCCAATTGCATCACAACACCACAATTGGGGCATTGTATCATATTCGTCTGGCGGCTGAGCAAGCGCGCTTTGGCGCTGGGGTCATAAGCCGCGTCGATGACGGTTTCGAGTTGGGCGGTGAACTGGTGGCCGCATTGTGGGCATTGGATGGGCATACCGCCCTGGTTGGGGTTCAGATTTGGGGTGTTCATCATATCATGCGCGCGTTGGGCAGGCGCGATTCGCTCCTTTTCTGGTCTTGCGTTGGGCAGGCATCGTGGGAGGGGGCGAAAAAGGGCCTCGCCCCCCAGCATGTTGATTGTAGCATGGGGGGCAAGGGCACGGGGAGGCTGTGGGGCTAGGGCATCAATCGCCGCAGGTTACAGTGTTTGAAAAGATCGTTCCATCGGCGCTGGCGGCAAAAACTGACTCAGATTCTGGGGCTTCTCCAGCTGCTAACCCAGAATTTGCTGGTGG
>DAOTVD010000321.1:0-7346 GCA_034437075.1 Anaerolineae bacterium
TTACTCGTGCGCATAATAGCCCCTCCCCGAATTCGGGGAGGGGCTGGGGAGGGGTAATTATTTTTCTGGAAAAGCCTTAATCCCCCTCTCCCAAACGCCGCTTTGCGGCTGGTAGAGGGGGAAAACGACCCGAAACCGACACTTTTTGCCCCTCTCCCAGGGCTGAAAGCCGGTTTGGGAGAGGGGTTGGGGTGAGGGCTGAGTAGTGACCGGCATAGTTAAATACTTGGAAAAGCCCCCTAAACGTAAGACCTCGCGCAATCGAGTCGATATGTATGTCGCCCATTATAGTGGCTGGGGGTCGAACCTGCCCGGCACGCATCATACACGCTGTTGCAATCTGAGCATTTGGCGCTAAGATGGGGAGACATCGCAGAGAGATGAATGATAAACGCCCGTGGACTATTCCACCGAAACACCAACCGAGCCAACACAGCCCGTGGTTAAGACCGCCCCAGCCGAGCCACCCCGCCCGCGCTTACGCGAAGGGTTCGGCTTTTTGCAAGAACTCCTCGAGATTATCGTGCTGGTGTTGGCCATTTATACGTTGGTGAATCTGGCTACCTCGCGCTATGTGGTGGAAGGCCAGAGCATGTTCCCCACCTTCGAAGGCGATGAATATTTAATCGTCAATCGCTTTGAATACATGTTCAATGATCCCCAACGCGGCGACATCGTCATCTTTCATTATCCTGATAACCCCTCGCGGGATTTCATCAAGCGTATCGTGGGTGTGCCGGGTGATACCGTCCGCCTAGAACGCGGGCAAGTGATTGTCAACGATGAAGCGTTATACGAACCGTATATCGAGAATTTTTGCCGGACGGGCTCGTGTAGCGAGGGCGAATGGACGCTAGGCGAAGATGAATTCTTCGTGCTGGGCGATAATCGCAATTCTAGCCAGGATAGCACCAGCTTCGGCCCCATCAGCCGAGGGGAAATCGTGGGCCGGGCCTGGGTGAAATACTGGCCGCCCTCCGAATGGGATGTGATCGAGCATCACAATTATAACGCTTACGACATCGTGCCGACGCCCATCCCCAGCCCAACCCCGATGCCGACCTTAGTGCCCGTCACCCCCGAGCCGCCCATGTTCGATAGCACGGGCTGAGCGCCTCCGGTTATTGCTGGAACCGGATTTCAAAGGTTAATTTGCCCAGCCCGACCGTATCGCCATCACACACAATCGACGCCTGGACGGGCGAGATGCGCTTGCCGTTGAGGTATGTTCCATTCAGCGTGCCCGCGTCTTCGAGCACCAAGGTAGCGTTAACCCGCGTCAGGTAAGCGTGCTCGCGTGAAACGCCCTGCGCTTTGGCATCATACGCCGAGAGATCGAGCAGGGGCAGTTTGCTTTCGGCAGGGCCGCGCCCCAGGACAATCCCCGTCGTGAAGTCCGGCACTTCGATCACCGCGCCGCCATTAATCGGATGCAGATGCACGCGCGCCTCGCGCCCAAAATAGGCCCGCCCGCTATCGTTGATGATGTCACTCAGGGCCGCGCCGCTCACGAACACGGTATCTTCGCCCGCCTCCCCGAAGATGCTCGCGCGCAGATGGTCTCCGCAGGATTCGCAAAATACCGCCTGGGGGTTGTTGTGATGGCCACACGACGCGCAGATCACGTAGTCGGACATATTTAGCTCTCCTGTGATGTCAGTTCTCCGTCATTGTAGCACGAGCCCGCGCCGGATAAAAAAACCACCTGCCTCGTACAAGACAGGTGGCAAATGCTAGGCAGGCGGGGCCTTACTCGCTGGCCACTTCCACCAGCACGTATAGGCCCGCTTGGGTCGTTTGGCCCCACAGACGGCTCTGCGGTGCCTCATCGGCGCGATCCCACACACCCCAGCTAAACAAATTCACCGAAGACCCGAACAATTCGCGTTCGGCCTGGCTATTATTGCGGCTGATGAGCCCATCCAGGCCCGGCGTGCTCAGGTTCGGGACTTCAAACGCGCGGGTGCTGACTTCTTCCCATTCGCCCGTGTCTTCGTTCCAGAATAGGATTTGCAATTCGCGGTCTAGCCATTCGTCCAGCAAAGAGAACGACACATGCAAGCGCGTGCCATCCGCGAATTGGATGACCGGTTCGCCATCCAGCAACACGTCCACCGTCCAGCCACTGAGGAAGTTTACGCCCTGCGGCAAGGCGGGGATGCTGCCAGCGTCCGCGCGGGTCAGGCGCGCTTGGGCGTCCGTGTCGCGCGCGAAGTTCGGGTTGATGCCCACGAAATCATAATTCGGGGTCACGATCTGGTTGCCGCTCCACGCGCTTTCGGGGATGAGCAAAGTACGCAAGATGGCGTCGACGGTCACCAGCGCGCCATTGGGGGCCAGGACGATCAGCGCATCGGCTTCGGTTTCGCCAGGGCGCGCAACGCGGCGCGTTGTGGCACCCAGCGCGGGCAACTCGGCGGGCAGTTCCACCCCGAAGAAGGTTGGGGCGGGCGCGTCCGTTGTGGTGCCTGTGGTGCCGCCGCCTGTGGCGGGGGGGGCAGGTGGGGCTGCAAAGTTGACAGCAGCATCATTACATAGCTCGTTGCCAGCAGCATAGCCCGTGATGGCATTGCCACCAAACGGGACGGTTAGTGTTAGGCCATTAAAATTAATGGCGCACCCGTTACCACTGGCATTGCCGCCATCAATCGCATTGCCGCTGATGGTTATGCCGCCGTTTGCGGTTCCGGTGATGTTGACGCCAGTATAATCGCTTGGCCCCGGAGTGGGACCTGATACGTTGACGTTGTTGCCACTAATGGTGTTGTTGCCGCCCGCATTATTCACGGATATGGCTTCGCCCGCGCCACCAACGCCATTCACATTGACGGTGTTATTGGATATAGTGTTGTTCTCGGAATCTTGAACCTGGATTTGACCGCCAAAGTTCCAACCGCCGGTTGCGTTGGTGGCATTGACGGTATTGCCAGAAATGTTGGTGTTGTTGATTGTTCCCCCACCTTCCCAGACCGAAATCGCGGAGCCGCCAGAGGGCACATTGATGGTATTGTTGCTGAAGGTGTTCCCGTTCACATTGGCCCCAAATGACAGGCTGGTGATACCTGAATTGGTGGCGCCACTGATGTTATTGCCAGAGACGGTGTTGTTCCCGGTGTTGCCACCTTGCGGGAATAACAAGACCCCCACTTCGGGCGACCCGGTGATTGTGTTATTGGTAATTTGGGAATTGGCGCATCCACTGCATTCCAGAGCATAAAGATCGGTGCCGGTAACCGTGTTATTGTCGATTACCCAGTTGTTATGCACTGTGCTGCCATTCGACCAGGCAAACACCGCTGCCCAATTGACGTTGGAGAAGGTATTGTTGCGGACGGTGATGTTATTGGCTGGTCCGGCAGACCCATCGGCATACACTCCTTGGCCGCGTTCGCTAAGCAACCCCCCATTGCCGAGGTTCTGGAAGGTAAAGCCTTCGATGATAACATTCGAGACATTACCCAAAGCAATACCGCGCCCATTGACGCCGCCAGCATTGCCGCCATCGATGATAGAGCTACCCGCCCCAGCGCCGCTGATGGTCACATTACTACGTGTCAGCGGCACCGTACCGGCGACGCCATAGGTGCCAGCCATCACATTGAGGGTAATCGGTGTCGCGCCGTCCGCGACGTTGTTAATGGCGTCGATTGCATCTGCAAAGGCGTTAACGGTTGGTGTGCTGTTGCAAACATCCACAAATCCAGGACATGATCCACCATCAACGAAGCCATAAACTAGACCATCATCTGGATTGGTGAAGTAGGGGTCGCTGATTTCGCCGAGATTTTCAAGTTCTTCTTCACTCATCCGATCTAGCGGTGTGTTGCTGCTGCCATTGTCTATTACGATGTTGACGTTATTTGCCTCGGCGGCGGCTTCTTCGTCATCCTCGGTAGCGATTTCTTCGTCATCCTCGGCGGCGGCTTCTTCGTCATCCTCGGCGGCGGCTTCTTCGTCATCCTCGGTGGCGGCTTCTTCGTCATCCTCGGTGGCGATTTCTTCGTCATCCTCGGTGGCGGCTTCTTCGTCATCCTCGGCGGCGACCTCAGTCACAGTGGGGGTTTCGGGTGTGCTGTCTGGTGTTGTAGAGGGGGTTGGTTGGGTAGCGGGTGGATTTGCGGACGGTTGTTCAGTGGCAGGTGGTGATTCTGTGGTCGGTGCCGGAGATTCTGCCTGGGGTGGGT
Organism: Anaerolineae bacterium; assembly: GCA_034437075.1. Taxonomy (GTDB): domain Bacteria; phylum Chloroflexota; class Anaerolineae; order Aggregatilineales; family J027; genus DAOTVD01. The sequence goes on from DAOTVD010000321.1 coordinate 4,185, forward strand.
CTTCGCTAGAAGCGGGTGTGTGTTCCTCAGCGGGTGGCGGTGTCTCCGTTGGGGGTGCTTCCTCAGCGACCGGAGTGGGCTCGGCGGTCGGCTCTTCGGCCAAAACGAACCCGAACGGCATCATCAGACTGATGATAATAATACAAGATAGAAGTTTGTATATGCCTCGCATAACCCTATAACTCCCAATTTGTTACTTTTTGCATATAGTAACCCCAGTTTACTTCAGATAATAAGGGCAGGCAACCCTTATTATAAAAAAAGAAGCAGCATTTAATTAATCAGATTTTTATGGAATGCTGGGCGTCCTCAGCCCACGCCAAGCTGGGCCCATTTTGCGCGCTGCAATTCGGTTGTCATTGTAGTGCTCCCAGGCGTCCTCAGCCCACGCCAAGCTGGGCCCATTTTGCCCGCCGTAATCCCGCCGTTTACCAATCGGTGAGGGCTCGTTATAATCCCGCAGAGCAGTTGACATGAATCAGGAGGGCATATTGGCCCCACAACAACATACGGCGGGGGGGACTTTGTCGCGAACCCAGGCCATTTGGCGCTGGGTGCGTATCCTCATGGGAGCCGTTGGACTCATCCTGCTCATCGGGCTAGTAGATGGCGAAGACGTTTGGCAAACACTGCGCACCGCTCAGTTTATCTACTTCGTGCCGGCCTGGGCATTATTGTTTCTGTCCACCAGCACCAAAACGTTGCGCTGGTGGGTGGTCTTGCGCCAAACCGCCGTGACGATTGGGTTCCGGCGTTTGCTGGGTACTTATCTCATCGGCACATTTTATAGCCAATTCTTGCCGGGCTCGTCGGCGGGCGGGGATGCCATGCGCATGGCCGAAAGCTCGGTGGATACCGGGCAGGGGGTCTCCTCGGTGGCGGCGGTCATCGTAGAGCGCTTGGTCGGGCTCGTGACGATTCTCTGCACAGCCAGCCTGATTTTGCTGGTGCTCCGCCCGCCGGATGTGCCCTTCGGCGTGACGGCGCTGGTGTATACGCTGGCCGTGGGGGGCGTCTTGGGTTTGGTCGTGTTGCGCTTCGGGTGGTTCGTGGGCCTGGGTGTCCACAGCCTGACCCGGCTCGGATTACACAAAATTGGCGAGAAAGTCCGCGCGCTGAGCCTCGCTTTACGGGGGGGCTTAGGCACAGGGCCAACGCTCACCCAACTGATCGTGCTATCGTTAATCGCGAATTTTTTCAGCATGAGCGCTTTTTACCTGGCCTTGCTGGCCCTGGCCGAGCCTGTGCCCTATTTTTCCTTTATAACGTTCGTAGCGCTCATCGTGACACTAGAGGTCATCCCGCTGACGCCCGGTTCGCTGGGCATCCGCGAGGGCGCGTATGTTTTCTTTCTGGGTTATTTGGGCATTGCAGAAGCCGACGCGCTCGGCATCAGCTTACTGATTCGCGTGTTGACTTGGTCGCTGGGGTTGGTTGGCGGCCTGGTGTTGATGCAACGCGGTATGCAGTCTTCCGGGGCGGTTGTCTCGCCGCCCCCCTTACACAATTCGCCCGGCGATTAAACGCACACACAAATTTCTGCTTTGATGATGTCCCGTATTCAGCAATTGATGTTGATCTTTTCCCTATGGGTTGTCTTCGCCTTGCGCGCGCACAATCCGCTGGCTATGCCCGCCTTTGTGGACGAAAGCCTGCATATTCTGCGCGGGCAGATCGTCTTCGACTTCGTTGACCCCCGCGCCTCGATCTTGCCCGCTAAGCTGCTCTTGTACTACTACCTGGGGCTGTTTGGCTTACAAGACCCTAGCGCGTTGTGGGTCGCGCGGGTGGCGGTGGCCCTGCTCGCGCCGCTGGCGGCGGCTCTTAGCTTCGGCTTAACCCGCCATATGACGCGCTCGTTCTGGGCGGGGCTGCTGGTCGTCTGGCTGTACGCGCTCTCGCCCTTTATGCTTTTTTTCGAACGCCTGGCGCTCGCAGACCCCTTCGCGTTGGTGTTCGTTTTGGCGGCAGTTTGGGCGAGCGCGCGCCTGGCAGATCACCCAGAGCCGCGCCGGGCGCTGTGGGTAGGCTTGTGGCTGGGCTTGGCCTTGTTGGCCAAGCTGACGACGCTGCCTGTTCTGGCCGCACCGCTTTTGGCGATGTTGCTATGGCGCGGGCGCATCATGCCGCGTCCGCTGTTTTGGGTGGCGGGCCTGGTTGTGGGGATGTTGCTTTTGCCCGCGTCGTATGCCGTCTATCAGGAGCTTTTTCCGCCGGAAAACAAGTCGGTCGTCGTGGAGCAAGATTTATTCGTGCCGGAAGACGGCGGACGCCTGGCGCAGATTGAGCAAAACCTAAACACCTACGCCGATTCGGTATCCGCGCTGACAGGCGCGCCGCTGATCTTGTTTGCGCTGGCGCTGGGGAGTCTATTCGCCGCACCGCGCGCAGGGGCCTATGTGCTGGGGCTGGCCGGGCTGTTGGGCGGCTTCATCGTCGTCGCGACGGCCTTCCCGACAACGCGCTATTTGCTGGTGGCGTATCCGCTGATTTTGGTGGGGCTGGGCAGCGCCACGCACGGTCTTGCGGTGGGGCTTTGGCAGCGCGCGCCCGGCGTGGCACCCTACGCGCTGCTGATCGTCCTGGCGTTGGGCGGCGGGCTATACGCGGGGTATAGCGCGGGCTTCATTCGCGGGGCCTGGGATGCCCCGGAGCGTCTGACGCTGGGCGCGCAAGACGAATGGGAATATTTCAGCAATATTTCATCTGGCTACGGCCTGCGCGAAGCCGCCGAGACGGTCGTCATGCGCAAGCCCTCCGGCGGGGCGACCGTTGCCGGGCTGGTCGGCAATTGTCATAGTTTGCGCTTGTATTTTCCGGTGGCGGATGCGCTAAATTTATATTGCCCGTATTTCCCATTTGACGATCATCCCGCGCTATTGAGCGAAGCCGACTGGGAACGAGTCGCGCCGCGTGGCGGCTACGTCTTCATCGAGCCGGGCAATGAAGATGATCTGAGCTTGTTAGGCGTCCCGTCGGAACGTACCGAGGTTATCGGCGCGTTCGCCCGCCCCGATAACGGCGCGACGGTGTTGGTGTTGGCATTCGAGGGGCAGTAAGCCAAGGGCAATCGCATCAAGTATGTGCTAACAAGGGGCTTAGGCTTTTCCAGAAAAATAATTACCCCTCCCCAGCCCCTCCCCGAATTCAGGGAGGGGCTAT
>DAOTVD010000322.1:0-12352 GCA_034437075.1 Anaerolineae bacterium
CTAATCGGCTGTGAAGCCGATTTTTTTATGCGTTCCGTCGCAAAACGGCTTCTTCTTCGAGCTCCCACATCGGCACAACGCACACTGATGACAGTCGACGCTCGCGCTACCGTCCGCGCTGAGGATGCGCACCGCGCCGCCCACCAATAGGGGGCCGTTCGGCGAGGGCGTGACTGTCAACGCGCCGCCGGGTTGGTAATCTGCCACCGCGAAGGTGGTTTTGCTCAGCTTACCGGGGTCTTGAAAGCCGCTTTCTAAGTGTTGGTTATCGCAATACGGCTTATGTTGGGAAGCCCCACAGCGACACAAGGCCAAGCGCGTATCGCGGCGCAAGGGCTCGCCTTGCATCCCGACCATATCCAAGTCGCCGCGCAGATACAGCGGGCCGTCGGGCTGCACCTGAATTGTGTTTTCGGCGTCCGGGGCTTCGGGGGGGAGCGTCTCGTCGTGGGGCCGGATGTGTAACGCCCCGCTGGGGCAGCGTGCTACGACGTCAGCCACTTGTTCGGCGGGCGCGGCCTGCGGCAAAATCCAGGGGCGGCGCGCGGTGTCGAAAACTTCGGGTAGGCCATTGACACACGCTTTGGCATGGATGCATCGCGCCGGCTCAAAGGTCACATTTAGCCCGTTACCCTGGTATGATTTAATTGGCTTGGCCATCGTTTGGCTCCCTAAAGAATACAGGTTGTTTAGTTTTATTTTAACCCTGGTTAATTCCTGTGGCAAGCTACGCCGCTTGGGGTACAGGGCGATTGCCTCAAATTGGGCCTTCACAGAGATTTTGAACGACTCAGCCCTCACCCCAACCCCTCTCCCAGGGCTTTCAGCCCTGGGAGAGGGGCAAAATGTGTCGGTTTCGGGTCGTTTTCCCCCTCTACCAGCCGCAAAGCGGCGTTTGGGAGAGGGGGATTAAGGGGGTGAGGGGGAAGAATTGGCATAGCCTGAGCAGTTACGATTTTGGGTCTTTGAATATATTTCACACCGGGTTAATCACTGTAGGGGCGAGGATGTGCTTGCATCCCGCTTGCGGGGCCTCGCCCACCACTTCATTTTTTTCGGGTCAGGTAGGTCTGACCCCTACGGATTGTCCGTATTTTGACCTTATTTGATCCCTTGTGAACCAAAAATTTTGATGCGATTGCCCTGCTGATGGCCCTAGCTGAATGGTCGCATTCAGTTGTTGGGGCCACCCCAAAGCGCCCGCCTATCGACCCTCGCCCGCCAGGATGCTATACTGCGATAGAAGCCGTGTGCGAAAACTGGTTCGAAAGGAAGCACCATCCGTGAAGCGCTTATCCATCATCCTTGTTGTGTTGAGCCTGGCTATGCTGATGCCATCTGTGGCCGCGCAAAGGGACAGCCCGCCTGCTTTTGACACGCCATACGATGCCTATGGTTTGACCCTGCAACATCCGCCTGGGTGGTTGCCGGATGCCAACACCGACCAGGGGGTGACCATCGTGGCCAATCCAGACGATTTGCTGGTGGCCACGGACGAAGACCCCACCACCCGCGCGACTGAGCCGGTCATTGCGCTCGATTTGCTGCCCCTGGATGCACCGCTCTTGCAAGCGCCCCCCGACCCGCGCCTAGAAGACCTCGTGCCGGGGCTAATCCTGGGCCTGGACTTCACCGTGGACGATGTATTTAATTCCTCTGTGGCTGGGCGCCGGGCGCTGACGCTCATCGGCACGGACAATGCCGGGACAGATGGGTTGGTCACGCTCTGGACGCAAAACACCGACCTAGCCGTGTTGATCCTGAGCTTGCCTGGCCCGCCCACCGCTGCCGAATGGCGCGCCCCATGGGAGAGGATGCTCGCGGAGATCACGCCCGCCGAGGCTCCGCCCCTGCCCAATGAAATCACCAGCACCTTTATGGAAGTGCGCATGGATTACCCCGCCGAGTGGACCCCCCTAGACGCGCCCGACCGTTTTGGGCTCTTTGAATTCCCCGGCGACCGGGATTTATTCTCGTTAGGGCGCGACGACCTGTTCACGGGCTTAGTCCTCACGGGGATTTACCAACCTACGGACGACCTCGTCCGGGCGGGGGTGCTGCCAGACGACCCCACAGTGGATGATCTGCTCGCTTTGAATGTGACGTTTTTGAGGCTGCGCGATGTGCAAGTCCACGAGGCTTGGCTATTCGACGCGCCAGGGCTGCTGGTGCGGGCCGTGAATGGCAATGATTACGACGTTTACGGCGTCATGGGCTATGTGGAGGGTAACGTCTACTTTTTACAGGTCATCTCGCAGATTGATGGCGAAGTCGATGCGTTTATCCCCACCTTTCATGCCATCTTGGCCAGTGCCGAGCGCGTCTAGTCAGGTGCCGAATTCCTGGCGGATTTTGGCCAGGATGTCTAGCGCTTCGCGCACATGGGCGGTGACATTGATCTGGCTATTGAACATGCCGCGCACGATGCCATCCGGGTCGATGATATAAGTGACGCGACCGGGCAAAATGCCCAAGGTCTTGCCGACGCCCCAGGCTTGGCGCACGTGCCCGCCCTGGTCACTCAGCAGGGGATACTGCAAATTGTGTTTCTGGCCGAAGCTGCGCTGGTCGGTCACACTATCGCTACTGATGCCCAACACCACCGCGCCGGATTCGATAAAGGCTTCGTAATCGTCGCGAAACGCGCAAGCTTCCATCGTGCAGCCCGGCGAATGGGCTTTGGGGTAAAAGAAAACCACGATCGGCTGGTGTAAGAAATCGGACAAGCGCACCCAGTCCCCATGTTGGTCTTGCAATTCGAAATCTGGCGCCCGGTCCCCAATTGTAATGCCCATGTCAGCAATCCTTTCTGTGTTGTATAACCCTGTGTCTGTTAACGATAAACGTATGTAGACGCTAGCAAGAACGGCCTCGCGGCGCCCAGTATCGAGCGGGGGTACTCATGGAATATTCAATGTTCGCTCTCGGATATAGCCACTTTTTCGGCTTTTGCAACGTGACCCGAGGCTGGGGCTGTTTCGTTATGTTTGGGGGGTGGGGCCGGCGCTCGGGTATGTCGAAAAAGCCTAAAAGTAAAATGCCACGACTTTAACAGCCATGGCATTCTTTATTGGCAACTATCAATTGGAAACGGTGAAGGTCGCGCTACATGTGCCGGAGTTATCATCTTCATCGTAGGCCACAACGGTCAACGTATGTTCACCATTCGGTAAATTGCGACTGTCGTATGGTTGGCATGGGCCATCACCCGAAACCAGACAATACGTTGCAACGTATTCCGTGTTCACTAAAGAACCATTAATGTTGAATTCCACACGCGCGATATTGTCCTCGCCAACCGTGTCTGTAACGCTGGCCGAGGCCGTAAAGTTGCCACTCACGTTGCCTGGCACGCTACAATTAACATTAAGGCGCTGGCACGCAGAGATTTCCGTTTCAGGGTCTATCGTCGTGACAATACGACAAAACACCCCCATAATCTGATCGCCAAGTGTCGAAACAATGACAATAGAGAATATCGCGACTAATGATAGGATCAAAGCGTATTCTACCAAGCTTTGCCCCTGTTCATGACTATCTTCACAAAGGCGAGGAACTTCTTTTCTGCTGCGAAACTTCTTATACATGTTGAACATTTTTGATAATTCCAAATAAATGACGATACTTTAATTCTACAAAAAACAAGGGCTAAATGAAAACGAAAATGAATAATACCCTTGTGCCAACTTAGGCTTTTCCAGAAAAATAATTACCCCTCCCCAGCCCCTCCCCGAATTCAGGGAGGGGCTATTATGCGCACGAGTAAGTTCTCCCCCCGAATTCGGGGGGAGCTAGAGGGGGGTAAAATCAAGCCGGTATCCTTTTCGACAAAAGCAAGCGGCATAGTTAAATACTTGGAAAAGCCTTATTCTAGTTATGGACAGTTCAAAACAAACACAAATGTTTTTTCTGCCAAAACCGAGGGCTTAAGCCCTCGGTTTTATACGGATTTGTTTTGCGTTCTCCATTAGATGTAACTGCTCAGGCTATGCCAATTCTTCCCCCTCACCCCCTTAATCCCCCTCTCCCAAACGCCGCTTTGTGGCTGGTAGAGGGGGAAAACGACCCGAAACCGACACTTTTTGCCCCTCTCCCAGGGCTGAAAGCCCGTTTGGGAGAGGGGTTGGGGTGAGGGCTGAGTAGTTACGCCTTAGGTTCCATTTTTTTTGCGCAATAGGCCCGGTCTACAAGCGGGCGAATAGCAATTCCTTGAAGCGCGCGGCATCCACGGCCCGCACCAGCACCGTATTGGGCGTACGTTCTAATAATTCGTAGGGGTCGATCATCATTTGGCCATAGGCCATCTCGCTTTTGTGCTCGATGGCGGCATAGGTCGTCAGCGTCTCGGTGATGATCTCTGGATACAGGGCGCAAATTAGCGTTAGGGGGTCGGGCCAATCCATGCCCACCTTGCCCCAGGTGGCCCAATTATAGTCTTTGAGTTTAGCGTTGCAGCGCACGCAAAAATCCGCGCTGGGGGTGGTTTTGGCCGCCAGCGTATCCAAATCAGCTTGGGTGATGAAGGTGGCCTCGGTGCTCACATCCCACGGGACGAAGGTCAGCGGCAGGCCGCTATGCAGCACAATATGCCCGGCTTCGGCATCCACATAGAGGTTAAATTCAGCCAGAGGCGTCACGTTGCCGCCGCCCGTCCCCGTCCCGGCCATCACGGTGACGCTTTTGACCTGCTCAGCGAATTCTGGCGCGCGCAGGCAGGCCAGCGCCAAGTTACTTAGCGGGCCAAGCGTGACGATTTCTAGCGTTCCGGCCCATTGCGCGGCCAGGCGGATCATCGCGTCAACGGCGTGGCCTTCGGCGGGGGCACCGCTGGGCGGGGGCCAGCCCATATCGCCCAGGCCGTCTTCGCCGTGGGTGAATTCTCCGGTAAACAGCGGGCGCAGCAGCGGCGCGGCGCGGCCCGCGTAAACGGGCGGCGCATACGTCCCGGCCATGTCGATGCATAGCAGGGTATTGTGCACGGCTTGCGGCAGGGGCACATTCCCGGCCACGACCGTAATCGCCTCGACTGTGATGGCGGGATCACGCAAAGCGGCCACCAGCGCGACGGCGTCATCGCTGCCCGCGTCGGTGTCAATCAGGATGCGGCGGGTCATGGTGCGCTACTCGAACGGCTCGATGTAATACACGGGTTGGGCCTCGTCGATTTCGCCTTCGGGAAGCCAGCCCATCGCGCCATCGGGCAACATGGCCTGCCACCACACCAGCCGATCATCCCCCAAGCCGCAGCGCGGCCCTTGCATCAGACGCGCCAACGTGCCGGAATCCAAGACGCGGATTTCGCCGCTCAGTAAGGTGGGGTCGGCGCGCAAGGTGACATCTCGCAGGATTTGCACATTCCCCCCCACGCGCACCTGCGACGGCGGCGCATCCAAGCAGGCGGTGGGGTCTTCCAGCGCGGCGGCGTTTGCCAGGTCTGCGCCCGATTCTTGAATTTCCGCGCGCAGGGCGTCAGCATCGGCGGGCGCGGCCAGTTGGATGAAACGGCGCACGGGGCTTTGGGTCGCGTCGCCTTCGGCCACCCAGCCTTCGCGGCCATCCGCCAGGCGGACTTGCCAATAGGCGAAGAAGTTGCCGCATTGTGGGCCGTCCAGGATGGTCATTTCGGCGTCTGCTTCCAGCGTCTCCAGGGCGGTACCGTCGGGCTGTTCGCGCAGATTCAGTGCGAAGTCGCCGATGTCTTCCGCCACGCGCACCACGTCATCCGGCTGCAAAATAGTCGGCGGCGCGGCGAGGCAATCCGGCTGTTGGGGCTCGCGTAGTAATTCGGCTAACGCGGCATCATCAGCGGGGCGCAGGAAATACAACGGCGGATTTTGCGTGCCGTCGCCCTCCGCAACCCAGCCCATATCGCCCGCCGCCGTGGTGACCTCCCACCATTGGAATTGGCGTTGCGTGCCGCATTCTGGCCCGCCGACGACGCGCAGCGTATCGCCAAAATTCAGCGTGCTGATGAGCGTGCCCGCTGGGGCATCGCGCAAATTGACCGACGCGCCCGCGCCTTCTTGCACCACGGCCACCGCGCCAACGCTCAGGCCACTCTCGACAGCAGCGGCGCAATCGTTGCCCGTGGGTTGCACGGGCGAGTCGCTCAGCGGCAGCAGAAAATATTGATCGCCGGAGCGTTGCGCGTCGCCTTCAGCTACCCAACCCTCTAACCCGTCGGGCGTGCGGATTTGCCACCAGGCGAACAGGTTATTGGCCCGCCCGCATAATGGCCCATCCAGCACTTCGACCTGCGTGCGGCCCGGAATCTGCGCGATGAGGCTGCCGTAGGTGCTGGCTTCGTCGCGCATGTTGAGCGGCGTGCCCCGGTTTTCTTGCACCATAGCCCCCCCGCCGACGGTCAAGCGCGAGGGCGGCGCGGCCTGGCAAGGTTCCTCGGCGGTGGGTGGTTCTTGCGCGCGCAGTTCCCCCGCGCCCAGGATGAGCATCGCCCCCCAAAGGATGCCCGCTATGAGGTTTGGCCGAAATTTTCGCTGCATGATTGCCTCACTTGTCTGATGTTTCCTAGCTTGAATGTTATAATCTGCGAGGCACACAGCACAAGCCCCGATATAGACCCAGGAAAGGATATTTCTGACGATGGCCGATTATGACATTCTTGTAGTAGGTGCCGGGCATAACGCGCTGGTCTGCGCGGCGTATTTGGCCCAGGCGGGCTACGCGGTGGGCGTGGTGGAACGTCGGCATAAGGTTGGCGGCGCAGTGGTCACGGAGGAACATATCCCCGGCTTTCATTTTGACCTGGGCGGTGCGGCGCATATGCTCATCAACCATACGCCCATCGTCAAAGAACTGGGTCTGACGGCCTATGGCCTGGCGTATATCGACGTAGACCCGATTTTCTTCGCGCCCTTCCCGGATGGCTCGCATATTATGGTCTGGCAAGATGTGGACAAAACCTGCGAAAGCATCGCGGCCTTCTCGCCCCAAGATGCCGAAGCCTACCGGCGCTTTTATGATGAATGGTACGATTTCAGCCAGGCCATGGTGGATGCTTTCTTAAGCCCGCCTACGCCCACCAATATGCTGCGCGATATGGTCATCCGCACGGGCGTTTGGCGCCACCCCGAATGGGCGCCGATTATGGCCCGCGATTATGGCAGTATGCTCCGCAAGACCTTCAGCGATGAACGCACCCGCGCCATGGTCGGCTGGATGGCGGCGCAGAGTGGCCCCCCGCCCGCCGAGTTGCTGGCCGCGCCGACCGCCTTATGGCATCCGATGTATCATGTGGGGGGGGTTAAGCGCCCGCGCGGCGGCTCTGGCATGCTGACGCAAGCCCTGGCCAAGATGATTCAGGTGCATAACGGGACGATTCATGTCGATAGCCCCGTGGCGCGCATCCTGACCAGTGGCGGGCGCGCGGTGGGCATCGAAACGGAATCCGGCGAGCGCATGCTGGCCAAAAAAGCGGTCGTCTCCGGCGCGCATATTCACCGCACGCTGGGTATGCTGGGCGACGAGGCCCCGCCCAAGATGCGCCGCTTCGTGGAGCAAAAGCGCCTGACCAACGGCCTGGGCATGATCGTGCGCTACGCTATGCGCGAACTGCCCGATTATCTGGCCGCGCCGGGGACGCCAGGCCCGCAGCATCACGGCTTGCAATTTGTCTGCCCCAGCCTAGATTACCTCGACAAAGCCTATGCAGATTTTAAGGCGGGCATCCCCAGCCGCGAACCCGCCCTGGCGATCATGACTTCCTCCGCGATTGATCCGACACTCGCGCCAGAGGGGCAGCACGTCTTATGGCTGTGGGGCCAATATTACCCGTATCATCTGAGCAATGGCGAAACCTGGGAGGACATCGGCAAGCGCGAAGGCGACCGCATGTTGGCCTTGCTGAACGAGTACGCGCCCGGCATACAAGATGCGGTAATCGGTGAACTCATCGAAACGCCCGTTTACCTGGAAGAAACGCTGGGCTTGGTGCGCGGGCACATCATGCACCTGGAAATGCGCGGCGACCAGATGTTTATGTTTCGGCCCACGCCGCGCACGGGGCAGTATCGCGGCCCGCTGGATGGGCTGTATCTGACCGGGGCCAGCACGCACCCCGGCGGGGGGATTATGGGGGCGGCGGGGCGCAACGCCGCGCACGTCATCCGCCGCGATTTGGAAGGGCGTAGGCTGTTCAAGCTGGGCGCGTTGTAACTGCTCAGGCTATGCCAATTCTTCCCCCTCACCCCCTTAATCCCCCTCTCCCAGGGCTGAAAGCCCGTTTGGGAGAGGGGTTGGGGTGAGGGCTGAGTAGTTACGAGGTCGTTTCGCCCGAAAACGTCGCGCGGGATTATGGCGAAAAAATGGCCGAGTACGAAGCCGCAAGCGTGCCGGAATATTGGATCATCGACCCCGGGCGCGAGCGCTGCATCTTTTATCAACTGGACGGCCAGCAGCGTTATCAGCCTGCCCCACTTGATGCTGACGACATCTACCGCACGGCGCGTTTACCGGGCTTGGCGCTGCATGTGCCGACCCTGTGGCAAGCGTCTTTGCCAAATTATTTTGAGGTTGGCGAAGCGGTGCGGGCCATGCTGGCGGATTAACCCCCGTAGCGCTGCAATAAGGCCGCGACCAGCCCCGTCCACCCGGTTTGATGCGCAGCGCCCAACCCGGCCCCATCGTCGCCGTTGAAATACTCGTAAAACAGGATGTAATCGCGCCATAATGGATCGCTCTGCATGATCTCGGTGCCGCCATATACCGCGCGCCGACCGTTTTCGTCCCGTAAAAAGATGCGCGTCAGGCGCCGCCCGAGTTCCGCCGCCACTTCCGCCAGATTCATCAGCTTGCCAGAGCCCGTCGGGCATTCCACCATAAAGCGCGCGCCGTAATAGTCGTGATATTTCTCTAGCGCTTCGATCAACAAATAGTTAACCGGGAACCACACCGGGCCGCGCCAATTGCTATTGCCCCCAAACAAGCCGGAATCCGATTCGGCGGGGGTGTAGCGCAGCGTGTGCGCTGTGTGCCCCACATAAAATGTATAGGGGTTATCCTCGTGATACTTGCTGACCGAGCGCACCCCATATGGCGAGAGGAATTCGTTTTCATCCAGCATGTAATACAAAATGCGGCGTAAGCGTTGCGGTGTCAAAAACGACATCAGATGCCGTTGCCCCACGCCGGGGATGTACACATCCGCCAGATTCCCTGCTAGCTCGGGGCGATTATCCAAAAACCAGCCCATGCGCCGCGCGAATACGGGCATGGCGTCCAGCAATTCTTGCTCGATGATCTCCACGGCAATCAGCGGCATCAGCCCCACCAACGAGCGCACCCGCAAGGGCACGAACGACTCATCCGGTAAATGCAGCGTATCGTAAAAAAAGCCGTCTTCGTCATCCCACAGGGCATGGCCATGGCGCGCTGCGTTCGTCATCGCATCCGCGATGCGTAAGTAATGCTCGAAGAATTTCGAGGCCATATCTTGGTAGATGGGTTCCTCTTTGGCCAGTTCTAGGGCCATGCGCAGCATCTCTACAGCATAAAAGCCCATCCAGGATGTCCCATCGGATTGGTCGATATGGCCGCCTGTGGGCAAGGCGTGCGAACGGTCAAACACGCTGATATTATCCAGGCCCAGGAAGCCGCCCTGAAAGACGTTGTTGCCGTCCTCGTCCTTGCGATTCACCCACCAGGTAAAATTCAGCAGCAGCTTTTGAAAAATGCCCTCCAGAAAAGGGCGGTCGGGCTGGCCGGTGGCTTGGGCGTCTAGCTTATAGGTATGCCACGCGCCCCAGGCATGCACGGGCGGATTCACGTCGTCGAATTTCCATTCGTAGGCGGGCAATTGGCCATTGGGGTGCATGTACCATTCGCGCGTCATCAACACGAGTTGGCGCTTCGCAAAATCGGGATCGACCATCAAGAGCGGGATGCAATGAAAGGCCAAATCCCAGGCCGCGTACCACGGATATTCCCATTTATCGGGCATGGAGATGATGTCGAAATTGCTCAGGTGCTCCCAATCGGCGTTGCGCACGACGCGCCGCGCGGGGGGCGGGCCGAAGGGATCGCCGTGCAACCATTGGGGGATGTCCAGGTAATAGAGTTGCTTGGTCCAGATCATCCCGGCCAGGGCCTGGCGCTGGATGTTGCGCGCGTCGTCGCCCAAGTCGGCGCGTTGCAGGTGGGCGTAGAATGCAGTCGCTTCATCAAGGCGTTTGGTGAATATCGTATCGCTAGCATAAAACGGCGTGTCTTGGGGCGTTTGGGTCAGGCGTAGCCGCACACTAAAGACCTCGCCGGGCGCTAGCGTGGCCTGAAACAGCGCGGCGGCTTTGGTGCCGACCTGCGCCGGGTTGAGGGCGTCTTGCTCGCCGCCGATGAGATAGCGATGGAAAGCGTCTTTCACGAAGGGCGAAGCGTTGGGGCTGTTGTAGAGCAGCCGATTATTCGTTTCGTTTTCGGTGAATAGCCATTGCGCGCCGGGTTGGGCATAGACGAAATACGCGCCGAAATCCGGGTTCGGATGCTCGGCAATCAGGCCACCATCTGGGTTGCGGACGATACGCGGCTTGCCGGGGGCATCGCCCAGCGGCCCAGCGGCGTAGCCCCACGACCAGGTATTGCGGAACCACAGCGTCGGCAATAGCCACAAGGGCGCGGTATCTGGCCCGTGGTTGGTGGCGGTTACGCGCATCAGGATGTCATTCTCGGCGGCCTTGGCGTATTCGATCACCACATCAAAATAGCGATTTTCCGCGAAAGCGCCCGTATCGAGCAATTCGTATTCGGGGTCATGGTAGCTCCGGCGGGCGTTTTCTGCAACGAGGTCGGCATACGGAAACGCCGTCTGCGGATATTTATATAGCATTTTCAGGTAGCTATGGGTCGGGGTGGCGTCCAAATACCAGTACACTTCTTTGACGTCTTCGCCATGGTTGCCCTGGGGGCCACTCAGGCCGAACAAGCGCTCTTTCAGGCTGTCGTCTTGACCATTCCACAAGGCCAGCGCCAGGCAGAGGTACTGGTTGCGGTCGCAGATGCCGCCCAGGCCATCTTCGCCCCAGCGATAGGCTTTACTGCGGGCGTACTCATGCGGGAAGGCATGCCACGATTCGCCAGATGGGCTGTAATCTTCGCGGACGGTACCCCAGGCGCGTTCGCTGAGGTACGGCCCCCAGTGTTTCCAGTTGGCGCGGCGTTGGCGATGGGCGTTGAGGCGTTCGTGTTCGGGGTTGAGCATGGGGCGTCACCTTTCTTGTGGACATAGGCCGCTCCGATTATACGCTAAATGGCGCTGTGGGGCACAAACACCGGCAGCGCCCCCGGCAACACACTCGCCCGAAAGGGTGTTTCGGCGTAGGGGTCGCCATCCAGGCCCATGGGCAGGGGGTGATCGGTGCGGACGGCCACCGCGCGGGCCTGCCAATGGTCGAACACGTCCGTCAAATCGGCGAGTTGGAGCGCGCTCGCTGCTACGGATAACAGGGTCGGAGCTTGGGTATTCAGCACGAAGACATCCAGCAAGCCATCATCGGGCTGCACGCTGGGGCCAATGCGCATATCCAGCGCCCCCACGCTGCCGATATTGGCGATGACACACGCCGCGCCGCGCGCGTGCACGGCTTCGCCGTCGATGTCTAGCATGAAGGTTATATCCGGCGATTGGGTCAGTTTTTGGGCCAGCGTCACGGCATACGCTAATATGCCGAAGCGCGACTTCATCTCGGCGGAGGTTTCGCGCATAACCTCGGTAGAAAGGCCCGTATCCGCGCGTAGCAAAAAATGGCACGGGTCTTGCTGGGCATCAAACACGACTTGGCCCACGTCCATGGGGCGCACATGGCCCAGCCCCAAAGCAATCGCGCGCAGCGCGTCTTCTAGGCGCGCCGACACGCCGAACTCCGCCGCGATAGCGTTCCCCGTGCCGCCTTGCAACACCGCCATAGGCACCTCGTGGCCCAGTAGGCCGTTGGCGACCTCCATAATCGTGCCGTCACCACCATGCACGATGACGAGATCGGTGCCTTTGCGCAGGGCTTTACGCGCCAAGTCGCGCCCATCGCCCTCGCCCTGGGTGATGTACACGCGCCATTGGATGCCCAGCGGGCGAAAAATGCGATTCACGACGCTCAGCAGCAGGTCATCTTGCCCCGATGCTGGGTTGACGATAATGCGCACGTTCTTAAAGAGGGGTTTGCGTTCCATGCGGCCTCAATGTTGTCCTGGCTACGGATGATGTGCTTGTAGTGTAGCAAAAAATATGCAGCGGCGCTTTGGCCGGCTGGCCCCCCTTCTAGGCTTCCCCCGAATTGGGCTGATGGGGGCACACTTTTGACTTTACCCCCCTCTAGCTCCCTCCGAATTCGGCAGGGAGGACTTA
>DAOTVD010000323.1:0-7909 GCA_034437075.1 Anaerolineae bacterium
GCCCGCGCGCGGTAGCTTGCGCCCCATCCGGCGCGAAGGCAATAACCGCATGGTGGTCATAACGGCCTTCTTGATCGGTTTGGCCTTGCTGGCGGCGCTATGCGGGGCAATATTCCTGTTAGCTCTGAATGCGCTGACCGACGATGAAAATGCCGACACTGCCCCCGGGGCAACAGATCAGGTCGCCCTGCAAACCACCGCCAACAATACACGGGGGCCCAACCCTAATCCCTCGACTGACACACCCTCTACAGGCGGCGTTGCCCAGCCCGCCTCGCCAGTGAATCCCGACTCTGCTGGGCGCGAATTTGCCTATGCCGCCCCCGGAGCCTCGGATAGCTTCGACATTTTCGTGCGCAGCACAACCGACAATTCAGCCCGCGCGATCACAAATACACCCCTGAATGAAGTCGGCCCGGCCTTTTCACCGGAGGGGTCACAAATTGCCTATTATGCCTATCGTGGGGACGGCCCTGGCGACATCTGGCTGATGAATGCGGATGGTTCCAGCGCCCGGAACCTAACAAACTCACCCGGCAGCGACGAACGAGTCGTGAGTTGGTCACCCGATGGCCAACAACTCGCCTACCACAGCAATGCCGATGGTGATTACGATATTTATCTATATACGCTGGCCACCAACCAGACGCGCAACCTAACCGACTCCGAATGGGATGATCTCGCGCCGAGTTGGTCGCCAGACGGCGCGCGTATTGCTTTTCATTCCGACCAGATACGCGGCTTTAACGAAATTTTCGTGATCGATATTACGGGCGAAGATCGCGCGCAGGTCACCGACGGTAACTGGCAAGCCGCCTTTGCCGCCTGGGACCCGAATGGCACTCGGCTAGCGTTTCATAGTATTTTGAACAATCGCTATACGTTGCACCTCATCCGTCCAAATGGCGAGGGTTTCCGAAACATCGCCCTCTCGACCCAGAACAACAGCCATGCGGCCTGGTCTTCAGATGGAGACGCCATCATCTATACCCAAAATTTCCCGGCCTCCCCGGTGATTTATTGGCATGATCTGCAATCGAACACGACCCGCCGCCTAGTGGACGGTGGCATCTTTCCAGACTGGCGACCCTAAGAATGGCCTATTGGGTATTTGCCTACTTGGGCATTCGATGACATAATGGGCACCATAAACGCAAAAGATACGGTTCTTTATTTCACCTTATTGAGAGGAATGATGCTGATATGGCAAGTGTGACCTATCGTAATGTGCATAAACGCTTTGGCGACACGCACGTGATTAAAAATCTCAACATTGAAGTTGCGGATGGCGAATTCCTCGTTTTCGTGGGCCCATCCGGCTGCGGAAAATCGACCAGCTTGCGTATGTTGGCGGGCCTGGAAGAGATTTCGGAGGGCGAAATTCTGATCGGCGACCGCGTGGTTAACAACGTGGCGCCCAAAGACCGGGACATCGCCATGGTCTTTCAGAGTTATGCACTCTACCCGCACATGACCGTGTACGATAATATGGCTTTTGGTTTGAAGCTGCGCCGCACCCCGAAGAAAGTCATTGATGAGCGCGTACGCGAAGCTGCCGACAGCCTAGGCATCGGGCATCTGCTCGACCGTCGTCCGCGTCAGCTTTCGGGTGGGCAACGCCAACGTGTTGCGCTGGGCCGTGCTATCGTGCGCGAACCCGCCGTGTTCTTGCTAGACGAGCCGCTTTCTAACCTGGACGCCAAGCTCCGCGTGGAGGCCCGCGCGTTCATTAGCCGCCTGCACCAACGCCTCAACACGACGTTTATCTACGTTACCCACGACCAAACCGAAGCCATGACGATGGGCACGCGCATTGCCGTTCTATCCGCTGGTTATCTCCAGCAAATCGACAGCCCGTCGAATTTGTACAGCTACCCAGACAACATTTTCGTCGCGGGTTTCATTGGCAGCCCTTCGATGAACTTCTTCAATGCCAAAGTGATCGAAAAAGACGGTGAAATCATGGTCGATGCGGGTGATTTTGAAATTCCGGCCCCCCCGGACCGTAAACACCTCATTAAAGATTATGTTGGTAAAGAAGTCATTCTAGGCATTCGTCCCGAAGACATCCATCACCACGATTACACCCCAGCGAACATTACCCCCGCCACCATTGAGGCCATTGTGGACGTGATCGAACTGATGGGGAACGAAAAAATCGTCTATCTCAGCTTCGAGAACAGCGATAGCGATAGCTTTCTCTCCCGTATGGATCCTCGTAGTGATGTGACGCTAGGCGGCAAAACTGGCGCAACCATTAATCTGGACAATATTCATTTGTTTGATTCGTCCACCGAAGTCGTCATCCGCGACGATCCGCCGCCGAATCCGCAATCCTACGAGATTTCCAAAGCGCACAGAGAAGCTGGCGCCCACTAACGCTTCTTTCGCAGCCCCCGGCGTGCACGAAGCCGACGCCGGGGCCGTTTCTCCCTCGCCTGGCGAAAACGTGCTACACTTTGGCTATGCACGACTATACCCATCACCATACCCTGGTAAACGAAGCCCGATTACACCATCTAAAATGGCAGGGTGGTTCACCCACCGTGGTTTATCTGCCCGGTTTTATCGCGACGGCTTATGGCGCCCTGCACCTCGCGCGCGCGCTCGTACCGCACCGCCGAGTCCTAGCGCTGGACTTGCGCGGGCGTGGTGAAAGCGCTAAGCCGCCTGGGCCGTATGGTTTCGAGACTCACATGGCGGATTTAAGCGCCTGGATGGATGCGCTACACCTTGAAGATGTGATCCTCGCTGGGCATTCATTCGGCGCGCTACTGGCAGGCTTGTTCGCTAGCACATACCCAGAACGTGTGCAGCGCGTGATCTGGTTCGATGGCGGCGTACCACCCGCCAAAGCCGCTCTGAATGCGTTTATGGCCTATCATTCAAACCTGACCTACGAATACCCCAGCGTCGAGGCCTACGTCGCAACTTATCGTCAATTACCGGGATTACAACCCTGGACGCCCGAAGCCGAATCCCTAACCAGGGCCAATGTCACTGAACAAGCCGACGGCAGCGCTCGTTGAGTCGTGCCACCCCATGTGGTCGAGGCCGAATTGCGAGCGTTCAGCCATACCCAGCAAAAACTCCTCAAAGAAGCGTATACTCGCCTCACGCATCCGATTCTACTTATTCAAGCCGGGATGGGCTCTTTCGGGCCGGGTGACCAGCACATTCCTTCCAAACAATTGGAACAACTCCGCCAGCAGTTGCCCCAGCTTCAGGTATATCAGATGCCCCAAGCCGGGCATACGGGCGTGCTCACGATACCCGACCGAGGACGTGACGCAGCCATCCGCGCCTTTGTCGGGGTGACCTAACATGACCCGTCTGCTCTGTGCAACCATGGTCTGTCTGGTGGTGATAGGGTCTGGCGGATTATCCGTAGACGCTCAACAAGGCACTGAAATCCCGCTGTCTGCCGTGCACAACTATCTGGGGATTGATGCCTGGCACGCCGCTGGGCACACGGGGCAAGCTGTGCGAGTTGGCATCATCGATTTCGGTTTTGGTGGCATCCAAGACCTGAACGTGGCTGTCACATTTCCGGATGATGTCGATGTCAGCGCGATGAACAGCGCATCCCTCGACCACGGCACGCGCGTGCTGGAAATACTGCATAGTGTCGCGCCAGAAGCGCGCTATTTCGCATTTCCGTTGAATCCTGGCGGCAGCAATATCATCCAAGCGGTGGACTGGATGCTGGCCCAGGACATCGACATCCTGAATTATTCCACCTCAACCCTGTACATACCGCTGGATGGCACCAATTTTCACGCCCAACAGATGGGGCGCTTAACCGCCGAAGACACGCTTGTGGTCACATCGGCGGGCAATTATGGCGCTAGTTTTTTGCAGGATGTCTTTACAGACACTGACGGAGATGGGTTTCATGAATTTGACGGGGGCTTTGGCCTGATGTGGGCCGCGCCCTATAGCAGCGCGCCTTTTGGTGAAGCACATCTGCGCTGGCAAGATGTGTATACCAGCGCCGAAATTGACCTGGATTTGTGGGTTTTTGCAGAAGACGGAGAAACTATTCTGGATGCCGCCACCAGCGTGCAAGCCGGACGCAGCGCCGATTGGCCCCACGAAGATGCACTGTATGCGATCCAGGCTGGCGTGCCGGTGTATCTGGCCATCCGCGCCAAAGACCCAGATACCGTGCCGCCGAATACACGCTTTTTTATATATGCACCCAATACACAGATTGGCGTCCCTACCCCAGAAGGCAGCCTGACCGCCCCCGCCGATAGCCCGCATGTCCTCGCAGTGGGTGCTATCGAACCCAGCGAAACGCTATGGCGCGGCAGCAGCCAGGGCCCCACCTGGGATGGCCGCATCAAGCCTGACCTCGTCGCACCACACCGCTTGACCTTACCCCAAACCGGCAGTGTATTTACTGGCACGAGTGCCAGTACCCCCTTGGTGAGCGGTGCCGCTGCACTGCTACGGGGGGCCTTCCCACAGCTTACCGAAGCCGAGGTACGCCGCTGGTTGCTGGGCCAAGCCCGCGACCTTGGCCCGCCAGGGCCAGACAACCAATACGGTTATGGCCGTTTGTGGCTACCCTCGCCATAGCCCCAGCCCAAGGGATGGGGTACACTGAATACTATGGTAAAGTATGTCGGACTTAACGCCTATCTTCGCGAAACGCTGCAACAAGCCCAAAACGTGTTTGCAGCGGTAGCCAGTTGTCTTTACCTAGAAGACCCTGCTTCCAAAGACCTGCGCCTACAAATCGCTCTGCCAGACAACCGCGCGGCTTTGGCCGACCTTGCCTGGCAAACCTTGCAGGCAGATAAGCGCATGACACACACAACACCAGATGGTGCCCACCTGGTTTATGCACCCATCATCGCTTACACATCGGTCACAATGGGTGTCTTGGGCATCTTGCGCGAAACCCCTTTCTCCACCCAAGATCAGGCCATTCTCGATTTCGTGATCAATCAGTTGGCCTTGTTTTTCAGCAATCAACAACTCCTGCAACATCTGGATACAGAAGAACAGAATACGGCTACCGGGCAAGCCAATCTGCTCCACATTTATGAAGCCATGCCTTTACTAGAAGTCACGCATGATGTATCCGAGCAGATCGAACATGTGGCGACCACGTATCAAAAACTGGGCTGGTCACCCGTGCGGATTACGCTCCGTAACCCCACTCAAGAAACAACAGAAGATTATCTGATCGGAAACGAGAATATCCCGGCTTTCCCGGTTGAAAGCTGGCTCGGAACAAAGGAAAGCGCCTCTCGTCCCATCGAACAGGATTACGAGATCATCGAAGATAACACCTGGCGGATTATGCTCATTCCGGTGCGCACATCTGATGACTTTATCGCCGCAGTCATTACACTCTACCAACCCCTGCACACCAACCCGCCTAGTGCCAAGCAGTTACGCCCTCTATTGATTTTCTCTCATCATTTCGGCAATGCGCTAGAACGCAATATGTTAATTCAATCGTTGCAACGCACCGCCGACTTGTTGGTCGAGCAAGTCGATGAACTCGAATTCAGCCGTCAGGCAGACCGCGAAATCTCATCTCGTCTGGACCCCGACCGCATCGTCAGCTTTACCCTAGACTGGGCCTTGCGGCGCACAAGGGCCGAGGCAGGAGCCATCTTCGTCATCGACACAGGTAGCCAAGAAGTGCTCGCTAAAGAGACCCTAGGTTATCCTGAAGACGCCCTAAGCCAATTGCTCACCTCCCCTTCTCTAGGTATCGTGGGGCGTTGTATCCGCGAACAACGCACGCAAATCGTTGGGGATGTCACCCGAGACCCCGACTATATTGTTGTCCTGCCGAGTACCGTAACGCAACTCGCGTTACCACTGCTATCTAACCAGCGCACCATTGGGGCGATTCTGCTGGAAAGCAAGAACCCGCAGTGCTTTGACTCTGGCGCAATTGTCTTTATGGAACGTATCGTCAGCATGACCGCCATTGCGCTAGACAACGCCCAACTTTTGCAACAGGCCGAACAAATGGCCGATGATATGTCCTTGATTTACAATGCGGGGCGCACCATGTCGTCCAAGCTGGATTGGGATAGTGCGGTGCAGAGTATCGCCCAAGGCATGGCCTTGGCCGTGCGCGACTCGGTCGCGTTGATGTACGCCTACGAAGCCCCTGTGGAAACAGCCCATCTCTTGGCCATTTACAGCAGCAATGCTGGCCAGGAAATCGCCGAGCGGATGCCGACGAAGGTAGGCAGCACCTTGTTTGTGCCGGATTTCCCACATGCTCATCAAGCCATTTTGCAACAAAAAATGCAAGTCTTTCAGATGAAGAACGAGATTCAAACCCCTATTGGGCATCTCTTTGGGGACACTGGCGCGACGGCCATCGGCATTGTACCGTTGGTAGCCCAAGGGGAAACGCTCGGTCTGATCATCTTGGTAAAAGCGGTTGCCGAGGCCGACTTCCCAAGCTCGGAGATTTTTGTCGCCGAGTCCTTGGCCACACAAGCAGCAGCCATCATGCGCCAATCGGCGCTATATGGCGAAATCCGCGCATTAGAAACGCTCAAATCCGAAATGATCCGCATGGCCTCGCATGACCTGCGCGCGCCTCTGGCCAATATCGCGGGGTATATGGATTTGCTCATCATGGACATTGAAGCCTACGCCACTCCAGAAATCGATTTCTTCGCAGAGAGCATCAAACGCAGCATCCAGACCATGGAAAACTTGGTCGAAGACTTGCTAACCTTGGAAAAAATCGAAAGCGAGAAAGGCGGTGCCGAACACCTGGATTTTGTCGCGCTGGCCAAGAAGGTTTTTCAACAGCACGAACCCGCAGCGGCGCTCAAAAAGCAAACCTATGTCTTTTATCCCCCTGCCCAGGTTTTGTTTGTGAACGGCAACCGGACGCAACTGCAACAAAGCGTCAGCAACCTCATCAGCAATGCCATCAAGTATACCCCTGCTGACGGTCAAGTTGTCGTTCGGCTATACCAAGATACTGAATTTCCGAAACGGGTTTATTTCAGCGTAGAAGACAACGGCTATGGTATTTCCGAAAAGCGTCAGGAGCGCATCTTCCAGCGCTTTTACCGGGCCAAAGAACCCGGCACAGAAGAAATCCAGGGCACTGGCTTGGGCCTGAGCATGGTCAAGACGATCATCGAGCGCCATAATGGCCGCATCTGGTTTACTAGCGAACCCGGCGAAGGCAGTACCTTTGCTTTCTGGTTGCCCGTGGCCCCCCCACCCCTGAGCACGGGCCTCGAAACAACCAAACCTTAGCGTTAGGGGACGGTCTCTAGCACGCGCGCACCTTCCGCCGCAGGCAACACAGTACGCCCTATGGCGTCGATGCCTTCGCTGGCGTAAAAGCTTGTAACCGCCCGGCTAACCGCCTCCGCATCTTGTTCGGTAAAGCACAGCGAACACAACGTTGGCCCCGAACCACTAATCACGGTTGCCAAGGCACCCGCTTGGGTCGCGATGTGGCGCACTTCGGCCAATTTGGGAATCAGAGCGCTCCGGGCGGGCTCAACAACTGCGTCTCGCTGCATCGCGCGCGCTAATAAGTGATGATTGCCAGCATGTAAGGCGTGCACTACTTCCGCGACAACGCCC
Organism: Anaerolineae bacterium; assembly: GCA_034437075.1. Taxonomy (GTDB): domain Bacteria; phylum Chloroflexota; class Anaerolineae; order Aggregatilineales; family J027; genus DAOTVD01. The sequence goes on from DAOTVD010000323.1 coordinate 7,597, forward strand.
GTTTGATGCACCAATACGTTTAGGGGCACCGTTTTGGGCAACATGGCGCGAGCATCCGCTGTTTTGACTTCAATATTGGGCGTCGTAAGCACAAGATAGACGCCAATTGGCAACGGCAAGCGATGGATTTCGCCAATGCTCAAGCCTGTGATGAGCACCACCCCGCCCAGCAGGGCCGGGGCGACATTATCGGCATGTTGTCCAGCCACGCTGGCTTCCGCCTCTAAGACTGCTGGCAGTAAATCTTCCTGCAAAAGCATATCACCAAAGAGCGCATTCGTGGCCACGGCGGCGGCCACAGCGCTAGCGGCGC
>DAOTVD010000324.1:0-4761 GCA_034437075.1 Anaerolineae bacterium
CACGCTTCACGTTGTTATTGCCGCCCCAGACAACAGTACCTTGGATGTCTAGGTATGTAATTGTGGATAAAGGGAAATCCCTATACGGGGCGAACATGTACCATGTCCCCGAAAGCGGGTAAATCTCTGACTCCCAACCCACACCGGGGGTATATTTAGCCTGCGGAGTCCCATTAGGCCAGTTCGAATGTTGCCATCCCCCATCGCTAACGGTGAAATCAAAGACGTGTTCCCAGGTTGGGGGTGCGATGAACGGGTTAGGCCCCAGGCCGCACACGGTCAGTTGCTGGATGGCCGCCGGAAAGCCCCACAAATCGACCCGCACCTTGCCAGGGTTGGTTTCTGGCGGATTAAAGCCCAGCACGCGGGTATACGGGCCTGGGGGCGTGTCGTTGATGGGGGTCACGTCTTCGGCGGCGGTCGTATCGTCGGCACGGATGAGCGCCAGGCGATTATCGACACCATCAGCGTCGGCTATGTCCTCGCCCGTGTTCGCATCCAGGCGGATAGACACCAGGTTAAAGGTCGGCAAGGATTGCTCTATGGCTATGCCTATATCGCTCAGTTCGTCGCCAGTCCAACCCAGGCCAGGGGCGTTTATGGTGTCTGCATCTAACGGGATTGCTGTTCCTGGCCCTTCGTACTGGTAATCGTAGGTGTGACACCAGGCCAGCGGATGAAGACCCATACCGCATAGCTCGATAGACTCAATGACCACTTGCCCGCCGGGGTCAGTGCCCCCAGGCCCGGCGTTAGAACTAGCAAAAAACGTCAATTCGACTCTATCCCCCTCGTGATTGATCCTGGCTGTAAACGGGGTTGTAATTGTGCCCGCGTCAATCAAGTAACTGGCCTCCGTGACCCCCTCGCTAAATAGCCTTAAACCATGCACGAGGTCAACGGCGAACGTTCCTGTACTGCCCGACAAGGTAACTGTAGCCTTGCGCACTGTCGCCGCACGGGCAAAGTCCAGGTTTAAAATCACGGCATTGTAAATTGTGCTGAATGTTGACCCCACACCCACGCCGGATAGCTCAGCGCCTTGTATCACCTGCCATGATGTGCCTTCAGTGCCTTGTAGGCCCGTTGTGATGTCGTCACCTACCCAGGTAACACACCAATCATAGGCCGCTGCACAACTGTCTAATGCTTCACAAGTGTAATCAAAGCTTTGGGAGCCAATGTCATAGCGGCGCGCGAATTCGGTATATCCGTAAGAGTGACGAATAAACGCCCAGAAAACCTGCTTGGCAATATCTTCTTGCGCGCCCATGAACAAGTAGCCCAACCCAGCGCTTGCGGGCGTCTGGGGCAGATCGAACGGAATAGAGTTTAACCAGTCCTCAAAAACTGACGGACTAAGTAAATTGAAGTTTTCGAGAATTCGACAATACAAGCTCTGCTCCCAGACTTCGCGATTGGGAAAGTCGTTCGCTGTCTCGCGTAGGTTCAGAATGGCCATGTCGCGAATGTCGCGTCCCATTGTCGCCCCAAATTGGGCCGCGTTGCCGCCCAGGGGCAGGAAGCTTGATAGACCTAAAGCAAAGTTTTCATAGCTCTGGCCCTGGGCTATCCAGTACTCGACATCGTCCAAGTATTCATTGTAGAGACCGATAACATGATTGATGACGTACTTCACGCCCGCGCAGATATGCGCTAGCGTGCGGTCTGTTTGTTCAACGATGGGGTAAGCAGGTAGGGCGTTGGGGGCGTCTTGCGGGCCGGGGATGAACAGGTACAGAGTTTCATTGTCGATATAAGCGGATGCATCCGCGCCGGATGGCATCATCGTTAGGATGACATCGTTAACGCCTTCACCCTTTAACAATTCCAGACTGATAAGCTGGTTCCAGATAACCTGGTTTTCATGCTTCCATTCGATAAATCCGCCGGATACGCGCATTTGTGGCGCGGGACTCCGGGGGATTTCCAGTTTTAGTAGCCCTGCGTCCAGGCTGGCGGTTGCCAGTTCACCGGGTTGCAGCATGGCAATATCCACACTATCAACGCTTTGCCCGTCCTGGCCCGGTAGGCCGTCCTGGCCATCTTCACCACGCGGGATGCCAAGCTGTAGCTGGGTACCGATAAGTTGCGCGGTGGCCAGTTCGCCGGGTTGCAACGTGGAGACGGTCACACTTTCCACGCTCTGGCCATCGGTACCATCCTGGCCGGGTAGACCGTCCTGGCCATCTTGGCCACGCGGGATGCCAAGCGTCAGAATGCCAGCATCCAGGCTGGCGGTTGCGGGCGATCCTGGGGCCAGGGTCACCGCTTGCGCGCCGATGACATCCCCACTACCCGCCGCAATTGGCCCAACATCGTACCAAGCCGCATCGCCGTAGAATTTTTTCTGCAAGATACCGTTTTCTATGCGGATGTCTTCCAAAAGAGGCACTCCTATAAGCGGTTGCGCATTGATAAGGTCGATGATGTGTTCTTGAGAACCGCCATTCCAGAAGGAATGCAACGCCAGCATGGTTTGCTCTAGGCGTGCGGCGGTTGTCCAGACGGGCAACAAGAATATTTCGTCGTCTTGCGGCCCGTCCGGCAGAAAATACGGCGGGGGTGGGTCGTATTTGCCCAAAGCGAAATACTAGACCTCGCTGGCCGGGTCGCGTCCGGGGTCGCCTACGGCGGTGGGCTCTTCGATGTCTACGCCCGCGCTGGGGAACGTGACATGAGTCTTTTCACGTCCGCGCTTCAGGTAGGCTTTCACGAACTTGTAGTCTGGGGCGAACGCGCCTGGGTCGATGTCCTCTTGCTTGTTGAGGATGGTAATGGTACGGGAGATCAGTTCGGGGATTTCGCCAGCGGTCAGGTCGATAGACGCGCTATCATAAAGGCTCGCATCCAGGTCGGGCACCATAACATACTGAATTTTGTTGTCGTACTTCGCATCTTGGAACACGAAGACAGCATCCTTGCCAGCTTCGTCATAGACCAGAACAGAACTGCGGTCGGGGCGTTCCCAGCTAGACGCGGTACGGTTGCTGTAAAGCCCAGCATTCGAGCAAGCACCAATAGCGCTAGCCCAGTCATCGCACTCATCTTTGGTGATGTTGTCCACAGCATCCAGGCTGATGGTATGCGTGGTGTTGTCGGCGCGGATGAACGTAGCACCTGCGCTATAGACTTCTAGGCGGTTGCCAATTTCAGAACCATAATCGGGCATGGTAGATACTCCTTAACTCGTAAGCGGTCTTTTTGATCTAGCGCGGGGCGCTAGGCTGGCGGCTGCTGGGCCGGGAATGCGGGCTGATAGGTGATAGTGATGCTCTGAGCGTCTGCGCTCGGAAACATGCGGGTGAATTCGGACGTAACCAGTTGGTCAGCTTCCGATTGGCTGTAACCCGTGCTCAGTTTGAACACGTGGTTTTCGCCACCAGTGGCGCGAACGGTTGCGACACGTTCGCCACGACGAACGACCATAGGCATATGGTTTCCTCCTATGCCAAATTGACGATTAACAGAATAAGCGTAGCAGCTTCAAACAGCGGCTTGTACTGCCTCATGTGGGGTTTTTATCACGTGGGGGTAGATTTCCCTCAATGAGTCTAACGAGATGAGATAGAAGCGGCCCGCTAGCCTATGCGCTAAGCGGCCAGAGTCGATATGATGCATAATCGCCCACTTGGTAACGTGGGCCATTTTCGCGGCTTCTTGGACTGTAACGACTTGCAGTAATGCTTCCATCTTTCACGCTCATTCTTGTGGGCGCGGTGTTCGCTTCGCGACATGCGCGCCATGAGCGTAACAGGTCGGCTATTCGGTTTGTACCGTTTCTGCCCAAGTCTTGATGGGTTGGCCATACAGTTTGACCAGTTCGGCCAGGGGGATGATGTAGTAACCCTTTTTGCCGGGGGTGTTGGTGAGTCTGGCGCGGATGTTGCCTTTTGTGATGTGGTAACGAATGGTGTCTTGATGAACGGAGAACATTTCTGCCGCTACTGGGACGGTTACCCATGCCGAAGCGGCGTCGTGTTCTCCGTTCCGGCTTTTGGGGCGGCTTCGGTCTCCTGGGGACGGGGCGCTTCGATCACTTGGGGCAATTCGGCGCGCTGGTCGGCGTGGTGCTGCTCGTTCACAGTCTGGCTGTAGTTCGTGGTTCGCTGTTTGTCTATGCCGTTTTTTCCGACTTCCACCCCGCCATGAAATTGCAGGTTCATACTGAACGGCGAGCGCGCCAGTATCCACATAACAATCAGCAGGAACGCGGCCACAAAGCCGAAATCTAGCACGATGCCCAGCAGTTGAGATAAGCCGATGGCTTCGGGGAATTCCATGGTTCCAGGTCTCCAATAATTACCAGTGAGTAAATGATACACTAGAACAGAACGATTGTCCGTTATAATTTGGTTCGTTTTATCTGGGTAATAAGCGACATCAAAGCCCATGCAAAATTATCTAAAGTCCATAACAGACCAGTACTTACCCGTATTTTACGCACGGTAAATGTAGCTTCCCATTAACAACTAACAAAAATGTGGGATAATTCACGGTAAGTGATGTTTCGTACCGTGTTGTAGGCGTGCCCCCCCCCTCACGGAAGGGGGGGGCACAAAACCTATTTGTTCTTCCGGTTGTAGATTTCCTCCTTGATCTTTCCTAGCAAGAATTCGGTTTCAATATCTAGCCGTATATCGTTTGTGACCGAAAGCGCGTCTAGCATCTTGTAGACAACCTTCCTTAGCTGGCTTCGGCGGTTGCTGGCGATTTTTACACATGCCTGGGTGCAAAACATCGCATCGGGGCGCTTACCCC
>DAOTVD010000325.1:0-7608 GCA_034437075.1 Anaerolineae bacterium
GATGTAATCCAGGCGCAGGCTGTTTTCGCCCTGGCGTGCCGCATCGCGCGGCACCGCAAAAAGTGGACGGGCCACGAATAGCCATTCTTCGCCGCCTGGGGTTTGCAGACGGCCCTGGTCGAACAACGCGCGCCTATTCTCGACAATGCTGTTACGCAGCGGTTGCTGTTCGGTGATGCGCAATTGATCGTCCCTGGTCAGAATTTCCGAACTGTCGTACAGTACGTGGCCTTCGATGGAGGTGACGAGTATGCGGTATGTTGTATCAGCGGCGGCGGCGTCTAGTGTAGCCTGTAAACCCAGCAAACTTTCTTCAAGGAGTTGACGACGTTGGCGCGGGGGTAGGCCGCGCCAAGTTTCGTTGGCTACCAAGTTGCCGAAGTTGGTCTGTACAGAGGTCGCAGCCAAATCGTTATACAGGGCATCTGTGACGACAGGCCGCGCGAACAAGACCAAAATCAGCACCACGCCCATTAACCCCAGCGCGATGAGCAAAACGGCGATAAACCCGCCGAGCAACCGTACTTGTAACCCGTTGACCATAACAAGCGTCCCAAAAAATGTGTATAATGCACACGATAAAATCGTGTAAGGATACCCCCATGATACAGCGTTTATCAACTTTTGCCGCCGGGTTAATCGGTGGTAGCGTGGTGGGCGTCGTGCTAGCCCTCATCATAGCGCCGGACTCCGGCGAGAACATCCGCCAACGCATCCGCACCACGGCTCAGCAATTGGCGACCGAAAGTGCACAGGTAGCCCAAGCGCGCCGCGAGACATTGCGCGAACAATTTCAAGCCCAAATTGCGTCCCCTGCTGAAGACGCCTAAGGGCGGCTCCGGCGGCAGATGCCATAAGCTAGCTGGTCACAAAATACGATGCGTCTAACGGTTGTGTTGCCTACATATAATGAAGCCGAAAACCTCAGACCAATGACCGAAGCCCTACGCGGATTATCGCTAGAGGCTGACCTTAACATTTTGGTGGTGGATGACAATTCGCCGGATGGCACCGGGGATTTGGCCGATGCGTTGGCCGCCCAATATCCCCAGCAAATTCAAGTGTTACACCGCCAAGCCAAAGAAGGGCTCGGCAAAGCCTATCTCGCGGGCTTCCAAAAGGCGTTGCAAGATGGCGCCGATTTAATCTTGCAGATGGATTGCGATTTTTCACATAAACCCGAATACATCCCCGATATGCTCGCGGCGATCCAAGATGCCGATATGGTGCTAGCCTCGCGCTTTGCCAAAGGTGGCAAGGTCGATGATAGTTGGGCCTGGTGGCGTAAATTGCTCAGTTGGTTTGCCAATAGCGTCTATGTGCGCCTGATGCTGAATACGCATTTGCGCGATTCGACCGGGGGGTTCCGGTTGTGGCGGCGCGAAACGTTGCTAGGGATGGATATTCAAGAGCGTATCCACTCCAACGGCTATGTCTTTCAGGTCGAAATGGCGTATGTTGCCCTCAAACTTGGTTATATCATAAAGGAAATACCGATCTATTTTCCAGATCGGCAAGCGGGCGAGTCGAAGATGAGTTTTCATGTCCAGTATGAAGCCGCGCTGCGCGTTTTGGAAGTCTACGCGCGGCATCGCCAACTTCGCCCGGATGACCGCGCCGCGTTAGCCAGCGAGACCTCGTAGCCATGCGGCGCTTCTGGCCAGATGCGCTCATTCTGCTGGGGCTGCTGCTGGCCCCTTTGTTGGTTTTTCTGCCCGTGACGCTCGGCGGGCAAACGCTCATTCCCGCCGATAACCTCTATCAATATGAACCCTGGGCAACCCACCGTGCCGCCCAAGGCGTGCCCGACATCCCCGAAAATGCCCTGGTTTCCGACCTGATCTTCCAGAATTACCAATGGAAGCAGTTTATCCGCGAGAGCATCGCCGAGGGTGAGATTCCGCTCTGGCAGCCAAACCAATTTGCAGGCTCGCCTTTTTTGGCTACCGGACAACACGCCGCGCTCTACCCGTTCAGCATCATCTACTATGTGTTGCCATTACATACCGCGTATGGCTGGTTTACGGTCAGCCAATTGTGGTTGGCGGGCGTGTTCATGTTCTTTTTTGTGCGCGGGATCGGCTTGGGGCGAGGCGCGGGCTTGGTCGCGGGCCTGACGTACCAACTAAGCGCGTTTATGCTCGTCGGCGCGGTGCACCCGATGATCCAGAGTGTGGCGGCTTGGTTGCCGCTGATTCTGCTGATGCTGGAATGGATCATTGCAGGGCGGCCAGCCTGGCCGGGGGCGCGTGGCATCTTCGGATTGCTGCCCTGGGCGCTCATCGGCGGGGGCGCGCTGGGGATGGCTTTCCTAGCCGGGCATATCGAGATTACCTATTATACGCTCATCATAATGGCGCTTTATGCGGCTTTGCGCTTGGTGGCAGCCTGGCTGCAAAAAGCGGATCGGCTGAACAGCTTGTTGCAACGTGGCGTGTTGCTGCTCGTGCTGGTTGCGTTGGGGTTTGGGTTGGGCGCGGCGCAGTTCATCCCATTTTTGGAAGTCGCCGACGATAGTTTCCGTACAGAACGCTCCACGCTGGACGAAGTACAAGGCTTTGCCCTGCCTCCGCGCCATATCGCCAAATGGCTGATACCGGACATATACGGCAACCCGACCCATTACACCTATTTTGACGTGTTCGAGTGGGAAACCCGCGAACATGCCTGGCAGCGCGCCGAAGCTGATGGCCGAATAACGCGGATACTCAGCACCGATTATGGCATCAAGAATTATGTCGAAGGCGGGGTGTATGCTGGGCTTTTGCCCTTGTTGTTGGCGGTCATTGGGCTAGGCGCGGCCTGGCTGGGTAAACGTCCCCAAGCGCCACCCTATCGGCTTATTCTGGTCATTTTGGGCATCCTCGCGCTACTGTTTGCCTTTGGCACGCCTTTTTATGCTGTGCTGTATTATCTTTTCCCTGGCGTGGATCAATTGCATACCCCATTTCGATGGGCCTATCTCATCACGTTTGTGGTGGCGGTTCTGGCGGCCTTTGGGGTCGAAGCGTTGGTACAACGCGAGCCACCCGGACGGCTAAACGGCTTTATCAAACGTACTGGCGAACTAGGGATCGCGCTGGGTGGCCTGACCCTGGTCGGATTGCTGGTCAGTCGCGTGCTATATGATGCGGTCTTCGGCGCATTCGTCGAGCGAGTCTACAACAGCCTAGCAGGGGCCGCGAATGCCTTCCCGAATGCTGAAGCGTTCTATAGCTATCAGTTCGGCAATGTGGCGATTTTCGGCGCTGTGTTGTTGCTCTCCGGCTTGGCGATCCGGCTTAGCCGCCGGGATTGGCACGCGCGGGGGATTCCGGTCTGGCTGGGGCTGGGCGTCGCCGTGCTTTTTGCGGATTTATGGCTGGCCACCGGGGATTTTAACCCCAGTGTTGATCCTAATTGGCTAGAATTCACCCCCCCGGCGGTGGCCTGGTTGCAAGCGGAGCAAGCCACCAGCCAAGCCGATGGCGCCGGGCCGTTTCGCATCCAGGCGTATGACTGGGGCGAGCGTCCGTTGATTGCCAACACGGGTTGGCGCTATGGCTTACAAGATGTGCGCGGCTACGATAGCCTGTTCAGCTTGCAATATGCGCGCTATATGGAGCGCATCGCCCCCCAAACCGGCTTGGATTTCAACCGCATCCATCCCGTGTTTTATGACCAGCCAGCACAGTTGCTCGCGCCAGAATACGACCGCTTGAACGTGCGCTATTTCGTCACAGATTGGATTATCCGCCCGCAGGAAGAATTCGGGGTTGATGATCTGAGCGCCGTGAATCTGGCCCTGGCGGCAGAATTCGCCGGGGTGCGCATTTACGAAAATCTGGACGCCTGGCCGCGCGCTTATGCTCTACCGCCAGAAGGCATCTCGCAGGCTGGCGAATTTGCCCGCGCGGACGCTGATCCAACGCCCGCGCGCGTGGCCGAATACGGCGGTTCGACCGTCATCACCGAGATCGAAATGGCCGCGCCTGGCTGGCTCATCCTCAGCGACACGTATGCGCCGGGCTGGCGCGCTTTCGTGCGCCCATTGGATAATCCCGACGCCGATGAACGCGAGATCGAGGTGCAGCGCGTGGGGGGCAACTTCCGCGCGGTAGCCCTGGATGCCGGGGATTGGTCGGTGCGATGGGATTACAGCCCGCAGAGCTTCCAGCTTGGCGCGTTTACGTCGTTCATCACAGGTATGCTGATGATCTTCCTGGCGTTGGTGTGGGGCTGGCGGACGTTCATCAGCGCGGCGGCGGAGGAAGATGCCGCGCGGCGCGTGGTCAAAAATAGCGTAGCGCCCATCGCGCTGAATCTGTTCAACCGGGGGATTGATTTCGCGTTCGCGTTTATCATGTTGCGCATTCTAGGCCCAGCGGATGCGGGGATTTACTATTATGCCATCGTGATTTTTGGCTGGTTCGATATTCTGACCAATTTTGGCCTGAACACGTTCCTGACGCGCGAAGTCGCGCGCGACCCATCCAGCGCGGGACGGTATCTGGCCAACACAACCGCCTTACGCCTGGGGCTAGCGTTGCTGGGGTTGCCCCTGCTGGGCGGATTTTTGTTCCTGCGTAATCAGACCGTTTCGCCGGGGCTGGATGAAACCGCCATGATTGCCATTTTGCTGCTGTACATCGGCCTGATTCCGAATAGCATCAGCACCGGGCTAAGTGCCCTGTTTTATGCGTTCGAAAAAGCCGAATATCCCGCCGCGCTGGCCACAGTCAGCACCCTATTTAAGGTTTCGTTAGGGCTAGGCGCGCTCTTGCTAGGCTGGGGTGTGATCGGGCTGGCGGGCGTCAGCATCATCACGAATCTGGTGACCATGTTGCTGATGACCGGGCTGGCCTTGCCCTTGATACGTGGCACCGGACGAATTGCGCTGGGCGGCATCGCTGTCTTGTCCGCACCGTTGATGCTGAGCATGCTCTACGAATCGTTTCCTTTGATGCTGAATCACTTCTTGGCAACCATCTTTTTTAAGATTGACATCGTCCTGATGGAGCCTATCAGCGGGGTGGAGGTGGTCGGCGTATACAGCACGGCCTATAAATGGCTGGACGCGCTGAACATCATTCCTGCCTTTTTCACCATGGCGCTGTTGCCTTTGCTCTCGCGCCAGGCGCATGAAGACCATGCCGCGCTGCGGCGTAATTATGCCTTTGGTTTCAAAGCATTGGTGATGGTGGCGCTGCCCGTAGCCGTCGCGACGACGTTTATGGCGCCGGGCCTGATCGGTTTCTTGGGTGGCCCGGCCTTTCTGCCGGATGGCGGCATCGCGTTACAAATTATGATCTGGTCGATTCCGTTGGGCTGGATTAACAGCCTGACACAATACGTGCTCATCGCGCTAGACCGCCAACGGCAGATCACGCTGGCGTTTATCGTGGCGGTCGGCTTCAACATCATCACGAATCTAATTTTCATCCCGCAATATGGCTTTCGTGCGGCGGCTGTGACGACGATTTTTAGCGAGGCGATATTGCTCGTCGGATTTTACTGGTTGCTGCGGCGTGATGTCGGCGCGATTGATTACATCGGCGCGCTATGGCGCCCGATCTTAGCATCGGGTGTGATGCTCGGCGTGTTGGTTGTGGTGTGGCCTATGGCGCCGATCCTGGCGCTGGGCATCGCCATGTTACTTTATCCGGTGCTCTTGGCCGGATTAAAACCCCTAACCGCAGAAGAAAACGCGCGCCTGGGTCGGATTTTGCCGGGCCGTTTGCAACGCTGGTTCGCGCGCGTCTAAAATCATAAGCGCCTCAAGATAGAAAGTGAGAACAACAACACTATGGAATATCGCTATATGGGCCGTACGGGCCTCAAAGTGAGTGAACTGTGCCTGGGAACGATGACCTTTGGCCGCGAATTGGACGAAAAAGATAGCCATGCCATGCTCGACCGCTTCGCGGAAGCGGGCGGCGATTTTATCGACACTGCCGATGTGTATACGCGCGGCGTATCAGAGGAAATTACCGGGCGTTGGCTGAAAAACCAGAAACGCGAAAATTTCATCATTGCTACCAAAGTGCGCTTTGCGATGGGCGACGGGCATAACGAGGTCGGCCTGAGCCGCAAACATATTCTGGAAGGGGTCGAGCAGAGCTTGCGCCGCCTGAATACGGACTATATCGACCTGTACCAAGTCCATGCCTGGGACCCTGGCACGCCGCTCGAAGAAACGTTGCGCACGCTCGACAGCCTGGTGACGGCGGGTAAAGTCCGCTATATCGGCGTTAGCAACTTCAAGGGCTGGCAATTGCAAAAAGCCATGGATATAAGCCATCAAATGGGCCTGGAAGCCTTCGCCTGCTTGCAACCGCTATATAACCTGCTGGATCGCTCGCTGGAATGGGAATTGCTAGACGTTGCGCAGAACGAAGGGCTCGGCATCATCCCCTGGAGTCCCCTACGCGGCGGTTGGCTGACGGGCAAGTATCGCCGGGGCATGGAAAAGCCGCCCGAAGGCACGCGCATCGAAATCGCAGACGAAAACAACTGGTCGGAAGGGTGGAGTAATTACGCCACCGAGCGCACCTGGGATGTTATCGACGCGCTGCTAGAAGTTGCTGAAGCCGAAGGCAAAGAACCCGCGCAAGTGGCGCTGAATTGGGTGCTGCATCGCCCGGGCATTACCTCGCCCATCATCGGCGCGCGCAAAATGTCGCAGCTAGAAAGTAATCTGGGCGCAGTCGGTTGGCAGATTGACGCTGAAAACCTGGCCAAACTGAACGCCATTAGCGAGATGCCCAAAGTGTATCCCTATGATTTCCTTGATTTGGTCACGGGTAACCGCTAGGAGCGTTTGGGATGAAATTACACGAAGACCTGAAATTCTCGCCCATCGTGGCGGGCATGATGAACTTAGCTCAATGGGAACTCTCGTTGGATGACTTGCTCAGTTGGCTGCAACACGCCATCAATATGGGCATCACCACCTTCGACCATGCCGACATTTACGGCGGCTACACTTGTGAGGCCATTTTTGGGGCTGCGCTAGCCAAAAAGCCGGGTTTGCGCGGCCTGATGCAACTCGTCACCAAATGCGACATTATGCTTATCAGTGAAAACCGGCCCGAAAACAGCGTAAAGCATTATGATACGAGCCGCACGCATATCATCAGTTCGGCGGAACGGTCGCTTAAGAACTTGCGCACGGATGTCATTGATCTGTTTTTGATCCATCGCCCCGATCCGTTAATGGCTGCCGATGAGGTCGCCGCCGCGCTAACAACGCTCACGATTCAGGGTAAAGTGCGGCAGGTGGGGGTGAGTAACTTCACGCCGCATCAGTTCGAGTTATTGCAAGCGCGGCTCGATTTTCCGTTGATTACCAATCAGGTGGAATGTTCCGTGATGCACTTGGCGCCCCTGCATGATGGCACGTTCGACCAATGCCAAGCGCGCAACATCACGCCTATGGTGTGGTCACCCTTGGCGGGGGGCAGCATCTTTCGCGGGGACACCGACCAAGCCGCGCGGGTGCAAACTGCGCTACAACAGGTCGCCGACACGCACAACGGTGCCGGGTTGGATCAAATCGCCCTGGCCTGGCTAATGCGCCATCCCACGCGGCCTATTCCGGTGCTGGGTACGGGCAAGCTCGCGCGCCTG
>DAOTVD010000326.1:0-5887 GCA_034437075.1 Anaerolineae bacterium
CAGCGCGATTTTCTCCAGGCTGACTGAACGGCCATCTGGCGCGACAGCTTGCCGATTGCGGAGCTTGATGCCATCCGTAGTAGCCAGGTCGAGCATGAGCGCAGCCCGTTCTTTGATCTGCTCGGCGACGCCTTCGGCGGCGTTCTTCACCGACATGCCCGAAATATAAGTGGTGGAACTGGCATAAGCGCCCGTGTCGAAGGGGGTCATATCCGTGTCGGAAGAATAAATGATGATGTCTTCGAGCGGCGTGCCCAGGATTTCGGCGGCCATCTGCGCGAGCACCGTATCGGAGCCCGTGCCCAGGTCAGTCGCGCCCACGAGCACGTTAAATGACCCATCATCATTGATCTTGATACTCGCACCGCCCATATCCAGGCCAGGGATGGCTGTGCCGTGCATACAGATCGCCAGCCCGATGCCGCGCCGGATGTGCGGGCGGTCGGGTGGGGCAACCCAGTTCGGATCATAGCGCCGTTCCCAGCCAATGGCCGCGCGGCCTTGCGCGACGCATTCATCCAGCCCACTGGAGAGAATCACGGGGATTTCGCTGACGTTCTCGGCGTCGCCTTCGCCCAGTAAGGGCGCGATAGGCAGGGGGTCGCCCACTTGCACATAATTCATGCCTTTGAAGTCGATGACATCCATCCCCAAGGCGGCGGCCACTTCGTCCAGGTGCGTTTCCAGGGCAAATAGGGCTTGTGGCCCGCCGTAACCACGATACGCACCAGGCACGGGCTTGTTCGTGTATACCACAGAGCAATCAAAGCGCATATTCGGCACGTTGTAGGTGCTCAGCCCGCGCAACCCGGTCACTGTTTGCACGGTTAAGCCATGCGTAGCATACGGGCCAGTATCGCCCAAAACGTGCATATCCAGCGCCATGAGTTTGCCGTTGCTATTCACGCCACTGCGAAACGTGATTTTCTGCGGATGGCGTGTACGGCTGCTGATAAATTCCTCAGGGCGGTTGAATTCCAGCCGCACGGGGCGCCCCGTGGCGATGGTCAAATGGCCGACGATGTCTTCGATGAGCATCTCTTGCTTGACGCCAAAACCGCCGCCGATACGCGGTTTGATCACGCGAATGCGGCGAACAGGCAAGCCCAGCAAAGGCGCGACCATGCGCCGCGTATGGAACGGCACCTGTGTACTTGTGCGGATCACCAAGCGTTCGTCGCTATCCCACCAACTGATGGCGATATGTGGTTCGATGGGGGCTTGCTGCACCTGATGAACATAATACGTGTTTTCAAAATAATGATCGGCCTCGTGCAGGGCTTGTTCCACGTTGCCGACTTCGGCCTGAATATGATGGCTGATGTTATGTGCGGCGTCGTGGATATGTTCGGTGTCATCTTCGTCATGGATGACGGGCGCGCCGTCCTGAATGGCCTTTTCGGCATCGAAAACCGCCGGGAGCACCGCATAGGTTACCCGAATGCGTTTGATCGCTTCTTCAGCGATTTCTAGCGATTCGGCAGCCACCGCCGCGACGCGGTCGCCTACATAGCGTACTTTGTTATCGAAGCTGACTTGGTCGTAGGGCTTGGGGTTGGGGTAACTCTGCCCGCCGGAAGCATATTTGACACGCGGCACGTTGAAGCAATGCAATACGGCATGCACGCCCGGCAAGGCGCGCGCTTCGCTGTCGTCAATTTCCAGGATGCGCGCGTGGGCGTGCGGGCTGGTCAGCAGCTTGGCATGCAGCATCCCGCGCATTTCCATATCATCCACAAATGCGGCGTTTCCCTTGGCCAGCTTCAGGCTATCGACCTTGAGTTCGGGCTTGCCCACGACTTGCATATCCGGTTTTTGGGGCGCGTAGATAAATTTGGGTAAGGTGCGTGTGCGTGTTTGCGGATTCGAGCCACCATTACCGGCGGCCATGCTTGGCGGTGGCAGCGGGTCATCGCCGGGGTCATGTTCGGGCATGAAGGTTAAGGGGTCGATGACGTTCACATCTACATCAGTGGGGGGCTCGCCACGCAGGACGGCGGCTGCTTCGAGCACGGCTTGCACAGGCTTCAGATACCCCGTACACCGACACAACACGCCGGAGAGCGCCTCGCGGGCGTCGGCCTCGCTAGGATCGGGGTTGTGCTCCAACAGTTCTTTGGTGGCCAGCATCATAGCGGGCGTGCAATAGCCACATTGAATTGCCCCGGTGCGCACAAACGCATCTTGGATAGGGTGCAACTGGATGCCTTTGGCCATGGGTTCAATTGTTTGGATGTGGTGCCCGGCAGCCTGAGCCGCAAGCATTGTATCCGCGTTAACGAGTTGGCCATCCAGCAGCACGGCTGCCGCTCCGGTGGCGCCATCGTCACTGCCATAGCGCACGCTGTAGTATCCTTCGCGGCGCAACACGCGCAATAACGACTCGCCAGGGGAACAGGCTATCGACTTGAGTTCGTCATTAATATGGAGTTGGATATTCATGAGGCGCCTTTACTTTCGTCATGTATGCGGTCACACGGATGTCGTCATCTGCAAAAAGTTAGCGTCAAGTATACCGTGTCCGGCGGATGTCACCATCAGGGCGCGCGAATTGGTTCCGCCGCGAGCACGACGCGCGTATGCGGTGCAAAATACACCCGGTAGAATACGCCGTCGGCAAAAATCGTATGGGCATCGGCAGGCAGATATAAGATATGTTCACCGAACTGCGCATCGCGCAGCACCAATCGTCCTGTATTCGGGTGGAGAATCCATTCGCCGATCACTTGCGCCGCACGACCGTCTTCTACATCTTGCGCGAAGGGGCGGTTGATGCGCGAGGCTTGCCATAGTAACGCGAGCATCACGGGCAATAGGCCCACTAGACCAGACAGCAGCGCAAATTCAGCAGTCACCAGCCAAAAACTACTGGCCCACCCCAGGATTAGCACGGTCGCCAAGAGTGCCCAAGGCAAAACGGCCCGGCGGTAGACCGCCACGAGGCGCAGCCGCTGTGCGCTGGTGAGTAGCCCGCGCCGATTATTGATAAGCTCGTGTTCCGAAAAAGCCAAAGTTTGGGCCAATCGGGGGTCAGGGGGCGGTGCATTCTCGCTCATGCTTGCCCATCAAGCCCAAGTTGCGCGGCGTTGTCTTGCATAGCTTGCAGCACTAGCGGCACATGATAGTCCCAGACATCGACGCCCAGTTCCGCACAACCTTGCTCGATGTCTTCGCGGTTCACGCCTGCCGCAAAAGCTTTATCTTTCCACTTCTTTTTGATGCTTTTGACCTTAACATCGCGCACATCTTTACTGGGGCGCACCAGCGCGACGGCGGTGATAAGCCCGGTTAATTCATCCACGGCAAACAGGGCTTTATCGCGCCGGGTTTCGCGCGGGATGCCTGTATGGGGGGCGTGGCTGAGGATGGTGCGGATGTCTTCTTCGGGTAATCCGCGCTCACGCAGGAGGGGCGCGCCTTCTTGCGGATGTTGTTCTAGTGTGGGGTGAATTTCCCAATCAAAATCGTGCAATAAACCGACCAAGCCCCAGGCATCAGCGTCTTCTTCGTAAGCGTGTGCATAGGCGCGCATGGCTACCTCTACGGCTTGCATGTGGTTCCGCAGGCTTTCGTTTTGCACAAATTCGCAGACGATATCCCAGGCGGTTTGGCGATCCATAATCCGTTTCCTCGTTACTTTCTCATCAAATTGTCAGGCTGATGATCCTGATTATAGCAAGTCTATCTGCCATGTATGTCATCTTGCATGGCCGCGGGATGCTTTTCGTCACTATCATAGGCTCTTATCTCTGGTTAAGCTTAGGTCAGCTTCTTAAGCTAAAAGGCAATTGGTTCTTAGGGACTTCAATTTTTTGGCCATGTAGTGCAGTAAACGAACTACAAACAGAAATCAAAAAACAGTCAGCGTAGTTCACAAAATGTACTACACAACACACTCAAATCGTAGCCCTGGCCATGAAGTTAAACGGGTTCGCATCGACGACAACACACCATTCCGAGCCCAAGTCCTACATCAGAGAGAGAGTCGATTATGTCGGGCGATGTGACGAACGTCCATCACACACCACAACCACCGCGCGCAAACACCAGACACTGCATCCTACCCCGCGCGCGTCATCGGCAGTTCGCCATCGCCCTACCGACACTTTTGGTTAGCGCATTTCTTTTCTTGTTCACGTAGTTCAGACTCACTACTACAATAGGATTTTCTTTTTGTGAACATATGTCGCTTTTTTCAGAATAGTTTATTGTTTGTGCTGCAATTGGCGTTCATCTTGCTCGCCATTCTGACAATCCTCTTTTTCTTGCAGCGACTGTCTGGCGATCCCGCAGCGACATTGGCAGGCCATACGGCTTCGCCCGAAGTGCTGGAGGGATTGCGCGAAGAAATGGGCTTGAACGAACCAATTTACGTCCAATACGGAATTTTCGTGCGCGATGCCCTGATGCTGGATTTTGGGCACTCAGTCCGCTACCAAAAACCCGCACTAGACATGGTGCTAGCGCGCTTCCCCAATACGCTATTGCTCAGTTTTAGCGCGTTGTCCCTGGCAATCCTCATTGGCGTGCCATTGGGCATCTACGCCGCACTATTCCATAAGCGCGCGGATGGCATGGCCGTAAACACCTTTGCAGGCGTACTACAAGCCATCCCGAACTTCTGGCTCGGCTTGGTGTTGTTGCTGATCTTCTCCGTGCAATTGGGGTGGGTGGGCAGTATTTCGAACCTGGAAGATGACCCTGTGAAGCGGTTGGCGTTGCCCGCGATCACGCTTTCGGCGTTTTATATCGCGCGGCTGATCCGCCTGGTGCGGGGTAGTCTCATCGAAGAAATGTCCGAGCCCTACATGACCACTGCGCGCGCCAAAGGGCTATCGAGCCCGCGTGTGCTCTTTGGCCATGCCTTCAAAAATACGCTGATCCCGGTGCTGGCGTTCATCACCATCGACTTATCTTTGCTTATCGGCGGTTCCGTCATCGTTGAAACGCTGTTCTCATACAGTGGTGTCGGCGAGCAGATGGTGACCGCTATCTTCAATCGTGATTATGCCGTCGTCCAGGCCACTGTCTTTGTCATCGCTGTGACGGTCGTGTTGCTCAATTCTTTTTCGAACTTCTTGTATCGTCTCATTGACCCAAGGATTACGGCCTAACTCATGAGTACTCAATCCATCTCACGCCCTACCCCGCTCTATCGCCCTGCTGAAGACCGCCCCGCGCTTGTGATCTGGCCTGTGCTACGGCGCTGGTTCCGGCGCTATGCGAGCGGCTGGCTTGCGGCTACGGTGCTGCTGGTTATCGTGCTGAGCGTCGTATTTGCGGAGCACCTAACGAGTTATCACCCGACTGCGGATATGGATTTATACAACCGTAGCGCGCCGCCGTTTTGGTTGCAGGGCGGTTCGTTAGATCACCCGCTGGGCACCGATAACTTGGGCCGCGACATTTTCTCACGGGTGTTGCACGGTGGGCAGGTCTCTTTACGAGTAGCGCTCATCGCCAGCACGATTTCGACGCTAGCCGGGATGGCTTGCGGGCTGCTGGCGGGCTATATGGGCGGCGTTTTGGATCGTGTGCTGGTCGGTTTGATGGATGTGTGGATTTCATTTCCGTTTCTCGTGCTGGCCCTGGCGGTAATCGCAGCGGTCGGCGCGTCGCCTACGGTACTCATCGTGCTGCTATCTTTGGCCGGTTGGGTCTATCCGGCCCGCGTGACCCGCGCCCAGGCGCTGAAAGTGCGCCAGTTAGAGTACGTCCAAGCCTCGGTTTCCATTGGCGCGACCCGCTGGCATATCATTCGCAGCCATATCGTGCCGAATGTGTTGGCCGTCAATATTGTCTTATGGACGTTTGCCGTGGGCATGATGGTGCTTATTGAGGGTAGCCTGAGCTTTTTGGGCTTGGGGATTAATCCCCCGACGCCGTC
>DAOTVD010000327.1:0-17734 GCA_034437075.1 Anaerolineae bacterium
AAGTATTTAACTATGCCGCTTGCTTTTGTCGAAAAGGATACCGTCTTGATTTTACCCCCCTCTAGCTCCCCCCGAATTCAGGGGGAGAACTTACTCGTGCGCATAATAGCCCCTCCCTGAATTCGGGGAGGGGGATGGGGAGGGGTAATTATTTTTCTGGAAAAGCCTAAGCCACTCTTTACCTAGATCTATCGCGCATCTTATCCCAGTGCTATACAATGCAAACGGTACGCTCTAGATTATGTATAGACAGAAAGAACAACTCCCATGCGAAAACTGATAACGCTCATCACCTTGCTGGCCCTCTTAATGCTCGCCAGTGTTCCGACCTTCGCGCAGGAAGATGAAGAAACCGCGACCATTGCCGATGTCGTCGTCGCTTCCACCGAAGCCGAAGAACCGCAGTTCACGATCTTGTTACAGGCCCTCCAGACCGCGAATCTGGTGGATGCCGTAGCGGACCCCGAAGCCGATTTGACCGTCTTTGCGCCCACAGACGCGGCCTTTGAAGCCTTGTTAGCCGAACTCGGCGCCACCCCTGAAGAATTGTTGGCGCGTGAAGACCTGGCCGATATTTTGCTGTACCACGTTGTCGAGGGTAGTGTGTCATCTGAAGCCATTGTCGAAGCCTTAAACGATGCCAATGCGCTGTATCCCGAAACGTTGAGCGGCGCACGCCAGAACGTGACCTTGGATGGCGAAAACGTGATGGTGGACGATGCCACGGTCATTACCCCCGATGTAGGCGCCGCGAATGGCGTCATTCACGTCATCGATACCGTGTTGCTGCCCCCCCCTGCGATTGCGGGCGCGGTGGCCCAAGCCGCCGAGAGCGACGCGGCTGAGTTTACCACGCTGCTAGCCGCCGTTACCCAAGCCGAATTGGTGGATGCGCTGAGCGACCCCGAAGCCGATTTGACCGTTTTTGCGCCCACGGATGAAGCGTTCGGTGCCTTGTTAGAAGAATTGGGCGTTACGCCGGAAGACTTGCTCGCGCGTGAAGACCTGGCCGACATCTTGCTTTATCATGTCGTAGAAGGCGAATTCTTTTCTGGGGATGTGGTAGACGGCCTGGCGGAGTCCGATCCGCTGGAACTGACCACGCTCAACGGCGCGACCATCAGCATTACTGCCAATGATGATGGCGTATTCATCAACGGCGAAGCTGCGCAGGTTGTGGATACCGACATCGTCGCCAGCAATGGCGTTATTCACGTCATCAACGGCGTTTTGCTGCCACCCGCCGCCGAATAGTTGCCGCGCGCAGCACAAGTTTGGGGCCGGGTGCATTTGCTCGGCCCTTTTGCTTGTGCCAACTTGTCGGATGCCGTAAGATGTTGCCCATACACACACACCTACCAGAAAGACGAACATCATGACACGTCAGGTCATCCAAACGAACGACGCACCGCAGGCCATCGGGCCGTATTCGCAAGGCGTTCTGGCAGAGGGGCGTTTTGTGTTTGTTTCGGGTCAAATTGGCCTAGACCCGCAGACGATGCAATTGGTAGAAGGTGGCCTAGAAGCCCAAACACGCCAGGTGCTCAGCAATCTGCGGGCTGTGCTGGCGGCGGCGGGGGCCACACCCGCTGATGTGGTCAAGACGACCGTGTTTCTACAAAGTATTGACGATTACAAAGCCGTTAACGCGCTGTACGCGGAAGTCTTCCAGCATGATCCGCCCGCCCGAGCGGCATTTGGTGGCTTGCAATTGCCAGCGGGGGCGTTGGTCGAAATCGAATGTATTGCCCGGGTTTCAACTTAGAACTTTTGTTCACGATGAGAACCTGTTATAATTCCGTTCTATGACACACGAATCGAAACCTATCACACGCATCGGTTTTTTGGCACATCCCACCCGCCCCGAAACCGCCCAAATCGCTGATGAATTAGCGACTGCGGCGCGCGCGCAAGGGGTTGATGTGTGGCAACGGGCGCAATGGACCGAAGATGATACGCAAGACCTCATCCCCGGCAGCGATATGGTCGTTAGCATCGGCGGGGATGGCGCCGTGTTGCACGTCTCGCGCCTGTGTGCGCCGCATCACGTGCCCGTTTTTGGGGTCAATATGGGCTATCTCGGTTTTCTGACCGAAGCACGGCCCGATAAATGGCCGACTTGCCTGGGTGCCTTGCTCGAAGGCCGCTATTGGGTCGAAAGCCGATTGATGATTCAGGGCGAAATCCATCGTGATGGTACGTGTATTCTTAGCGAAGACGCCCTGAATGATGTGGTCATCAGCCGAGGCGCCCAGGCCAAAACGGTCTACTTGAGCGCGTATATTGACGGCCAATGGGCAACGAATTACCATGCCGATGGTCTGATCGTCGCCACTGCGACCGGGTCAACCGCCTATGCTCTAGCTGCCGGGGGGCCGATCTTGCCCCCTGAATTAGACAATATCTTGATGGTGCCCGTAGCACCGCATTTCAGCATGGAACGCCCAGTTGTGCTGGCGCAGGGGGTCACCGTCAAGCTGATTATTTCGCCCAAAACGCGCGCTGAAACGGTCGTTACAATTGACGGGCGAATTACCGCGACACTGACCGATCATGATGAAGTCCATGTGCAGGTAAGCCCAAATCGTAGCCGTTTTATCCGCTTGCAAGATCGCAACTATTTCTACCGTTCGCTAATGGAACGCATCGAACCGCGTTTTGCCACCAACACCCCACCCCACGAACCAGACTCGGAAGAATAAGAACGAACAAAGGAATCATGACCGATTACGAACAGCTTGCCGCCGAAATTCGCCAAAAGCGTATTTATCAAGAAGCCGAAGACGGCACCGTTTTTTGCAGCATTCGCGATTGCCCAGGGAGCACGGGCTTGCGTTGCTATCGAACGAGCGTGCCCATCTGCAAAAAATGCTCCGTCAAAACCCCAGTGGGGTACATCAGCCGCGAAGCCGCCCGCGAACAACAAGACCGCTTTTTTGACATGGAAACGGGCGATTATATCGTGGCGGGGGTCACGGCGTTCTTCGCGAATTTGTTTATCGGGTTTTTCGTGACGCGCATCGGCTTCTTTTTGCCTGGCTTTCTGGGGCTCATTATCTTGTTTTTTGTGGCCACATCGGCAGCCGGGGTCATTAGCGAGATCATCCGCCAGGCCATCCAGAAAAAACGAGGGCGCTACATCTCGCAAGTCATCACCATCGGGTTAATTTTTTCCTCCATCATTCTCTTTTTTCTCTCGCCCCCCCTTACGCTCATTATTTACGCGCTGATCGTTTTTACCACCGTAAATGCACGCTTTCAGATGGGAATCCGATTGTAGAGACCAAAAGGTTGTACACATGTTGATCGAATTACAGATCAAGAACTTTGCCATTATCGAAGCCGTCACCTTGCAATTCGACAATGGCTTCAATGTCATCACAGGCGAAACGGGCGCCGGGAAATCCATCCTGATTGATGCGGTTGACTTTGCGCTAGGGGGGCGTTCGGATTCGAGCCTGATTCGCGCCGGGGCCGACCGCGCAACCGTGATGCTCATGTTCCGTGTACCCCCAAAGCTACGTTCCGAGATACGGTCGTTGCTGGAACGTAACGATATTGCGATACCCTCATTAGAAACCATTACCTTGACGCGCGAAATCCGCGAAAGCGGGCGCTCCTCGGCACGGGTGAACGATAGCACTTGCAAATTAGCGGTATACCGTGAAGTCAGCGGTTTATTAATCGACATTCACGGCCAAACGGATCATCTATCGCTCTTGGAGCCCAAAACGCATCTCTATCTGCTGGATCGCTATGCCGACCTGGAAGAACCGCGCGAGGCCCTGGCCGAGTTGGTACGCAAACTCAATGCCGTGCGCCAGACTATCCGCTCGTTACAACAAGATGACCGCGAGCGCGAACAGCGTATCGATATGCTGAAGTTCCAGATCGAGGAAATCAACGCCGCGCGCTTGCAAGATGGCGAAGAAGAAACCCTGCGCGAAGAACGCAATCGGCTGGCCAATAGCGAAAAGCTAGCCGAACTGTGTGACGATGCCTATAACGCGCTGTATGGCGAAGATGAATTCGGCAATTCGGGCTTGAACGCGCTTAACCGCGTACAGATCGCGCTAGATCGCCTGGCGGCCTTGGATGATAGCCTGGAAGATGACCAAACGCTGGCGGAAGAACTCGCCGTGCAGGCCGAAGAACTGGCGGATAACATCCGGCGTTATCGCGAGGCCATCGAGGTCTCGCCCCAGCGCTTAAACGAAGTCGAAGAACGCTTAGAAGTTATCAGCCGCCTAAAGCGCAAATATGGCAATTCCATCAAGCTGATTTTGTCGCGCGCAGAAAATGCTCAGAAAGAGCTAGATGATATTGAGTTGGGCGAAGAGCGTATCGAAGCCCTGATGGCCGAAGCGCAAGAGCTTTTGTACGCCATCGGCGACCTGGCCCAAAATCTGAGTAAGGGGCGCCGCCGATTTGGGCGCAAGCTCTCCGAAGCGGTGGAAGGCGAACTCAAACACTTGCGCATGGAGGGCGCACGCTTCGAAGTAGCCATGACTCAAGAAGAAGACCCCGAAGGTTGTTTCGTGGAGGGCGAACGCCTGGCCTTCGACATGACCGGGATTGATCGACTGGCGTTTATGCTCTCCGCCAATCCTGGCGAACCGCTACGCCCTCTGGCCCAGGTTGCTAGCGGCGGCGAAACCGCGCGCATTATGTTAGCCCTGAAGACGGTGCTCTCTAAAGCCGACCAAACACCCTCGTTGATCTTTGACGAAATCGACCAGGGGATTGGCGGGCGGCTGGGCATCACCGTTGGGCAAAAACTATGGGGGCTCTCGCACAACCATCAGGTGATGGTGGTCACCCATCTGGCTCAGATCGCGGGTTTTGCCGACCGCCATTTCAAGGTCAGCAAAGCAGCGCACGATCAACGCACGCTCACCGAGGTGGGCCTGCTAGAAGAAGATCATCGTGTACATGAAATGGCCGAAATGCTGGGCGGCGTGTCGGAGAACGCCCTGCGCAATGCGCGCGAGCTATACGACACGGCCATACAAATCAAACAGAAAGCGCCAGCGGATTAAACCAGGGTGGGCGAAACGTAGCGTCCGTAGTAACATAAAGGGTAGGTTGGCTTTTCGTTAGAATAAGCGTCTCTATCCCCATGACCATACCCGAAAATGCCCTGATTTTAGATGCGGGCAATAGCATCATTAAAGCGAAGACAGACACACACGAAGTCAGTTTCCCGCATGCATTGCGTCGCCTGACCGAAACAGAGTATCAAAATATCCTGTCGCGCTCTGGCTTTTCTGGCCCACCCCACGATTATCTGGTCATCAACGGGGAACCGTATGTGGTCGGTAGGAGCGCCGAGCGACACGGGACATTAACAGGCCGGACAGGCGCCGCTCGGTATACCGCCGATTACTATGGCGTTTTTGTCGCGGCGGCTTTGGCTCGCACTATTGGTATGCGCTGCCCTGGTGGTAGCGAAAAATGCGAGGTGGCGGTGTTTGGCAGCCATGCGCCGGGGGATGTGGCCTATCGCGAAGAACTGATGCGCGCGGCGGTCTCTGAATGGCATGTGCGCATGGGGAACCATGAACAGTGCTTCCGCGTGACTTACAGCAATACCTTTGATGAACCCGTCGGCGGCTTGATGAATGTTTTGCTCACCGAGGATGGCTTGTACTATCGGCGGACGGACGTCCGAGATGGGCGTTCGTTGGTGATCGACATCGGGGGCCACACCACAGACTGGCTGGCGGTTAACCCCGGTGGCGATATTGACTATTCGCTAAGCGAAAGTGTTACGTTGGGCATTCAAGATGTCATGCGCGACTTTGAACGCAGTTTCCGGGCTAATAATCGCGAGGCGACCAAAGACATTTCGCAGTTACCCCCCGATAGAGTACGCGACGCGATCCGCACGGGGGTTTTCAATGGCGGGGGGCGACAGTACCCATGCGAACAAGAAGTCAACGAAGCCACCAACGTGCTACTGAACCGCATCCGGGATACCTTTCAGCAACACGCCGGGGGGCCACTCCCTTGGGATAGCATCATTCTGACAGGCGGCGGCTCGGCG
Source organism: Anaerolineae bacterium (assembly GCA_034437075.1). GTDB lineage: Bacteria > Chloroflexota > Anaerolineae > Aggregatilineales > J027 > DAOTVD01. The sequence goes on from DAOTVD010000327.1 coordinate 6,047, forward strand.
ATGCTGTACGGACATTTACAACCGTTGTTAGGCCATCAGCGCGTACTCCTGTCGGATAATTCACACGAGAATCATCTGGCCAATGTTCGTGGCGGCCTCAAGCTCTGGAAACTCTATAAAGCACATGGCATGTTATGAGCGGCATATCCTTTCATTTTCAGTTAGACCCCGATAAGCCCGATGAAGCACGCGCGCTAGAATTGCTCGAAGCCTGGCAATATTCGGGCTGGAATCTGCAAAAGATCATCGTTGCGGCGCTGCTCACCATGGCCCAAAGCAACCCACCTAAAACGGAAAATGTCGAACTGCACGACATCCTGAATATGTTGCACGCTCAGAACACCGAAGCGCTACAACATCTGTATACGCTCTTGCAGCAGGTTCAAACCTTGGTGAATGCGGATTACGCCCACCAAGGCACGCCCCAACCTGGCACACCAGATGAACCGCGCGAGGCTGTTTCGCCAAGTTTTATCGCCTCCGTCAAAAAAGCCATGCGGCCTGGTATGAGCCTAGAGGAAGATGATTAATCTTCCGAGAGCATGACCCATTCTTCCATGGCATCATTCAGGCGCGTTTCTGTGTCGCTGTAGTTTTCCCCCAGGCGCGCCACTTCGCCGACATTCCCCTGCTCGCTAGCGTCAGCCAACGCATTTGTGATGCTATGCAAATCATCTTCCAGGCTATGAATCAAGCTTTCTAGTTCCGCGATGCGCTTCTCGCGCTGGTATGGGTTCAGGCCGTGTTTTTTGGGGCTGGTTTTGGCCGGGGCCTTATTTTTTGAAGAGGCCTGTTCGGGCATGGGGGGCGCGGCTTCGGCGCGTAAGGCCGCCTGATACTCGGCATACGAACCTTCGAAGACGCGCATTTTCCCCGGCGTGATGTGCCATATCTGCGACGCTAGCGCATTGATTAAATAGCGATCATGGCTAATCAGCAACACGGTGCCCTCGAACGAGGCTAAGACATCCTGCAAAATCTCTTGCGAAGGAATATCCAGATGGTTGGTGGGCTCGTCCAGCAATAAGACATTTGCGCCATCTAGCGCTAGTTTAGCTAACGCCAGCCGTCCCCGCTCACCCCCCGAGAGCGTGCTGACCGGGCGAAAGACATCGTCCCCATGAAAAAGATATTGGGCCAGATAACTACGCGCTTCGCTAATCGGCAGATTACGCACACTCAGCAGTTCATCGAGCAGGGACTTACTCTCGTCCAGGTCTTCATGCGCCTGGGCAAAATAGCCGATGTCCACTTGGGCACCCCACTGGATCGCCCCACCGAGGGGTTCCAAGCGCCCGAGCAGCGTTTTGATAAACGTGCTTTTGCCGACGCCGTTCGCACCAATAATCGCGGCGATTTCGCCGCGTAGCAACAACACATCCGGGGCTTCGAAAAGCGTTCGATTGTAGCCGACCTGTAAGCGCTGCGTGCGCAAAACATGATCCCCTGTGCGCCCGGTCGATTTCAGCTTAACGTGCAACGTCTGGCGGGCGCGGGGTGGTTTCTTCAGCCAGGGATTTTCGACCGCGCGGCCATGGCGGTCAGTGCCGCTCATCAGCCGTTCTAAACGGCGGCGACGGCCTTTGGCCTGGGCGGTGTTCTGGCTGGCGATATGTTTCTGGATGTAGTCCTGCTCTTTTTGGATGTAGGCTTGTTGGGCTTCATATTCTTTCTGGCGGCGTTCGTGTCGTTCGGCCCGCTGTTGCAGATAATGACTGTAATTGCCGGAATAAACCTCGATTTCGCCCCAGTCGAGTTCCCAGATTAATGACACGACGCTGTCCATAAAATAGCGGTCATGCGAAACCATCAAAATAGCGCCGGGAAAGTTGCGCAGGTAATTTTCTAACCATTCGATGGTTTGAATATCCAGGTGATTGGTTGGCTCGTCCAGGGCTAGCAAATCGGGTTTTTCTAGCAGCAGGCGCCCGAGCAATGCGCGCGTTTTCTGGCCGCCAGATAGGGCATCGAGGGGCCGGTCATACATTTCCGGCGGAAAACCCAGCCCATGCAAAACTTGCTCGATATGAATTTCGTAGGTGTAGCCCCCGGCTTGTTCGAACGCCTCTTGCATTTCGCCGTATTTGATGAGCATGTCTTCGTCGGCGCTGTCTAATTGCGCTTCGAAGGCTTTTAGCCGTTCTTCCTGAGCGCGCAAATCCGCGAAAGCGGTCAGCATTTCGTCATATACACTATGAGCGCCATCCAAGCTGGCGTTTTGGGGCAAATATCCGATGCGCGTATCTTTGGCGCGGGCGATGGTGCCTTCGCTGGGCGGTTCCTGGCCGATCAACACCTTCAGCAACGTGCTTTTACCGGCCCCATTCGGCCCGACCAGCGCGAGTTTGGCCTGGGGCGGGATACTGACGCTGATATCGAAGAAAATTTCATCATCGCCAAAACGTTTTGCGATGCTCTGTGCCGATAGAACTGTCATGGCGTGTATTATATCATCCGCCCCGACCAAAACGAAACACGCCCCTGAGGGGCGCGCGTCGTTAACTTTCGGGGGAGCAATTCAATGACTGATTATGTACGGGGAGAAATTTGCAGTCACGATTACATGGCTATTGTACGGGATGATCGCGCGCTTAACATGACGCGCACAGGGTCTTCAGGCCACGCTTACCCCACTATGTCGCGCCGATTACGGAACATCAAGCCAAAACCGCGCCGGGTAATAATGTATTCATGACTATCATCTACTTCCGTCAAGCGTTTGCGCAAACGACTTACCAAGGCGTCAATGGTCTGGTCGTTAACGTCTGTATCCGTGCCCCACACATAGCGGCGCACTTCCTCACGTGTGACCACGGCATCTTCGTTATGGTATAGCAACGATAACAACGAAAATTGGCTGGGGCTCAGCGGCGGATCAAGTGGTTGGCCGATGACAAACACCTGCGCGGCCATATCATCCAGATACAAGCCGGGTGTCGGTAAGCGCACCTCGGAGACCTGCGCGGTGGTTGCGGGGTCATCAAAATAGAGGTGGGCGACATTCCCAATATTGATTTCATCCCCGGCCCGCAAACGCAGCGGCTTATGGGCGTCCAGCGGATGATTGTTCAAGAACGTGCCGTTTGTGCTGCCCAAGTCGGTGATGTAGACCTGTTGATGGTCAAATTCAAATTGGGCATGCAAGCGCGATACATCGGGGGAGTCAATAACCAGGTTACACTCGCGCGCCCGCCCAATGGTAAATGGAAAGGCATGGAGATTAACCTGGACATTTTGGCGTTGGCTATCCGAGAGATAAAAACAAGGGGCGGTTGGCATGATGAGGCCCTCTTATGGCACGTTTTTCAACATTTTACCAGAATTATCGTTTTTTTCATGGCGCTAGCGGCTTAGAACAAGCTTTGTGGGCAGCGATTGTGGTAGCGGCAGGCATAGCAGCGTGCGCGTTCATCATGGTTGATGTCCGCCAGGGATTCGCCGCGTAATTGCTCGATTTCATCCATCAGATTCGACAAGATTTCCACGGCATCTTCGTCAAAATCTATTTCGAATGTGCGCCCATCTCCGTAGCGGATAATGCCAAAGGGTGGGTAGACCTCTTGGGTTTCGCTCACCAAAACGCAATAGGCGATCACTTGTAAGGTATGGGCTTGGTGCGGGCCCTCCGACACGCTGACCTGTTTCGTCAGGATCGGAATCGCCGATTTATCGGTATATAAAATATAATCCGGGCGGCCCACCAGCCCAAAACTGGGCGCCACAAGTACGCGCCGATTGCGTTTAGCGAGTTGGTCACGATAGGGCAATTGTTGTGGGGGGCGGCTTAAGAGCCATACACTAGCGGAGGCTGTCACCATTAAAACGCTACTTATAACCAAGGCGGCGAATAAAACATCCAGCCCACCCCACCAGCCCAAGAAGATCAGAAAGAGGAAGAACAATACCCCCTGCCAGGGTGCCAGCAACAAACGGAGTTGGCGCCGAAAGCTTGTTATGCGCGGCGCACGCCAATCATAGGTTAGCGCGCGTGCACAAAAGAGGTAACGTGCAATCTCACTGGCAGTAATCATCACTGGCTCATCCAGGCTAGGGGATATTATGGTTAAGCTTGCCGGATAATTCTTGCACCGCTTTTTCCAAGCGTTGTTGGCTGATGCTCATGGTCAGGTCTCCGCGCGTACGCTCTAATACACTGCGGACCGTATCTGTGCGGCGCCGTAGGCCAGCCGTAACGGCTTCAGGAAAATCCATGGTAATTAGGCTCGTATAGATGGCGTCCATGGCATCCAGCAGACGCTCCGCATTCTGCGGATTCCCCCGGCGGATTTCATCCAGAATCGAGCGGCGTAGTTCCGTAGCGGCCTCTGCCAGGCCATTGATATACGTGCTAGGGATCACCCCCAAGTCTTCAGGCGTAGGGAGTGGTTCATCCCGGACAAGCGCATGGGTCAAGAACGCCTCGACATATTCCTTAAGCGCGTCCTGCGTATAACCTGCGTAGTATAAATCGGGATAATCTGCTAGCAGGTGTATGATCTCATCGGCGGCCTGGCGAATGTCTTGCAGGCGCGCGGCGGTGATGTCCCACTCGGCCCGATGAACCGCGCGGATGGCATTCGCGCATTGGCGGGTTAAATGGCGGGATAAATTAATCGCCCGCTCGCGCACCTCATTTTGCCGCGCAAAAAACGCATGCACACGTTCACTGACTTCGGTAAGTTTATCCATTTTCCGATTCGCCATTTTCTGAATCGGCGTCAGACCCCGGCATTTTAAGATTCCCAAATAGTTGATCGGCCAATGATTGGGGCACCTGTATTTCACCATGCTGGGTTTCGTAATGCGCCAGGTTTTCCCCCAGGGCACGATGAAGCAGTTTGGCATGCGTCGGCGACATCACGATGCGTGTGTGCACCTGCGATTTGTTGACCCCCGGCGCAAGTTGGGAAAAATTCAAAAAGAATTCCGTGCCCGTTTGGCCTATCAGGACTAAATTGGAATAGGCTGCTTGCAAATTGGCCGGAATTTCAATATGAATCCGCTTACGCTGTGGTCGGTTAGTCATGATGATGCGTCCTCTCTATTCAATAGGTGTGCTCAAAACAAAAAACGAACGCCGGGGCAGTGACAAGCCCAGGATTGTGTTCCCTGCTAAAGTAGTGGATTAGTCATTGGCCCCGCGAAAACCATACCCCGCCCCTAAAACGGGATGTCATCGACATTCGGCGCGTTATAATCTTCTTCCTCGTAGCCGCCACCACTGTAACCGCCACCGCCAGAACTATCGCCATCGCCCCGGCCACCCAAAAAGCGCACCTGGCGGGCGGTGACTTCTAAGGACGCACGCGGTTCATTATTATCGCGTGCTAGATAGGCACTCGCCTGAATACGGTCGGCAATGACCAGCACTTGCCGCCCTTTGCTGATATATTGATTCACGATTTCGGCTTGCTTGCCCCACACCGTTACACGAAACCAAGTGGTTTCATCCACATCTCGGTCGCCACTGCGATAACGGCGATTAACGGCTAACGAAAAATCGCACACGGCTTGCCCGGAATTCGTAAAGCGCAATTCGGGTGTACGCCCAACGTTACCGACCAAGATAATTTCCATAAACATGTTGTATCCTCGCTTTCAATCCTCACATCATTTTGGAACATGTGTTCAGTTTTGTCAAGAGCTAGCTAAAAAACGCTGCCGGGCGTCCTGAAATTTTTGAATCATGGCGTCCACCTGAGCGGCTTCAATGCTCAGGCCGCGCACATACTCAATACGCGCCAGGACGCTATCCAGCGTCGAAATATCGGGGGTCAATTCTAGGGCCTCATCGAACAACCGCGCGGCTTCATCCGGTTCTTCGTTGAGCAAAGTGGCCAGCGCTACATCATATTTGGCCCAGTAATCCTCGGGGGTATCTTGCAAACGCCGATCGGCTTTAATATACGCCATGTCGCGATGCCGCCGGAACTGTTCTGGGTCGCCCTGCGCCAGATACAGCATCGCCAAGTTGATCTCGGGGTACGAGCGGCGCGGCGTCATCTGCGCGGCACGCCGATAGGCTGCGATAGCATCCGCGACCCGGCCTTGACGCCGATACAGACTGCCGAGCACGCCGAAATAGGACTCTTTTTCCTCGTTCAGCAGATGCGGGTCTTGCTGCATGGCTTCTAATAGATAATTTTCCGCCAGGTTGTAGATATGGTTGCGTTCCAGCGTATCTATAACCTTATCGCCCTTCTTGCGTACCGCCAAGCCCAACGCGGCTTTCACGGGCGCGATGGAGTCGCCATCTTCGCCATCAATCCGAAAAGCCTGGGTCAGATGCTGGATTGCTTCGTCGAGTTGGTCTTTGCGGATCAATAGCGTACCCAGCAGATAATTATTCGGGACGTTGTTAGCGTCTAGCTTGTGGGATTCGCGGCAAGATTGTATCGCCGCATCAATATTGTTATCCCGCGCTAAGCGCTGGGCCAATACATGGTGAGACAGCGCCTCGAAGGCGTTTTCGGCTTGGCGAGTGGCTGCTTCAATTTGTTCGTTAATGCGGTGTTGGCCTCGCGAGTAAGTGTCTTCGAGTTCTTTTTCGAGCTTGGCCACCTGTTCGGTACGGGTGATAAATTCTTGCTCGGCCCGCTGCAGGCGTTCCAAAGATTGCTGTTCGGCTTGTTCCAGGCGTTTGATGAGGTCTTGCTTGATCTCTTCGACATCTTCGCGGATGTCGTGGATGCTGCTAAGCCCCAAAAAGCCAACGGCCACAATCAGCAAGCCTGCCAGAATCGAAGCGCCTTCCAGAAAACCCAGCACCAATTCGGCAGCAGCGACAGCATCTTCCGCGCGGATCAGGTTTTGGGTCGAGCGTTCGATGAGGGCTTGATACGCGGGTTCATCTAGCCCTTCGGCTTCGACCACTAAACGCGCATCGCGGCGTTCGATATACGTGAAATACAACGCGATCAGCGAAACGCTGATTGCCAAAAGCGGCAAAAACAATACCATAACCTGAGAAATACGACGCATAACGGCTCTCGTTATAAACATACGAATTGATTAAGTCTGTCTGTTCGATTGTACTCGAGTTTTGGGGGGAGCAAAACAGCTTACCCTCGTATGCGCAGCATCCACCGCGCCTGTTACAATACTAGCGCCCCAATTATGCAGGAGTGATGTATCCATGTCGGATGTGATGAATCTTCAGGCCACGTACCATATCTTTCCCGATAGAGGGTTTTTGCCTCATCCAGACCCCCTGGTGCATTTATCAGATGGTGACCCGGCCTTGTCTGCCGAGGCTATGACGACGATGGAAGCACTCGCGGAGTTGTTGCCCAATTGGATGGCACATGACCACACCGCTTTGGCACATGCTTTGCAGCGCTTGCCCAGTTTTGATGTCGTATCAGGAATCACGCAAAGCGCCACGTTAGAGCGCCTATTTATGCTCTATGCCTATTTGGCCAGCGCGGCAATCCACGGCTTGGGGTGGAAAGTGCTTCCGGCAGGCGTTGCGGTGCCGTTTTATGAACTAGCGCAGCGCCTTCAGCGCCCGCCTATTTTGTCTTACACGACGCTCGTATTGCATAACTGGCGCCGGGTTGACCCGTGTGGCGCGTTAACCGTAGATAACCTGGCGGCATTGCAGACCTTTGGCCAGAGGCCGGATGAAGCCTGGTTTGCGCTGGTGCATGTGGGTGTGGAGGCCGCAGCGGCCCTGGCGATATGGCAACTGCCCGCCGCTATCGCCGCCGCAGAAAACCACGCTTGGGATGATCTGGAAAGCTGCTTAAACCACCTAGCCGAGAGTTTAAGCGCCATGCGGCGCGCATTTCACCGGATGCCGGAAGGTTGCGACCCAGATGTCTATTGGCAGCATGTCCGTCCGCATATGTTCGGCTTTCAAGATGTCGTTTTCGAAGGCGTCGCGGCGTATGGCGGCGCCGCGCAAACCCTGAACGGCGGCTCGGGTGCGCAGAGTTCCATCATCCCAGCTATCTATAACGCGCTGGGGATTCAGCATCAGCAAACCGGGCTGATGGTGCATCTCAATGCAATGAAGGCCCATATGCCTGCTCCGCATCGCGCCTTTATTGATGTCGTGCGCACATCCGCCATTCGCGAGGCCGCGCACCAGACAGCGACTTTGCGCGATGCTTACAACACCTGCATTGATGCCCTGTTGGCCTTTCGGCGCGCGCATCTGAGCTACGCCAAAACGTATATTTTCAACAAAACCGATAATCCGGTCGGCACGGGCGGCACGCCATTTATGGATTGGCTGCGCTTGTTGATCGAAGAAACGGACGCGCACCGCTTGCCCGAATCAAAATAGCGCCCCCTCGCCAGCCGGAGGCGCTATCGGAATGTTGTTTAACCCGCTGCCGGATTATTCTTCGTCGTGCTGCTCGTGGTAATCCGGTTCGATTTTGTGTTGATCGTCTGGCAAGCTATAGCTACTGCCTTCGATGCGCTCAAACCACAATTGTTCGTCTTGTACATCGAGCCGGACAATATCGCCACGTTGGAATTCACCCTTCAGCAAGCGCACGCTCAAGGGGCTTTCCACGAAGCGCTGCAAAGTCCGCTTCAGGGGCCGAGCGCCGAACTGCGGATCGTAGCCTTCGGCAGCCAGCCAGGCGCGCGCGGCATCGGTCATTTCCACGACCAAGCCCTGCTCACCCAAGCGGGACGCGATGTCCTGCATTTGCAAATCCACAATATACTCTACATCTTCCAATCGCAAGGTCTTGAAGATGATGATTTCGTCAATCCGGTTTAAGAACTCTGGTCGGAAGGTATCTTCCATGGCGCGCTGAATTTTCTTCTCATCCACGATTTCGGTATCGGTTTTGTCCAAGAAGCCCAGCGCACCGCCGCGCCGCACGAATTCAGTCCCCAGATTGCTGGTCATGATGATGACCGTATTGCGGAAGTCCACGCGCCGCCCCTGACCGTCAGTTAGATGGCCATCGTCCAGCACTTGTAGCAAGCTATTCCAGACTTCGGGATGCGCTTTTTCGACCTCGTCAAACAAGATCACGCGGAAGGGACGCCGCCGTACGGCTTCGGTCAATTGACCGCCTTCGTCGTAGCCCACATAGCCAGGCGGCGCACCAAACAAGCGACTGACCGCGTGCTGTTCGCGATACTCGCTCATGTCGATGCGCACCAGCGCGTCTTCGTCATCAAACAAGAATTCAGCCAACGCTCGGGCCAACTCGGTCTTGCCGACCCCGCTACTGCCCAAAAAGACGAACGAGCCAATCGGACGGCGCGGGTCTTTCAGGCCCGAACGCGCCCGCCGGATCGCATCGGCCAACACGTTGATGGCTTCTTCTTGCCCGATAATCCGCTCGGTCAAGATTTCTTCCATGCGCAGCAAGCGATGCGCTTCGTCTTCCATCAGTTGGAACACGGGAATGCCCGTCCAGGATGCCAGCACTTCAGCAATATCGGTTTCTTCGACGACTTCATCCAGCGATTTTTCGGCTTTCCAGTCGCCCAGGGCCGCCTCATATTCATCTTCCAGGCGGGCCAACTGCATTTTCAAGTTCGCCGCGCGCTCGTATTCTTGCTGAACCCCGGCGATTTCCATCTGCTCGGCCAGCATGTCTATCTCTTGCTTCATTTCCTTGAGCGTTGTGGGCATGGAATAGAGCGCCACACGCAGTTTGGCCGCTGCTTCGTCCATCAGATCAATGGCTTTATCGGGCAACTTGCGGTCACTAATGTACCGATGGCTCAGCTTAGCGGCTGCTTCTAAGGAGGCATCGCTAAACGTGACCTTATGATGTGCTTCGTAGCGCGACTTTAGCCCGTGTAGCATCTGGATCGTTTCTTCGATATTCGGCTCATCCACATACACCGGCGCAAAACGACGATCTAACGCGGCGTCGGCCTCGATGAATTTGCGATATTCGTCTAGCGTGGTCGCACCAATGGCATTGAGTTCGCCACGCGCTAGAGCGGGTTTCATCATGTTACTAGCGTCCATGGCACCAGAGGCGGCACCCGCGCCAACGACCTGATGCAATTCATCGATAAATAGGATGATTTCGCCCGCGCTACGTTGAATTTCTTCGATGGTAGCTTTCAGGCGTTCTTCAAATTCGCCCCGAAAACGACTCCCCGCGACCATCCCGCTTAAGTCTAAGCTCACCACAGATTTGCCCAGCAAGATTTCGGGCACGTCTTCATCAGCGATTTTCTGGGCCAAGCCTTCGGCAATGGCGGTTTTACCAACGCCCGCCTCGCCGATGAGCACCGGATTATTTTTGGTGCGGCGGCTCAGGATTTGGATCACGCGCAGGATTTCGTTATCGCGCCCGATAACTGGGTCGATTTTGCCTTCGCGGGCCATAACCGTCAGGTCACGCGAGAATTTTTCCAGCATCCGATAGCGGCTTTCCGCCATGGGATCGGTGACGCGCTGGCCACCGCGAATATCATGCACCACGGCTTCCACTTTTTCGCGCGTGATGCCCATCTCGGCCAACATGCGCGCGACAGCCGTATGCTTTTCGGCCAAAATGGCCATGAACATGTGCTCGGTGGAGATGTATTCATCTTTGAAGCGGTTGGCTTCTTCGTTAGCCAAGTCAATAATGCGCTTCACGCGGGGCGTAATGAAGACTTGCCCCGTCCCAGCACCATCATAGACCCCTGCACGCGGGGTGGCTTTCAGTAATTCATCCACACGATAGCGGATGGTATCGACATTAATGTTGAGCTTTTCCAGAATCTGAGGGATAACGCCATCTGGTTGCTCGACCAGAGCCAGCAGAATATGCTCGGTATCGACCTGATTATGGCCGTAGCGTTGCAGAATCTCGTAAGCGCGCGCCGCAGCATCCTGGGCCCGTTCTGTAAATCTCTCAAATCGCATCATGATTGGTTACTTCTTACCTCGTTGATGCCTACTTTGGGTCATGTTGTCACTTTGCGGGGTGTTGGATGAATGCAACAGAGGCGGCAAAGTGCAGTGTCGCAAAATATCGTTATTCAACCTTAAGCATAGTATAGCCGCCAATCATCAGAAAATTGTAGACGCTACCTAAGTGTTGTTATAGAAACCTCATAGCAGTTGGCGCAGGGCTTCCATCGCCCGTTGCACAAGCCGCTCGGCCCAGGCTGCTGTCTCATTGAATGCCGCATCTTCAGACTTGCGTTGGGCCAGCGCTTCTTCAATAGCGTAAATATTCTGGTGGACGTTCTCGCTGGGTAGGCGCATCATCAGATTCAGGGTGATACCCGCCATGACAAATGGCAAGTATGCATGGCGCGGCGTTAATGGGCTTTGTTGGGTCAGCGCGGCAAAGACTTCTGTCGCATACTTTTCTTGAGCAGTATCTTCCTGTAATTTCAAGTTCACGCGCACGATATACAACCCAAGATTGATGCTATCGGCCACTATAGCCGTAAACAAATAGCTCAATACGCTATAGAGATCGTCTAGGATGGTTTCGTCTGTGGCCAGCAGGCGCGTTAATCGCACGTACCAATGCGATTTTTCTAGGCGGAAACCCGCTTCTTGTTCGAATGCGCGCTCTACCACATACGCCATGAGTTTAGCGATCATGACATCTTCGCCCGGTTTAAGCGGGAACCCCAGTTCGGCGAAGCGCTCTGCCACCAATTCTTGCATCGGCGGCATGAGTTGCTCGCGGGTGATATTTTTGGCGAATTGCTTGGCCATGTCCTTATAGTGCTCCGCCGCCTGAACTTCCGCCT
>DAOTVD010000328.1:0-11171 GCA_034437075.1 Anaerolineae bacterium
AGGCGTACACAAGATGACGATTCGAACATTGGTCTTGTCCGGCGGTGGGGGGCGCGGCGCGTTCCATGCGGGGGTCTATCGCTATTTGTGCCAGGCGGATAAACCCAGCGTGGATGCCGCGCACCAGGGCGCCTGGACGCCGCAGGTCGTGGTGGGCACGTCTATCGGGGCGGTGAATGGCGCGGCGATTGCCCAGGGCGCGAGCCCGGCGGATTTGGAACGCTTCTGGCTGTCGTTGCGCGAGCGGGATATGCAAGGCTTGCCGCCTAGCATGGGGCCGCTGGCGCGCGTGTTTATCAACTGGTTCCTTAAGCGCTCGATTGGCGCATCGTTGCGGCGCGTGCCGCGCGGGCAGGCGCTTTCCCCACCCGCGGACGAAGCCTGGCCGCCCGTGCCGGGCATGCCCGCCTGGTTGGCGGATCGCTTGCTGGGGCGCTGGAGCAATCTGCTCGATACGGCACCGTTTTACGTCACCTTGCGCGACCGACTGGGCCTGGACGCCGCTAAACTCTCGCAATCCGACATGACCTTGCTGATTAACGCGACGAACGTGCGCACGGGGGCGGGGGTCGTGTTCTCGAATCACGAACTCATCACGCCGCGCACGGGCCTGCCGCGCCGCGATACGCGCGTGGGCATCTCGCTAGAGCGCATCATGGCTAGTTGTAGCATCCCGCTGATGTACCCCATGACGCGCGACACGGACGGCAGCGCCTATTGGGATGGCGCGCTGGTGGCCAACACGCCCCTGGGCGCGGCCTTCGATGCCGTGGCCGATTACCCTATCGAAACGCCCATGGAGATCGTGGTCGTTTTGCTCAATCCCTGGTGGGACGACGACGCCAACGACGCCGCGCCCGAACACCCCGAGATGCCGCAGGACTTCGCCGAAGCAGCTACCTGGACGCTCGACTGGACGATGCTGGCGTCCTTCCGCGTGAGCTTAAAAATGTTGCGCGCCTTTAACGCCATCGTGGCCGAGCAACGCGCGGCGGGCTTGCCCCAACGCTACCGCGAAGTGTCGGTCGTGATGGTTGCGCCCGCGCAGTTTTTGCCCGTCACGCGCATCATTGATTACGACGAACCCGCCAGCCGCGAACTCATCAACCTAGGCTACCAGGCCGCGCAACGCGCGTTTCGGGCGAGCTTCCCAGCTTGAAAATGGTTAGAAAGCGTCCTTGGGGAGACATGTCGCGTTTCGGCAATCGGCGGGCATTGGTACACTAGGGCATTATGCCAATTCGGTTAAATGACGGACACCAGGACGGATGAACAGTCAGGCCCCAGGCATGAACCGTGCGCTCTTGCAAGAGACAATTGACCAGCCGCGTATTTTGATCGTGGATGATGACGAGCCCAGCGCGCTGGCGCTGGAACTCTATTTGCAACGCCAGGGCTACGCCGCCCAAACAGCTTTTTCTGGCGCGCAAGCCCTAGACGCGGTCGAGAATTTTCTGCCGCATCTGGTGATACTCGACTTGATGATGCCCGACATTAGCGGGCTAGAGGTGGCCCAACGCCTGCGCAACGACCCCCAACAGCCCTATTTGCCCATCATTATGATCACCGCCCAGGATAAAGAACGCCGCCGCTTGCAAAGCGTGCTTTCCGGCGCGGATGATTACCTGGCCAAACCCGTCAACGAACTGGAATTACTGGTGCGTGTGCAGGCCCTGCTGCGTACCAAAGCGCATTTAGACCGCTTGTGGGAGGAAAATCTGCGCTTGCTGCGCCACCTGGAAACGCGCAACCAAGAACTCGAAGCCGCGCTAGAAGAAGTCGAAGCGGCCAATCTGCTCAAGCAAAATATCCTGAATGCGGTTTCCCACGAGATGGGCACGCCCATGCTGCAAGTCAAATCCGCCGTGCATCTGTTGCTAGAAGACGTGCTCAAGCTCGACCCCGATAATCGCCCGGCCTCGTTGCTGCCGCCCGCCTTGGCCCGCCTAGAAGCCACCATCGAGAACTTCACCGACTTGGCGCGCTCGGAGAACCTGCGCCTGGATACTTTCGTCTTGCGGGATGCCAGCGAGGCCGCCCTGCGCCAACTCGAACGCAGTTGGGCCGATAAACTGCCGCCGGGCCGCATCCGCCAGGACTTCGCGCCGGATGTACCGCCGCTGTATGGTGACCGCCGCGCGGTGCAGCGCATCTTGCAAATTCTGCTCGATAATGCGCTGAAATTCGACCTGGACGGCGGCCCCGTGACCTTGAATGTCGTGCGCAACGGGCGCGCCAGCGTGCGCGTGAGCGTCATCGACCAGGGCATGGGCATCCCCAAGGCGCAGCAAGAACGCATCTTCGATGAGTTTTACCAGGTCGATAGCTCCACCACGCGCCGCGTCGGCGGCAGTGGCTTGGGGCTGGCGCTGGCGCGCTTGTTGGCCGAACGCATGGAAACGCGCATCACTGTTCAGAGCGAGCCCGGCCAGGGCAGCACCTTTGCTTTCGAACTGCCCGTGGCAGTGCTGGATGATTGACCCCTTGCCGCGCACGTTCTACGCGCAAGACGCCCGCCACGTAGCGCGCGGTCTGCTGGGCGCGATCCTGGTGCGCCAGACCGAAAGCGTCACCATCCGCGCGCGCATCGTGGAAACCGAAGCCTACACCGGGCTAGACGACCTAGCCAGCCATGGCCGCGCGGGCCGCACGCCGCGTAATCTGCCCATGTGGGAGGCCCCCGGTCATGCATATGTATATCTGGTGTATGGGCGCTACTGGCTGCTGAATGCCGTCTGCGAAGCGGAAGGCCAACCCGCCGCCGCACTCATCCGCGCCCTAGAACCGCTGGATGGGCTGGCGGCTATCGCGCAGAACCGCGCCGGGCGCCCGGCGCGCGAGTACACCAATGGTCCCGGTCGGCTGACCCTGGCGCTAGATATCACCGACGCGCACAACCGCGCCGACCTGACAGACCCCGACGGCCCGCTGATCATCCTGCCCGGCGAAAGCGTGCCCGCAGAGGCCGTGGCGACAGGGCCGCGCATCGGCATGGGTAAAAACGTCCCGGAACCGTGGTTCAGCATCGCGCGGCGCTATTGGCTGCACGATAATCCGCACGTCTCACGCGGATAAACGCGGTCTTTCATAGCAAGCGCATACGCAAACCAATGTCGGCAGGGTGTTTTTCAATCAATTTGGGTTAGGCTAAAAGTATTCGCTCTATCCCCAGCCCGCGCGCGCGGCGCTGATGTCGTGGTCGATCTGCGCTTTGAGTTCATCTACACCATTAAAGCGCTGTTCGGGCCGCAAACGCGCCAGAATATCCAGGGTGAGGTGCTGGCCGTAAATCTGCGCGCTGAAGTCGAGCAAATGCGCTTCCACGGTGATATTCTGGCCCTCAAATGTGGGGCGCTGGCCGATGTTGGTCACGGCCAGATGCCACGCCTCGCCTAGCCAGGCCCACGCGGCATAAACGCCATTGCTGGGGATGATCTGGCGTGGCCAGACCGCGATATTGGCCGTAGGAAAGCCAATCGTGCGCCCGCGTTTGTCCCCATGGATGACTTCGCCGCTGAGCCGGTAGGCCCGCCCCAGCCAAGCGGCGGCTTGGGCCACATCCCCCGCGCGCAGGGCCTGCCGAATGCGGGTACTGCTGACGCGCTCGCCCGCGTCGTTGAGCAGCAAATGGTCGATGGTGTGAACGTCGTAGCCCAGTTGGCGGCCTTGTTCGCGCAAAAAATCAACCGTGCCCTCGCGTTGATAGCCCATGGCGAAATCCGCCGTAGCCCACAGTGCGCGCATGTTCAACTGGCCGATGAGTTGGCGCACGAATTCCGCCGCGCGCATATGGCGCACCTGGTCGTTAAAGGGATGCAGCACTAGCGTATCCACCCCAAGCGCGGCCATTTGGGCGGCTTTTTGTTCGGGCGTGGTCAGGTAGAAGCGGCCTGTTTCCTTATGCAGTACCTCGTCGGGATGCGGAAAAAAGCTGATCACGGCGGCGTCTTGGTCGGCCTCGTGCGCGGCGCGCACCAAATGCCGGATCAGCGCTTGATGCCCCAGATGAACGCCATCGAAGGCGCCCACGGTCACGACGCTGGGACGTGTCGCTCGGGCTGTTTGTAGGCTGTCGAATGTGTGCATGGTGTCGTCCCCTGATCCGTTGTCCGTTGCTGAGACGAGTATAGCGCTATCGGCGGCAGGTGAAAAAAGCCAGGGCCTCACCAAGCCAGCAGCGCGCGCGGCCCTTTATATAACGGGCAGACACACCCAGCACATTCAGCGCGCGCGCCGTCTTTCACAGCCTGGCGTTGGGCGCGCGCCTCGGGACGGTTCAGCGCGGCGCGCAGATCGTCATCCGGCGACCACTGCCCATAAGCGGGCAAGAAATAGCACCCGCGCAGCGTGCCATCCACGTCAATGACGGCGGTGGTCTGGGGGGCATTGCAACGCGGCACAGGGGGCGGCGCATCCCCCAGCAACGCACGGAAATGCGTCACCAGGCCGCGCAGCTTATCCGGCGATTCGGCTAGGCGACCGCTCGTGAAATCGGCGGCATGGGTGCTTGTCAGGTCATCCAGGATGCGCGTCAGGGCGGGGATGTCATCGGCGCGCAATGCCGGTGAATGAGCTTGCATGGCGCGGTCGCCAAAGGCATGCGGATTCCCTACATCGACGGGCAAAAAGCTAATTTGATCAACGCCTAACCCCTTGGCCAGGTCAATGATGGCGGGCAGTTCGGCGTAGTTGCCGCGCATGACGGTCGTGCGCGTGATGACCCGCACGCCGCGCGCCTTCACAGCTTCGATGCCGCGTATGACGATGTCCAACGCATCCAGGCCCCGGATGGCGGCGTAAGTCGGCGCGGTGGCGGCGTCCAAGCTGACGATCAGTTCATCCACATTAGCGGCGACCGCGTCGGCGTGTTTGGCGGTGTACAGGCCATTGGTCAGCAGCATGGTGTACACCCCCGCCGCGCGGAAACGCCCGGCAATGGTCGCCCAATCGGGGTGTTGGGTCGCCTCGCCGCCACTGAGCAAGACCCAACGCAGGCCCAATCGCGGCACAGCTTCGACCAGCGCGTCGATATACTCGGCGGGCATGTTGCGGCGCGGCGCGCGCCAGATGTCGCACATGGCACAGCGTGAATTACAGCCGTCCGTCAGATAGAGCACGGCCAGGGGCAAGCTCGTTAAGTGATTGCTGAGCAAGTTGGGCAGGTGACGCAAGGACATTCAAAGGGGCCTTTCGGGATGATTGTCCTCTGATTATACGCCCCCGGCGCGCGAAACGAAACGCGCCAGGCCCGCGTGGTATACTCGCGGCATGACCACGAACATGCAAAGCCTTTACGAGCACGCCTTGCCCAGTCGCGCGGTGCGCTATATCGCGAGCGTCCGCAGCACGATGACCGAGCCCTGGTTAACGGATGCACCCGACCGGGCAGTAGTCATCGCGGGGGAGCAAACCGCCGGGCGAGGACGCGGGGCGCGGGCCTGGCTGACACCGCCGGAAAGCGCCCTCGCGCTGAGCATGGTGCTACGCGGTGATGATGACGCCGGCCTGGTGACGATGCTCGCGGGGTTGGCCGTATGCGAAGCGCTGGATGGGTATCCACTGCCGCGCGCGCAACTCAAATGGCCGAATGATGTGTTGGTCGCGGGCAAAAAGGTCTGCGGGATGTTGGCCGAAGGGCACGCCGAGGCCGTGATTCTGGGCATTGGGTTAAATATCGCGGTCGATTTCGCGGGGACATGCTTGGCCGAGCGCGCCACGAGCCTGAATGATCATCTGCGCGAGCCGCTCGCGCCGCGTGATTATCCCGCGCTCGTCGCCACAATTTTGGCGCGGGTGGACGCCTGGCGCGCAGCCCAGCGCGCACATGCTGCCTCACAGTATGGCGGTGTGGCGCCGTCGCCCGTGGTCGCAGCATGGCGGGCGCGCTTGGTTACCCTGGGCGCGGATGTGCAGGTGCATGATGGCGCGCAGGTGTGGCGCGGTCGGGCGGTGGATGTGACGCGCGACGGCGGTTTGGTGGTCGCGCTGGCGGACGGGGTGCGGCGGACGTTTTACGCGGGGGATGTCTCGCTCAGCGGCGATGGCGTTTGATGGGGCGCGCGAGGGGGTCGCATAGCGACCCGACGGCTCGCGAAGCGAGCGCGTCATCGGCTTCGCCGATCCTCGCGCGCCGGGTCATCACTCGCCCGGCGAGAAGGTCACCGACTGCACGGCGGTTTCGGCCACGGAAGTGGCATCGAACGTAAACGGCACATACTCCCCATTTGCCCACAAGGGCAACTGATCGTCATAATGCGGGCTGAAAGGATCGCCACTCTGGCCCAAGGGCATCACGAAGCGGCTATCGTTGATATTGTTAAAGTCCACGATTTGGCGCATGCTGACGATGGCCCCGGCTAGACGGAACGTGTCGCTGCCAGCGACCCAACGCTGATTGTTGACGCTGGTCGTGCCACCATCCACCGGAATTTGACGGTTGAAAGTGCGATAAATATCGCGCAGCACCAGATCAAGCCCGATGTTCTCCCCGGCGGGCAGATTACCCAGCGGTTGATGCCGGAACCACGCCTGATGCAGATCGCCCCACGCCCAAGCGTCCCGGTCGCTGCCCAGTTCGGCGGTCAGGCGTTCGGCGGCAGCATCCAAAGCGGCACGCAGAAGTTGATCCGCGTCGGTGGTTTCGAATTCGGCATTATTCCACAGCGGATGATTAGGGCTACCCAACATCTGGCGCAGATGCCAAATTTGCAGCGAATCGCCGCTGGGCGGGGTGCCGGTCTGGTAGAACTCGTCAAACACCAGGGGCATGAGTTCGGCGTACACCGCATTAAAGAACATCGCTGGCGCGCTGTCGGCGTCGTTCTGATAATCCCAATCGGCCAACCACGTCACCCAGTCATCATCCGAGAAGCGTTCTTGCAAAGCCGGGATGAGCAAGCTAGCCGCCGGGTTAAAATTATCGGTTTGGATGTCGATCATGGTTTGCATATCGTAAACATCCGCGTTTTGCAGCATATACTCGATCCGCTCGGCGCGGTAGCCGAGGTCGTACACACTACTATGCAGGGTCGGCAACGCTTGCGGGCCCACGATGGGGTTATTGGCCGCGACGATGTAACCCGTTTCGGGATTATATATGCGTGGATTTTCGGATGTGTTCAAAAAACCTTGCCAGGTGTTTTCGGCGGTGGCGGGTTGGGTCTGTTGCCCGGTTTGTCTCTGGGGCCGGATGGGAATATGGCCCGCCGAGAGCAAGCCGATATTGCCTTCGACATCCGCATAGATGAAGTTTTGGCCAATATGGAATAATTCGCCGGCTGCGACGAAGTCATCCCAGTTTTGCGCGGTATTTTGCCCCAGGATGGTATCCAGCGCGCGCACGGGCAATTCGCTGACCGTCCAGCGAGCCGCGATGGGGGTGGGTAGGCCGAACAGATCGTTGACCACCACGCCGAAGCGCGTCTGGCGCACGGGCACGGTGACGGACTCGCCCCCTGCCACCTCGATGACTTCTTCGATGACGATCATATCGACCCATTCGCCCTCATAGCGATATTGCAGCGGGTCGTCGGGGTTGATCTCTAGCGCATAGGTGTCGATCGTATCCAGCCCGGCGTTCGTCCAACCCCAGGCGATGTTCGCATTATGGCCAATGACCACCAGCGGCGCGCTAGCGAAGCTATAGCCGAAGACATCCAGCGGACATTCGGCGTTGAGTTCCACACAATGCAAGCCGTTCATATACCAGATGCTCGGGTTCTGGATGCCAATATGCGGATCATTAGCCAGCATGGCCGCGCCTGTGCCGCTTAGCTCACCGCTGATGGCCCAGCTATTGCTGCCTACATCCGCCGTGCCCAAGCCCAAGGGCATGCTCATTTGCGGAAACGCAAATGTTGATAACGCGACATCGGGCACAGGCGCCGCCGAAATGCCCAAATCCGTCTCGAAACCCGGTTCGCTAATCAGCGGGCGCTGATCGTAGGGATAGGGCGGCCACAATACCAATGACGCAAACGGCCCGGCGGCTTCTGTCACGCCCGAATAGGTGAGTTCGAATTGTAAATCGCTCGATTCCTGATCCAGCGAGAGGGCCTGCACGAGCAACTGCGAATCTAGCGGCGTCCAGGGCCGGATGCTGGGCATTTCGCCCGTCAATAATTCGATAAAGCGATATTCAGCGGCCAGTTCCGCTGGGGCTTTGTCGGTGATATACGCATTCACGCCCGCTGTGTAGTGTTCCAAGAGGCGCAAGGCTTCGGGCGACATGGCGTCAATATCGCGCTGGGCGTTGCGGTTCAGGCCCAACGTGCGCAAGAACGTATCCGTCCCGACCAGATTTGGCCCCATCAATTCGGAGAGCCGCCCCGCGCCCTGGTGCCGAAACCATTCCATCTGCCACCAGCGCTCCTGAGCATGCAAATAGCCCTGCACCATCACGATGTCGTCCGTGGTGGTGCCATAAATACGCGGAATGCCGAACTCGTCATAATGCACCGTGACTTCGCCATCCAGGCCCGGTAAGCTGACGGCCTCCCCCGCCATAGTCGCGTCGTCGTCTTGCGCAGCAGCGCCAAAAGGCACCACCAGCGCCAGCAACACGAATACAATAAACCATTTTTTTACACGGATTACCCACATTGTAAGAACTCCATAAGGTTAAAATTTTTCATTAAAAAGTGATCCGAGAGTATAGCGCGCCTGGCTCGGAATGCAAGCACCCTGCCGCGTGTTATACTCTGCGTAACCTAATATACCTTGCCCGACCCAATTGAAAGACAAGGCAAACATGCCACACGACCCCCTTAGCGAAGGCGCGCTTTACACCGACTTTTACCAACTCACCATGGCCCAACTTTATTACCGTATGGACCTGCACGACCGCCCCGCCCAATTTGACCATTTCTACCGCACCAACCCCAGCTATGGCCGTCACCAGGCCGGATTCACCATCAATGCCGGGCTGGGGACATTGCTAGAGCATCTGCGCGCTATGCGCTTCGGCGCGGCGGAACTCGACCACCTGCGCGCCCAGACCGGGCGCGGGGGCGAACCGCTCTTTGGCGAGGATTTCCTGGCGTGGCTAGCTAACGAAGCGGATTTTTCGCGCTTACAGATTGACGCCATCCCCGAAGGCCGCGTGACCCACCCCAACGTTCCCCTGACCGTGGTGCGCGGGCCGCTAGCCCTGGCGCAGATCCTGGAAACGCCCCTGCTGAACTTCCTGAACTATCAAATTCTGGTGGCCACCAAAGCTGCACGGGTGAAGTCCGCCGCCGGGGGGCAATTGACGCTCGAATTCGGTTTGCGCCGCGCCCAAGGACGCGGAGGCAATGCGGGCGCGCGCGCCGCGCTCATCGGCGGCGCGGATTTTACCTCGAATACGGGCTTGTCGTATGCGCTAGGATTGCCACCCAAAGGCACCCACGCCCATAGCATGGTGCAGACCTTCATCGCGCTGGGCGAGGGCGAAATCGGCGCGTTTCGCGCCTATGCAGAGCTATACCCGGATGATTGTCTGCTGCTGGTGGATACGGTCGATACGCTAGAAAGTGGCATCCCCAACGCCATTCGCGTGTTCGAAGAACTGCGCGCCAAAGGGCATCAGCCCATGGGCATCCGGTTGGACTCCGGCGACTTGGCCTATCTGAGCATCCGCGCGGCCAAAATGCTAGACGACGCTGGCTTTCCCGAAACGACTATCACGCTCAGCAATCAGATTGATGAACTGGTGCTCTTGCAAATCTTCACCCAGATTCGCGAAGAAGCGCCCGGCTATGGTGTCGATCCCGATGCGCTCATCAAACGCCTAGCCTTTGGCGTAGGCACTCGGCTCATTACCTCGGCGGGCGCGGCCTCGCTGGATGGTGTCTATAAGCTGGTGGCCGTGCAAAACGGTAGCGCGGACTGGGTGCCCGCTATCAAGCTGAGCGAAAGCGCCGAGAAAATCCCGAATCCGGGGCAGAAGCGCGTCTATCGCCTTTACGACGCGCGCGGCAAAGCCACCGCCGACCTCATTTGCACCGCCGAGGAAGCCCCGCCCCAAGACGCGCCTTTGCGCCTGCGCCATCCCATCGACCGCGATGTGTATCGCACCGTGCACCCGAACGATCTGTCCGGCATCGAGCCCCTTTTGCAACCCGTCTGGCAGGGTGGTCAGCGCGTAGATGGCTCGCCCGACATCACCGCCATGCGCACCCAGCGGGACGCCGATTTAGAACGCCTGGATAGCGGCGTGCGGCGCATCATCAACCCGCATATTTATCACGTCTCGCTCAGCGAACAGATGTGGTCAGTCAAACAAGATTTGATCCGTTCTGCCCAGGATAATGGCAGCCAAGGCTTAGGGTAATCAGCAAGGGCTTGACACCCACTTCATTTGATTGCATAATACAAATATTGCATATTTGGAATATTGTATGACTCACGAGACTCGGCAGGCCGTGCGCCTGCAAGCAGCGATGTACACCTTGTTGCAGCAAACGCACCTGGTGGAACACTTGAATACGGTGGATCATCAGATCACCGTCGCGCAGAGCTACGCTTTATTAGCTTGCGCGCCCGATGCGCCCATCTCGATGAGCGCGCTCAGCGATGCGTTGCACCTGGCCCCCAGCACCGCCACCCGCACGGTAGACGGCTTGGTGAAGCGCGGCCTGGTGGCCCGCGAACGGGGCGAAGCCGACCGCCGTCAGGTGAGTGTCGTGTTGACCGA
Organism: Anaerolineae bacterium; assembly: GCA_034437075.1. GTDB lineage: Bacteria > Chloroflexota > Anaerolineae > Aggregatilineales > J027 > DAOTVD01. The sequence continues at coordinate 10,676 of DAOTVD010000328.1, forward strand.
TGCCGGACGCGCCCGCCGCGCCGAAATCGAAGCCGACTATGATCGTTTTTTCGCTATGTTACTGGAAGAAATCCCCCCCGACCAACGCGCCGAGACGCTAGCAGCGCTCGAAACGATTGTGGCCGGGGTGGCGCGGGTCATCGCCCGCAAGCACACTTTAACCGAGGAGTAATTTGTTATGCGTTATTTCGTCACAGGCGCTACCGGGTTTATCGGTGGCCGCGTTGCAGAGCAACTCTTAGACGCCGGGCACGAGGTCGTCGTGCTGGCCCGCACCCCTGCCAAAGCCGAGCACCTGCGCGCGCGGGGCGCCGAAATCGTCCAGGGCGACATCACCGACCAAGCCAGCATGCGCCCGGCCATGCAAGGCGCCGATGGCGTATTTCATATCGCGGGCTGGTACAAGATCGGCACGCGGGATAAATCCGGCGGGCAGCAGATCAACATCGACGGCACGCGCGCCGTCATGGAACTGGCCCAAGAATTGAGCATCCCC
>DAOTVD010000329.1:0-29668 GCA_034437075.1 Anaerolineae bacterium
TAGCGCCTCCCCCACCTAACAGCAGCACGAGTCCCCAAGCCAGGATACAGAATGGTAGTGCATGACGTCTCAACATGACGTGTAGTCTAATGGCAAACGGACGTGCTGGCTAGCCTTCCTCGACTGTCTCCCCCAGGGCCAGGCGCGCGCTACGCGCGATGGCTTCGCGGTCGAAGGGCCGGATGGCGGCGGTAATGATGCGCATTTCGACATCCTGGGCAATCGCGATGCGTGCGATACCGGTTTCGGCATCCAGGTCGGTAATCACACCGATAATCCCGCCGGAGGTAATCACCTCGTCCCCCACATCCATTTGGGCCACAAAACGTTGGTGTTTTTGAAAATCGCGCTGTTTGGGAAAGATCACCAGCGAATAGTAGCCCGCCAGCACGATCATAATCAACGTGATGAAAAAAACGGTCTGTTCCATAACCAAAACTCCTCACATCCGAATCTGTCGTACAGATTATAGCGCCCTGCTGGGCACCTGCCCGGTTGGCATGGTTGGTCAGGGTAGCCGCCGAGCGCCCCCTATGGTAACATCTCAAGCCGACTCCCACATGATCCGACAGAGAGGTGCCTCACGCAATGCGTGTTGTAACCAACGAAAATACTATCGACCGCAACAAACGCTGGGCGCAATTGCTCTTTTTTCTGAGCATGGGCGCGCTGATTGCGAGCTTTTTCTTTTCCAGTTCTATCCAGAGCGCCGACTTGGGCATCTTTTTTCAATGTGTGGTGATGCCTTTGTTACTCGTGATGGTCATCACATCGGTGCGCATGACCAACCTCTGGGTTCGTGAACCCGCCCCCTGGAAAGCCTTACGCGAAGGGCTTAAGGGCATCGGGAATGACGCAGTGCTGTATCACTATCTGATGCCTGCCGACCATGTGCTGGTCAACAGTGCGGGGATTTTTGCCATCACAACCCGCTTTCAAGATCGGCCCCAGAAAATTGTGGATGATAAATGGGAAAATCGCTCCGGTATCCTAACTTACATGCGCCAGGAACAACTCGGCGACCCCACCCGCGAAGCCAAGCTGAAAGCCAAGCAAACCGAGGTCTTTCTGCAAGAACTCTTGCAGGATGACAGCATCGAAGTCCAGCCCCTGGTGGTCTTCACCCACCCGCGCGCGTCTGTGGAAATGGAAGGCGAGCAAACCATCCCGGTGCTTTATGCCTCGCCCGACCGCAAGAAAAGCTCCATCAAGAGCTATCTCAAAGACGTTGCCAAGAAGACCGATTACCCCACCCTTTCGGAGCAGCAAATCAAAGAACTGGACGACGCGCTGCTGTTCGAAGACGAGTAAAACTGATGCAATCCAGGCGCCTCGTCCTGTGGGCGTTGGTGGGGCTCGTGCTCTGTGGGGCCGCCTTGCGGCTCTATGCGCTGGATGCCGTCCCCTTACGCGGGGATGAAGCCTTCAGCGCGCGCTTCTGGGCGGCCCCCCCAGCCCAAACTTGGGACGACCTGGCCGGATGGGAACCACACCCCTTCGGGACGTTCGTCTTGTTTCATGCTTGGCGCACCATCGCGGGCGAAAGTGAATTCGCGCTGCGGGCTTTGCCTGCCCTGGGCAACCTCATCGGCAGCGCAACGCTGGCCGCGCTTGGGCATCGGCTGTTTGGCACTTGGCGCGCGGGGCTCATCGTCGCTGTGCTGTGGACGGTTAACCCCTTTCAGGTCTGGCATGCGCAAGACCTGCGCAATTATGCCTTGTGGTCAGCCGCTAGCCCACTGGCGATGTGGCTCTTTTTGCGCGCGCTGGAGCATAACCGCCCGCGCGATTGGCTCCTGTATGGGTTTACGAGCCTCATTGCCCTTAATCTCTTTTTCCTGGAAGTCTTTTTCGTGATTGTACAAGGGCTCTACGTGGTCATATTTGCCCGCGCGCGTTGGCGTCCGGCTTTACTGACCTGGGCCGGAATGGCTCCCTTCTTGCTGCCATGGATCGTGCAAGGCGTGCGCTTGCTGGGCTCTGATTATGCGGGAACAGCAATTCCGGTAAGTCTGACCGTTTTCATGCAGACCTTTGTACCAACCTTGCTGTTCGGCGCGCGCGAAGTCTCGCTGATAAGCGGCGCAGCCCTCTTGCTGATTCTGTTCACGGGCTTGGCGCGGGGTGGTGATGCGCGCGTGCGCGGTCTATTGGCGCTCTGGTTGGCCGTGCCGGTCGCGCTGCTGATGTTCGCTGGAACGCAAAGCAGCGTGTTTCGTCCGCGCTACATCATCCCGATCACACCCGCGTTGTTGTTGGCGTTGTGGTGGATCGCCGAACGCGCCGCGCGGCGCACCAGCCTTGTACCAACAGCGATTCTAGTTACGCTCGGGTTTACCAGCGGCTTGGGCTTATACGAATACTTCGTCACTGACCCGGCAAAATCCCCGGATTGGCGCTTGGCTGCGGAGTATCTGAACGAACGCACCGCGCCGGGTGACATCGTCGTCTTGACGAGTAGCGACCCCGCGTTTCGCTTTTATTACGACGGCCCTGCCGCAGACATCACCATAGACGAAGTGCAAAATGCACAGACACTGCTGCGCCAGTACAACGGCATTTTCATCCAAGGCGGAGACGAAACTTTCGCGTTAGCTCAAACGCTGCAAGAAGCCGCCCAATTCATCCCGCCCGCAGTGCCCATCATGCGCCAATTTCGGGCTTATGAAACCAGCCCGGGCGAAATCAGCCTACCGCTAGATGTGCAAGTCGGGGATGTCGCGCGTTTGCGCGGCTACACCATCCATGCCGCCGATGCTTTCGGCGCGACGATTTTTCTATACTGGGAACCACTGCGCCAAACGGAGGGTGAACGGGTCGGCTTTGTGCATCTATTAGCGCCCGAAGGACCGCAAGTCATCGCCCAGGATGACCACGCGCCGCTGAATGGTGCCGCCCCGACCTTTGCTTGGGTGCCGGGCGGCTTGCTGCGCGATGTATATTTCATGCGGCCTCCGCCGGGGACGTATCGCGCGATCATGGGTATGTACGATGCTGAAACGACCCAACGCCTGACTCTCTCTCAAAATGGCACCCCCTTGGGAGATGCCTTGTCGCTGGATACGATCCTCATTCCGGCACGATGACGCCCCACACCACCCCATTCCCAAAGCGATAGACATGCCCCGAAGCCGCCGAAAGATAGACCAATTCCTCCTGGCTGCCCAGTTCCCGTTGTAGCTGGCCCATATAACGCCGAGGCGGGCCGATTGGCAGGCCGAGCACCGCGCGCACTTCGTCACGCGACCAGACATAATGAATCGCGACAGCCGTCAAGAAGGGCGAATCCGCGTTTTCTAAAGAACTTACCCCCGGCATATACTCATCCGGCAGGGCGACGGCTTCCTGACCACGCACCAGCAGATAATGCGTATCCAACGCGGGGACGTGCACCAACGCGCCATGCTCAAAATGTTGTTCTTCAAAGACAGTTTGCAGAACCGGCGTCGGGCAACCCCCCGGCGCAGGGTCAAAGAACCAGCTTTCGCTACAGCGCACGCGCGCGCGCGTCCGCGCTTGTACTTCGCCGAGGCCATCCCGCACAAGCAACACCAGTTCAACCCGGTCACGTCCATCAGCCGGGGCGATGATATCTAGTTCTCCTACGGCGGGTAATCCGCTAGCAATGCCCACGTATTGGCCATTCACCACCCGCCCAAGGTGGACTTCGCGTAGCGCGCCCTGCGTCGTCCACTGCACGCGGATCGTCTCGCCTGGCGATACCAGCGCAGGTTCTGCCGTCAACCCCGTGATACTCAGCGGCAGGACGGTCTGCGGGCCACCTGTGCCATATTGGCGTGCCGGAACATACAACCGTTGGCCCGTAACGACCTCATCGGTCAGGCAGTTGGCCGTGCGCAGCGCTTCGGTCGTGACCCCATAGCGGGCTGCAATCGCCATCAGGGTATCATCTAAACCAACCGTGAGCGCCTGCCAACCTGCCGGATAAACACACCGACTCAGGTTAACCAAGCGCGCTTGGAAGCGTGCAGCTTGCGGGGGCGACACGGCAGCCTCAGCCACCTGCGAAGGCCGTAACATAGGGGTTGGGGGGGCATCCATGGCCAGGCCGCAGCCACTCAAAAGCAATATACTCGCGAGACTGGCAAAAAAGGCGATATTCTTCATGCAATAAACCCTCCGACACAGGATCATCGTCTTTATACTTTTGATGATACGCTGCGGGAGGGTTCAAAGCTTGACGGACAAGGGGCGTCAGATTAACACAATACTAACCAAAACCTGACAAATGGCTGACAACATATTAGCCCGTGCTGGATTTTTTCTTAGGTGGCATGGGGATAAAAGCCGACGTGCGTTCGATGTAGTCGCTGTATTTGTCTTTCTTCTTCAAGTTTTTCTCCAGCAAGGCCACACCCGAAACGCGCACGAGTAAAAAAGTCATGATGATCGGCGAGAACACCGTCCACCAACCGCCCGCCGCTAGCGCGATCAGCCAGAAGCCCCACCACTGCGCCGAATCACCAAAATAGTTCGGGTGGCGGGTATAGCGCCAAACGCCCGTATCGAGCACCTTACCTTTGTTTTCTGGATTCGCCTTGAAGCGCGCCATTTGCCAATCGCCAACGGCCTCAAAAAAGAAACCGATGATCCACAACACCACGCCCAGCACATCGAAAATTGTGAAGGCTTCTGGGCTAGTGCCCCACATCGCCGCCAATAGAGAGATTGAAACGACCCAGGCGATTAGCCCTTGCAAAATGAACACCTGAAACAAGCTACGCAACCACCAGATGCCCTCGTTATTCGCTCGCATTTCCTGGTAGCGATAATCTTCGCCCTTGCCCAAGTTGCGCCACGCCAAATAGGCCGATAGTCGCACGCCCCAGATGGTGACCAGGGCTAAGATCAGCCATTGGCGGGTCTGCCAGCCTTGTTCGGCCAGCAGAAAATACGTAAAAGCCGCCACCACAAAGAGCATCCCCCACATGGGGTCTACAATGCTCGAATCTTTTAGTACCAGGCTGATGACCCATAAGACCACCATCACCACCATTAGGGCGACTAGGCCACCCAGGTAAACTTCCAAAAATGTCATCGCATTGGCTCCATTTTGTGTGATTCTTCGTAGCTAGATTATCCGAGGAAAGCCGCTTTGCGCCCATAAGCAACACATAAGTGCCTTGCATGCAGCCCTCACCTTGTGTAAAGTCGAGGCCATGACCGAATCCACCTCGCCTATTCCTAGCCTACTGGGTTGGGTAGCTTTGGCTCTGGTGCCCCGCATCGGAGGCCGCACGCTAGAAGCGCTGATGAGCGCTTTCGGGTCGCCGCGCGCCATTTTCGAAGCCTCGCGCGCCGACTTGCTGCAAGTGCCCCGCATCGGCCCCAAAACTATCGACGCCATCCACGCCATCGACCTGGATACTGTCCAGACGCAAATCGACACCTGGCACGCTGCCGGAATCCGCCTGCTGACCTGGCAAGATGTCCACTACCCAGCACCCTATCTCTATTTGCCCGATCGCCCGCCCCTGCTCTTTGCGCGGGGGGATGTCGCCCAAGAATGGGCGCGGGTAGTCGCCATTGTCGGCACGCGCACGCCCGACCCCGTTGTGCTGACGATGAGCGAGCGCCTGGGCTATGAGCTAGCGCGGCGTGGCTGGTTAGTCGTCAGTGGCTTGGCGCGGGGGGTGGATGCCGCCGCCCATCAAGGTGCCATCCGAGGCGGGCGCAGTATCGCCATTACGGGCTGTGGTGTCGATGAAATTTACCCGGTTAGCAATCGTGGGCTAGCTGCCGACCTGTTGCAACATGGCGCGCTATATGCCGAAGTGCCGCCCGGCACGATTCCCAGCCCCGGCAGCTTGATGGCTCGTAATCGCCTAATCGCAGGCTTGGCGAAGGTTGTTATCGTGATGCAAGCCGATGAACAAGGTGGCAGCCTAGAAACCGCGCGCCGTGCCCGCCAACAACAACGCCATATCCTGACCTTAGATGCACCAGACTACGCAGGCAATCAGATGCTTTTGCAACGCGGTGCCTATCCCCTGGCCACGCAAATCCACGATTGGGACAGCTTAGCCCAACAACTAGATGCCCTGCCCGAACCACCGCGCCAACTCAGTTTTTTTGATCTGATGCAACAAAGCCAACGTCAGGCCCGCCAAACGTCCTTTCTAGACGAGAGATAAATCAGTTAGGCCCGCCTTGGGGTAAGAGCACATGCAAACTCGTGCCCGGCGGATTTTTAACATCAAAGCCGGGGCTTTCGGCCCAGATATGGCCCTTATGCGCGCGCACAATGCCATTGGCAATGGCCAAGCCCAGGCCCGGCCCACCCCCCATAAAGGCCGTCTTGCTGGATGAATGCAAGCTCACATCCCCACCCTGGTAAAACTTCTCGAAGATGTTTTGCATATGCTCGCCGCTAATCCCGACGCCCGTATCTTTGATCATAATGTGCAACCCGTGCCCCACGCGCGAGTCGTGCGTTTCGCGGGTGTGGATTTCAATGGTGCCACCATCGGGCGTATATTTGATGGCGTTGGAGATTAATTGATAGAACAATTTGTTCATCAAGGTCGGGTCAGCATAAATGAACGGCAGGCTTTCGGAGGTTTCGTGCGTTTGCACGATATGCAGCCCCCGCTGGGCAATTGCCTTTTTGAACGCACTCAGGGCCTCGCCCGCTACCAGCTTGGGCAAAACGGGCACAGGCGAAATCTTGAGCGTCTCGCTATCAATCTTGGTGACATCCAACATCGCGTTGACGACCTCCAACATGCGCTGGACGCCCTCTTGCATGCCTTCTACCACCTCGCGCTGGGTGGGGTCTTGTACCGAAAGATCGAGGACTTTGCTATAGCCTTGCACGACCGTGAGTGGCGTGCGCAGTTCGTGCGCGGCTACCTCGATGAAGTCCAACTTGGCGCGGTCAAGCTTTTGTAGCGCTTCGTAGGTCTTGTTCAGTTCATCTAACTGCATATTGTCGTTAGCGCGCATGCGCTCGATGGTCGTGCGCACCATCGCCAGGGCCATGCTGGGGCTAGAACTGATGATTTTCATGAAATCATCGCGATTCATTTCCAAAACGGCAGTCTGGCGGGTGGTGGTGACCGTGGCCGCGCGGGGCGCTTCGTTGATGATGGCCATTTCGCCAAAGAAACCGCCCGCCTCTGTGAAGCGCAAAAAGCGATCCTCTTTGGCGAAATCCAGCCATTTGGTGATGGAAACTTGTCCTTCTACGATTAAATAGAAAGTGTCCTCGGTGGCACCTTCGCGGCACAACACGGTTCCGGCTGGGTAGATGCGCTCGCGCACATGCGAGAGCAATTCCTCCGCCCGTTCTTCGGAAAGGCCCGGAAAAACTTTTTGCAAAAGATGAAGCTGTTTTTCGCTATCTGTCATAGTCTCAACATCCTGTACCCTCATCGATTGTATAGCCGGGTCACGTGTCTGACAAGCAACACTCTCACAAACCGAACAAACGTCTCTTGTTCGTATTGCTCGGGCGGGTGAAATATGAGATACTCGTGCATATTGCACAAAACACACGAATAGATTTTAGAAAATTGTACAAGGCCACCACCATGCTGACCGTGGAAGCATTACACCGTCACATCTTCCCGTTGGATACCCAAATTATTGCAGGCCAAAGCGGCCTAAAGCGCCGTATTGGGTGGGTCGCGCGCCTTAGCGATGGCTTTCACCTCGATCCTGCCGACCTGATTTTGGCCGGCGGCACAGTCGATGCTGATGCCATCACCGAATTTGCCCAGGCCGGCGCAGCAGGGCTGGTGGTCGATTACCGCCCCAATACCGTGACCATCGCCCAAGCCGATCTCGTCAATTTTCCTATTTTACTGTTGCCCGAAGGCGTGCGCATGCGCGATGTCGAGCGCGCGTTGACCAACGCCTTGTTGCAACACGAAGCCGGCCAGGCAGACGTGATCGAACGCAACCATGAAACATTGCTGCGTTTGCTCGTGGATAACAAAGGCGCCGAAGAAATCATCCGCACCCTGGCGCGCCTGACGAACAAAGTCTCTGTCTTGCAAGATAAGCGCCTGCGCATTCTGGGCTCTAGCGTACCGCCCGCCATGTTAGAAGATTGGCGCGCTTTAGAAGAACGCTTGTTGCACTTTTCCGCCCTGCCCGAAGTATTGCGCGACCGCCATCGCCTGAACGAACAACCGTCCTCCTTAATGCAAAATCTCACGCTAGATGACGGCGCCGAACTGCATCGGCTTATCGCCCCGGTGGTATCTGGCGGCGTGGGGCGTGGCTTCGTATCACTCATCGGCTACCCAGATGACTTCAGCACTGGTGACTATGCAATCATCGAATATGCCGCACTGATGTGCGCGTTGGAAATGCTCAAGGCCAAGGCGGTCAGCGAAACCGAAAAGCGCCTGCGCGGCGATTTTCTGGATAATATCATCGCGGGCGAATGGCGCGAAGACGAAATCCAAGATCAAATCGTCCGCTTGCGTCACGACATCATGGCCCCACATGTGTTGTTGGTGGCCCGCTGGCGCGGCGATGTGCACCCGTCCATCCGCCGCCTGGAAACGTTGGCTAACGGCATCATCAAAGTGAACCATCTGCGCGCTCTGGTGCGCCAATATGGCGAAGAAATCCGCATCTTTTATCGCAGTGAAGAAGACAATCTCTCGCGCGAAGGGCGCCGCCTAGCCGAAATGATGATCCAAGAAGGGGCCCGCGAATACCCCAATTCGGCCATCGCGATTGGGATTGGCCCCGTGGCGGAGAATCTGCGCCAATGGCGCGCCTCATACCTAGATGCCGCCGCAGCGGCGGATTTCGCGCGCATGACCAACGCCAACCATCCCCTCGATTCGCGCGAGATTGGCGTCTATCGTTTTCTATCGGCCCCCGCTAACCGCGAGGCCCTACGCACGTTGCGGGATGACATCTTGGGCGATCTGCTGGAATACGACCAACGCCACGGGGGCGATTTACTGCGCACCCTGGAAGGCTTTTTCAACACCAACGGCCACCTAACCCAAACCGCCGAAGCCTTGCACATCCACCGCAATACATTACAATACCGCCTCAACCGAATTAGCGAACTCACCCAACTCGATATGTCCCAACCGGATACCCGCTTGGCCATCCAACTGGCAGTGAAGGCTAAACGTTTACTTGACGGAGAATTGCAGCCTTAAGGGTATTTGGCATTTTTGACAACTTCGAAGAGCATTTCCATCGTTTACTCTGGCAACTTAGACAATTTGCACTAACCATTCAGCAAAAACATTGGTGCAAATTGTATAACCTCACCCCCCGCGCCTTAGATACATTTGTATGTAATGACGAATGGTGATGGATAGAGCAATCCACACCATCGGCAGTTATATCATCAGGGGGTGTAATTGCCTACCACATTCATCATAGATGGGGAGATGAACCAGATATGTCAATTCCACCAATTCGTACGGATACACCACCGCATGAACCTTACGGCCCAGAACACGATGCCTGCGCAATTTATTTGAGCGTTCGCAAACGCGGCGAAGGCACCTATGGCACACTCAAGCGCGCGCTTGGCGCCCTGGGACATATGGGCCATCGTACCGGGTTCGTGGATGGCGAAGGCGACGGCGCCGGCGTTCAGACCGATATCCCGCGCGTTATCTGGGCACAGCGCCTTGTGCAAGCGGGTTTGCGCTCTAGCCTAGCCACCGATCCGCGTTTCTGGGTCGGGCATGTTTTCATTCCGTTGGATGCTGACTTGCAACACATTAGCGACCAGATCAGCCGCCACATGAACGGCGCGGGGCTAAACTTACTCATCCAACAACCCGGGCTTACCCACCCGAATGCGCTAGGGCGCCTGGCCCGCCAACAAGCGCCCACCTTTTGGCAGATCGCCGGTTGCGCGCTCGATTACCCCGACAGCGCCGCCACGGAGATGGCCTTGTTCCGCGTTATGCACGAAATGGAAGTCGAATTACCCATCCACTTTGCATCCCTCGGCTGCCATTCTGTGGTCTACAAAGCACGCGGCTCTGTCGAAACGCTCTCGCGCTTCTACCCAGACTTACAAGCGCGTAATTTTGACACGGGGATGGCGCTGTGCCATGCACGCTTCTCCACCAACACCGTATCTATTTTCGAACGTGTGCAACCCTTTCATTTATTAGGGCACAATGGCGAATTCAACACGATCAGCCGCTTCCGGCAAGAAGCTATGCAAATCGGTGCCTTGCTAGACCCCGGCAATTCGGACTCGCAAGACATCGACCGGGCACTGCATACCTTGTGCCTGGAACACGGGCTGGATTTGATCGAAGCCATGGAACTCATCCTGCCGCCTGTGCCGCATGAAGTCGAACATTTCTCGCCTGCATTACGCGGGGTTTACACGAAAATGCGCCAAGCCTTCGGCCCATACGCGCAAGGCCCCTCCGCCGTCATCGCGCGCATGGGTGATATGGTCGTCGCGAGCGTGGATGCGCTCGGCTTGCGCCCACTATGGTTTATGGAAACCGAAAAAGAATTTATCTTTAGCTCCGAACGCGGCGCGATTCCGTTGGACAATATGGTGCGCGAGCCGCGTGCGCTAGCGCCGGGCGAGAAGGTCGCACTGAAGGTCATTCGCGGCCAAGCCGTGGAGGTGTTCGAACACAGCCACATCCGCAACCACGTCATGAATTGGAGCTTTCAGCGCGAAGCGCCCCGCCTGGCCGAGCGCTATTGGTCTGGCTACGAATACAATCGGCCCGAAGTGACCTTCCCGCCCCCGGATACGACACTCGGCGCAGGTGGAGCCAAAACAACGGCGCCCCCGGTCGGCCCGACATCACCCATTGGGATGGTTCCCGGCAATGCACCGGCCAACGACCCCGTGCTCGACCCCGCGCCAGCGGTGGCCGCCGTGGCGGACATGCCCCACTTCGGCGCCGGGCGCGAACTGGATACAGCGGTTTTCGCCGCCACAGGCTGGAACCGCGAACAAATGCAAGAACTCGAATCGCTGGCCAGCGTAGGTAAAGACCTCGTCGGCTCGTTGGGCTACGATGGCCCGCTGGCTGTGCTCAGCAAAAACCGCGTCAACCTGGCTGACTTCTATAAAGAAACCGTAGCGGTCGTCACCAACCCGGCCATTGACCGCGAACGCGAAAGCGAAGCCTTCTCCACCCGCACACTCATCGGCGCCCGCCCGCCCATCTCCGAAGCACCGAACCCCAACGATTTGCTCGTAACATTAGAGACGCCGATCCTACCGGGTGGGCATCCCTGGCTAGGCGGGCCGGAAATCGCACATGATGTCGCCGAAGCGCTGGGCACCGTAACCATTGAGCAACTCGTGATGCAGTTTGACGCGCGTGAGGCGTTTGCGCTGCTCAGCTTGGGCGTCTACCCAGATGAAACCGTGCAAAGCGCGTTGCAACGCCTGGCCGACCATGCTGTGTTGGCCGTGCGCGAAGGCGCTCAACTCTTGCTGTTGGATGATAGCGAGACGCTAGAGGAAGGCTACGGTTGGCTCGATCCGCTCATGGCCGTTTCCGTCATCGATAATGCCTTGCGCGATGCGCCTAACGCCCCGGTCAATCTACGCCGCCGGGCGGGGCTGGTCGTGCGTAGCGCAAGCATCCGCAACCTACACGATATGATGGCCCTGTATGGGTTTGGCGCGGACGCTATGAACCCCTATGCCATGCTCGGCGTGGCCATTGGGGCCGGAAAAGGCTCCACAACGCTGATAACCGACCCCGAAGAACTGGCCGATACGCAACGCCGCGTCATTCGCTTGTTGTCCAAAGGGCTAGAAAAAGTCACCAGCACGATAGGCTGCCATGAATTACGCGGTTACGGGCGGGTCATGAGTTCAATTGGCCTAGCGCCCGATGTCGCCGAGGTGCTGGAAGCGCCGAATTACTTCGGTAGTAACGAGGTCGGCTGGACGTGGAACCGCATGAACGAAGAAGCCGCCGTCCGCGCGGCGGAGCTACGCGGCGAGAGCAAAGCCAGCCTAGCCCGTGTGGATCGCTTCTATCCGAAATTCTGGAAAAAAGCCGAGGCCGTCGCGCTGGGCGAACTGAGCCTAGATGAATTTATTGAGATTTATCGCGACCTGAGCGAAAAAGTCCCGGTCGCGCTACGGCATACGTTGGGTTTAAAGCATGTCGAAAGTGATCTAACGCCCGATGATGTCAATATTGGCATTGGTGACCACGATTTACCCTTCCTCATCACGGCTATGTCGTATGGCTCGCAAGGTGAATTGGCCTATCGCGCCTATGCCGAAGCTGCCGCGCAACTTAATATGCTGTGCATCAATGGCGAGGGCGGCGAATTGCCTGACATGCTGCACAAATATACGCCCAATCGCGGGCAACAAGTCGCTAGTGGGCGGTTTGGCGTCAATGCGGACTTCCTGAATAGTGGCGTCGTCATCGAGATCAAGATCGGCCAGGGTGCCAAACCGGGCGAAGGCGGCATGCTGCCAGGGTATAAAGTCAACGCGAAGGTTGCCAACGCGCGCCACACGACCCCTGGCGTCCCGTTGATCTCGCCCAACAACAACCACGACATCTATTCAATTGAAGACCTCGGCCAGATCATCGAAGAACTAAAAACGGTCAATCCTTACGCGCGCGTCAGCGTGAAAATTCCGGTGGTGCCGGGCGTGGGGGTCATCGCCGTGGGCGTGGCCAAAGCGGGCGCGGACATCATCGCGCTGACGGGCTACGACGGCGCGACCGGCGCGGCGCGGCGCCATGCGTTGCACTACGTCGGCCTGCCCTCCGAAATCGGCGTCACCCAAGCACATCGGGCGCTGGTGAATGCCGGGCTACGGCATCGCGTCGAGCTATGGGTGGATGGCGGCATGAAAACTGGCCTGGACGCCATGAAGATGATCTTGCTGGGCGCCAACCGGGTGGGCTATGCCACCATGGCCATGGTCGCGATGGGCTGCACCATCTGCCGCAAATGCCACGAAGGCACCTGCCATGTGGGCATCACAACCCACATCGAAACCAAAGAAGAAGCCGATGAAAAAGGGCTGAAAAGCTTCGTACCGCGCGAATACGATGCCTCGGTGCATGGTATGATCAACATCTTCAATGCGTTGGGCGAAGAACTACGGCGCCTGACTGCCCAATTGGGCGCTACGCATCTACAAGACCTGGTAGGCCGCGCCGATCTGCTCGAACAAATCTTGTGCAAAGACATGGTCGATCTCTCCGCGATGCTCGTTCCCGCTCCGGCACGGCCACGTTTGGCCAGCGAACCGGGCGTCGGGCGCCGCCTGACCCGCCCGCGCAACAATCTGACGACCATGATCACCAACTTGATGCTGGCTGCCGTGGAAGATGGCGAACGCGAAGTCACCTATCAGGACGAAGTTATGGCGCAAGATCGCGCGTTGGGCGCGCACCTGGCCGGGGAGATCATGCGCAATAAAGACGTGCTAGCCGATTTTGACCTGCTGCATCTGCACTTCACCCCTTCCGCCATTGGCGGCAATGGCTTTGCGGCCTTCACCACCGAGAAAATGGATATGCTCGTAGAGGGCGGCTCGCAGGATGGCACGGCCAAGAGCATGAACGCCGGACGAGTGGCCATCATGAAAGGACTGAACTTCTCCGGCACACGCCTGGATGGCAACGTCGGCAAGAGTTTCGCCTACGGTGCGCAAGGCGGCTTGATCATCGTGCAAGGCGGCGCGGACTCGCGCGCGTGCATCCGGCTTTCTGGCGCAGATGTCGTCTTTGGGGGCGAGATCACCGAACGCATTGACGACTCGCTAGGGGTTTCTGGCACGCATGCCAACCTGAAAGGCTTCGCCTGCGAGTACATGACCTCGGGCCGTGTGCTCGTGATGGGTGACATCGGCCCATATGCCTGCGCCGGGATGACCGGCGGCATCGTGTACCAACATCTAAGCCCCGAATTGGGCTACGATACCGCCGCCGTGCAACGGCGCTTGGCCAAAGGCGCCAACGTGACGATCAAACCCGTCGAAGCGGACGACCTGCCCCAAATTGGTGAATTGTTGGGACACTACATCAACGCCCTAGAACGCACAGATCAATATGACATCGCCGACCGCATCCGGGCCCTGCTACAGCCCTCTGTGCTGAACCGCCGCTTTGTCAAGATTATGCCGATCCTGAACTAAGAAAGAGCGCACACTATGGCCGTTGCTGTATTCCCTCAACCGTCGGTCAGCTTGCATAAGCTGATCCAACATGCCTTACCAGCGGGCAGTCGCCTTGTCAGCGGCAGCCCGGAAGTCCAAATCTCGTGGGCGCGCATGCTCAAAAGCCAGGCCGTGACGACCTCCGGCCCGCAGCCGGGCGAATTGGCCATCGTGCCCGCGACCACCATTGGCCGCCTGCGCGACCCAGGCCGCGAACTGGCCAAGATGATCGGCGCGCTGGCGCAAGTCCAAGCCCAGGCGGTCGGCATCCAGGGCGGCATTGATACGCAAACACTCGAAGCCGCCGCCGAAAATAATATCGCGGTCATCAGCCTGCCCCTAGAAGCCGAAGCCAGCCAGGTCGAGCGCGATATCGTGCGCCTGATCATGGATTCGCAAGCCCAATTGGAACTGCGCGCCAACGAACTGCAAGAGCACCTGATGCGCCATGCAATGAGCAATCGCGGCCTTTCGGCCATCGTGCGCGCTCTGGCGGAGAAAATCGGCAAGACGGTTATCGTCTACGATCGTTCGGGCCTGACGCTCGCGCGGGGTATGCCCCGCAATGGCAACGCCCGCTGGGAGCGCCAACTCGCCTTGCTGAACGATCATGAATTGGTGCAAGAGTTCGAACGAGTTTTCGCGCACCCCGCCGCCCATAATTTCTGGCAGCATAACGGTCTGCTGGCCGCCCCGCTCACCAGCGAACGCCAGACCGCCGGGTACATCACCCTGCTGCTGGATGACCAGCTCGACGACTTCGACGGCATCGCGCTACTACGTGGGGCGGCGGTATGCAGCATGGAGCTCGCCAAACAGCGCGCCGTGGAAGTCGCCATGGAGCGCGTGCGGGGTGACTGGGTGCAGGTTTGGCTCAGTAGCGGGCCGCTGGAAGACCCCGCGCTGGCCTTGCGCGCCGAGCGGAACGGCTTTCAGCATCACACGCTGTATTCCGTCGTGGTGTATCGTTGGGTCGCGCCGGAGGAAGTCTATCGTAGTGATAATTCTTTCACACCAGAGCAAATGACCGAGATCGTCCGCCAAGAATTGCGCTATCGGCGCATCGATGGCATTGTGGGCCAATACGTCGACCGAACTGTGCTGCTCTTGCCCATAGACGACGCGCAGCATACCCTGCGCATGAAGCAAAACACCGAAGCCATTCGCGGGCGCTTGCAAGAAATGGCCGCCTGCGGCGTCATCAACTGTGGCGTCGGGCGCGCGCGCGAAGGTCTGCGCGATCTGCGCGAGTCGTTTAAGGAAGCCGAAAAAGCCCTGGCCCTGAGCGACCAATTATGGAGCCATCCGCGCGTTACCTTCTTTGGCGACCTGAGCCTATATGAACTGTTGCTCTCGGTGAACCCCGAAGGGCTGCGCGCCTTCGCCACAAGCTGGCTGTCGGACATCGTCGCCTACGATCATCAGCACAAAAGTGAACTGCTCGAAACGCTGGATGCATACTTCAGCAGCAATGGCAACATGCGCCTAACGGCCAAAGAACTGAACATTCACCGCAATACCCTGGTCTATCGGCTAAACCGTATTGCAGAGATCACCCAACTGGATATGGACGACGCCAACGTGCATCTGAATTTGCACCTGGCCCTAAAGGCCAATCACTTATTGCAAACGTTTAATCTGTAAATACCGCGTCCAGCGCCTCTGCTAGCAGATGCCCCAACATGCTTGGGGCATTTTTTATGCATCTTGTACAGCCTCACTGACTAATTGGTATATGTGCCAAAAATACCCCCTAGATTATGGGGCTTCTCACGATGTTTATCCCTGTTGGCTGGCCTAGAATGGCAACCATTCGTTGATTACATGCAATTCGTTCATCTGTTTCGTATCTGAGTACAACGAGGGAGAAATGCTATGAGCAAGAAGAGGCTCCTGCGGCTCTTTATCGTCATGATTGTGTCGTTGATCGCTGCCAATTTGTTGGTGACGGCGGTCTTCGCCCAAGATGATGCTGAAGAAGAAGATACCGCTGCCGAAGAAGCAACACCTGAAGATGAAGCGGCTGCCGAAGAAGAAGAGGCACCGCCTACCCCCGAGGAGCAACTCGCGCAGTTGCGCCTGGATGTTGATACGGTTTGGATTTTGGTCGCTGGGTTCCTGGTCTTCTTTATGCAAGCCGGGTTCGCACTCTTAGAAGCGGGTTTCGTGCGCTCTAAAAATGTGGTCAATATTTTGATGAAGAACTTTTTCGATGTCTCCATCGGCGCCATCATTTTTTGGGCGATTGGCTGGGGCATTATGTACGGGCCAGATGGCAACAATATTATCGGCTCGGGCGAGTTCTTCCTGGATAACTTCCGCGAGATAGATGGTGCTGTCGCGGGCGAAGCATCCTGGTTCTTCCAATTCGCTTTTGCCGCCACCGCCGCCACCATCGCCTCCGGGGCCATGGCCGGTCGTACCGAATATCGCGGCTACCTTATCTATACCGTGTTGGCCACAGGCCTCATCTACCCGATTGTGGGGCGCTGGACCTGGGGCGGTGGTCTGCTCGCTGAACAAGACTTCTACGACTTCGCCGGGTCAACCATTGTGCATTCTACCGGGGCCTGGATCGGGTTAATGGGCGCCGTGATACTTGGCGCGCGTCGCGGGCGCTTTGGTGATGGGGCTATACCCATGCCCGGCCATAATATGACCTTCGCCGCCCTGGGTACGCTAATCCTGTGGCTGGGCTGGTTTGGCTTCAATCCTGGGAGTGTGCTGTCCGCTGACGCGCAGAGCATCGCGCATGTCGCCGTGACAACCAACTTGGCCGCAGCAGCGGGCGCGATTGTCGCCATGGCGCTGGGTTGGGTGTTGGGCGGCAAACCCCAGTTACCCTGGGCGCTAAACGGCGCGCTCGCTGGTTTGGTGAGCATCACCGCTAGCGCGGACGGCGTGACGACTGCCGAGGCCGTGATTATCGGCGCCATCGGTGGCGTCGTGATGTACTTTGGCGTTGGCTTGCTCGAAAGCGTCAAGATTGACGACCCGATTGGTGCCGTCCCCGTGCACGGTATGGCGGGCGTATGGGGTACTTTGGCCGTCGGCATCTTTTACCCCGAAGCGGACATCGTCGCCCAGGTCATCGGCATTGTGGCCGTGTTCCTCTTTGTGACCATTGCCTCGGGCGCATTGTTCTTCATCATCAACGCGGTGGGCTTGCTGCGCGTGGCCGAAGAGGGCGAAATCATCGGGCTGGACATCTACGAACATGGTATGGTCGCTTATCCCGAATTCACCAATTCGCCCAGCGAGCCAACCCCCAGTTCGTAAGCACGCTATAATAGGATATAGAGAGGCTACCCAAGGAGAGGTACGATGACGAAGAAAATCGAAGCGATCATCCGCGAAGAGAAACTCACCGCCGTCAAGAAAGCGCTATCCGACATCGGCATCGTGGGCTTGACCATCACGCCCGTGCGGGGCCGGGGGCGTGGCGCCGGGATGACCCTGAAATGGCGGACAGGCACCTATAATGTGGAGTTGTTGCCCCGCACCAAGGTTGAAATCGTGCTCAGCGACAACAACGTAGAAGCTGCTGTGGCGGCCATTAAAAACGCGGCCAAATCCGGCAGCCCTGGCGACGGCATGATTTTCGTCATGCCCGTGGATAACGTCATTCGCATCAGCACCGACGAAGAAGGCAAAGACGCGCTGGCCTACGCGGGCGACATCGACACACGCGGCGGAAGCTAGCCCCAGCAATACAATCACCGACAGCCTGGCAATACGCCGGGCTGTTTTGATTCACGACGCGATCAATTGATGCGCATGTTGGATCGCTACCTGGGCGGCGGTGGGGGGCACAGCCACCAAAAACGCGCCCCCCACCCCCTGAGCAAACGCCACGGGCACGATATTGGCGTCGTTCAAAACATCCAAAATGCGAATATGATCCGCAATGGACAGAGGGCCAATAAACGCCAACACATTCACAACTTCGACATCCCACATATCCCCAGATTCATATTGTTGCAGTTGGTCGATAAACTTGTAAAAGCGTTCCTGATTAACGCTGGTGGGCGCGACATAGATCACCATATTGCCCGCGTTGTTTTCCACTTGTAGCGATGGTTGGATTTCATCATTCAGCCAGCGCAACACCAATCGGCTGCATACTTCCGTCATATTACTGCCACGCGGGCCAACCACGCGCACGGCCAACGCCTGCGTGATGGCATGTAAGCGCTGGGTTTGCGTGTCGGTATGGTCGTAGATGTAGGTTCCGCTGCTGTTGGGCAAATGCAAAGACCGGATGCGCAAGGGAATTTGCTGTTGCACAAGCGGTTCGATGGCCAGCGGATGCAAAACCCGCGCCCCAAAGCGCGCCATTTCAGCCACTTCGTGATACGAACTGGTGGGCAAGACCTGCGCGCCAGGCACCACCGCCGGGTCTGCCGACATCAACCCTTCGACATCGGTAAAAAACCAGACTTCCATAGCACCCAGAATAGCCGCCAGGTACGTCGCAGAATAGTCGCTGCCGCCCCGCCCCAGGGTGGTAATCGCGCCTTTTTCATTAGCGCCAATATAACCCGTCACCACGGGCACAAAACCCCGCCCCAGCAAAGGCACCAGGTTTTGTTCGATATGTTGCTTAGACAGCGGGGTGTTGGGGCGCGCGTTGGAATGTCGGTCGTCGGTAATGATGAGGTGATTACCATCTAGCGGTACGCAATCCATTTCGGCTTCGCGCCCAGCGGCGGCCACGATGCGCACTACCAGCCTTTCGCCCATGGCCACGATCTGATCCACCTGCGCGGGGTCGGCAGCGCGCTGCTTTTGCACCTCGGCGCAATCCTCTATCAAATCGAAAAACAGGCTATCCAATGCGCTCAACAAATTGGCTCGGCGGTCTGGGTCTTGTACGGCGCGCTGGGCCGCTGCGATATGCAAACGGCGTAGCTCCGCAATTTGCCCGCGCAAGGTTTTTTCGTCGCTGTACGCTGCCGTCTGGGCGATCTCGTAAAGTTGATCCGTCACCCCCACCAACGCCGATGTCACCACCACCATCGAGTCCCAAATTTCATATTGGGTCTGGATGATTTCTAGCGTTTCCTGAATGCCGGCGGCGCTGGCGAGCACATTGCCACCAAACTTGATGACCAATAAGCTCATCGCGAGTTGGGTCCTCCCTTAGCGGCGGGGTACGACCCCAACATCTTGACGAAGGCCGCATGATGTAACAATTCGGCCAACGCCAATTCAATGTTCGGGTCTTGCCAATGGCCTTCTAAATCCAGATAAAACAGATATTGCCAGAGGCGGCCCTTCATACTGCGCGACTCCAGCTTGGTGAGGTTGATCTCGCGCCGGGCAAAGGCACCGATACAATGATACAGCGAGCCGGGGCTATGCCGCACCGCGAACACCAACGAGGTCTTACTTGGGTCTTGGCGGGGCGCGTCATCCTTACCCAGGATGAAAAAACGCGTGCTGTTATACAAATCATCTTCGATATCCCGCTCTAGGATATTCAGGTTATACAGTTCAGCCGCCAGGCGGCTGGCAATTGTCGCGGTATGCGCTTCTGGATGAGCGGCCAAATCGCGCGCCGCGCCCGCCGTGTCATACGCCGCCTGAGGTTGCCAGCCCCGCCGCCGCAAAAACGCTTCGCACTGCGCGAGCGCTTGCGGATGAGAACGCACGACCTGTATATCCGCTGTGGTTGTGCCTGGCGCGCCCAGCAGTTGATGATGAATCGGCAGGATTGTCTCGCCCTGCACCCGAAAATCATATTCCATCAGCAGTTCGTAGGTCTGCGCGACCGTGCCCGCCAGCGCGTTTTCCACGGGCAACATGCCGTAATGCGCCGCTTCGGTGCGGATAGCCTCAAAGATAGCTTCGAAAGACTCGCAGGGCAAAGTGCACACGCTTTCGCCAAAATGCTGCCGGATGGCTTCCTCCGAGAAAGCGCCATGTTCGCCTTGAAAGGCGACAATCGTCTCGCTCATAATGAGCCTAACCCCGCCAGAATGGCGTCCGTCATAGCGTCCGTGCTGGTGCTACCGCCCAGGTCGGCTGTACGCGCGCCATCCGCTAGCGCGGCATCCACGGCGGCTTCAACTTGCGCGGCCTCGTCTACCAGGCCCAACGAATGCCGCAGGAGCATCGCCGCACTGAGGATCGTGCCTACGGGATTAGCCTTCCCCTGCCCGGCAATATCCGGCGCAGAGCCGTGAATCGGTTCGTAAAGCCCAAACTGGCCCGCGTTCAAGCTCGCCGAAGGCAACATCCCCAACGACCCCGCTAACACACTGGCCTGGTCGCTGAGAATATCGCCAAACATGTTGCCCGTCACGACCACATCAAAGGCGGCGGGCTGGGTCATCAGGCGCATGGCGAACGAATCCACCAGCGCATGTTCCACCGTCACCTGCGGATAATCCCGCGCGACATCCTCCACCGCCGCCCGCCATAAGCGCGACGAGGCCAGCACGTTAGCCTTATCCACCGAGGCCAGACGTTTATCACGCAGCATGGCCGCCTCGAAAGCAACCCGCGCCACGCGGTCGACTTCGGGTGTGGTATACAGCAGGGTATCATACGCCGTCGCCTCATCCTCAGATTCGCCAATTTCCTGGCGTGGGCCGAAATATAGCCCGCCCGTGAGTTCACGTACAAACAAAATATCCACACTTTCGAGCAATTCGGGGCGCAGCGGCGCATGTTCGGCCAGCATCGGATACGCCCGCACTGGGCGCAGATTCGCGAACAGGCCGAAGTGTTTGCGCAAGGCCAGAAGCCCCGCTTCGGGGCGCGGGCTGCCGGGCGGGGTGCTGCCCGCCGGGCCACCAACCGCCCCCAGCAAGATCGCATCCGCCGCTTCGCAGGCCGCGAGCGTCTCCGCCGGGAGCGCTTCGCCCGTGGCGTTAATCCCCGCGATGCCAAACAAGGCTTCTTGAAATGTAAACTGATGACCGCCGCGTAGCGCAACGGCTTCTAACACGCGGCGGGCCGCCGCCACGACTTCCGGCCCGATGCCATCCCCGGGCAAAACGGTAATGACTGCATGCATAAGTGATGATCCTTCGTCAGCAAATAGATTGATTGTACCGGAGCACTACGCCGGGGGCTATGCGTTTTTCTGTACCACCTTCAAGGCCGCCGCGTCCAACGGCGCCCGCCCGTTCAGCGACAGCCCGTATTCGATACTATCCTGCAAAGCGTACCAACTCGCCAGGATGATATTCGGGCTAGCACCGACCGTACTCCACCGTTCTAAACGCTCTGCCGATTCGATGTACGTGTCGATGATGACGCGCGTCGTCGCCGCCGTCGCCGATGCACTATCCAGGATGCGCACCTTGTAATCCCCTAGTTTGAAATGCTCGATGCTGGGGTAAATCGGCGCGAGCGCTTTGCGCATGGCTTTGTCCAGCGCATGCACGGGGCCATTCCCATCCGCCACGGTATACATGATTTCATCCCCCACTTGCAGCTTTACGGTGGCTTCGGTGATCAGCCCACGCCCCAGGCGCTGCTCAACCAACA
The DNA here is from genome assembly GCA_034437075.1 of Anaerolineae bacterium. Classification (GTDB taxonomy): domain Bacteria; phylum Chloroflexota; class Anaerolineae; order Aggregatilineales; family J027; genus DAOTVD01. The sequence continues at coordinate 21,638 of DAOTVD010000329.1, forward strand.
CGAAGAAATCGATCAATTCAAACGGCGGCACGTAGTCCGGTTGGGCGCGCATCAAGCGAATCGCGACCGAGGCTTCGGCGCCTTCGAAGACAAAACCTTCGTTTTCCAGTTCTTTGACTTCTTGCAACACCTCGCGCGTGATCTTATCTTCCGCGTCGATACCATGCCACTCGGCCAAATGCGAGATATTCCCCCGGCCAGAAAGGTCACTCACGAGGATGCGCATTTCGTTGCCGACAATCTCAGGGTCAATATGCTGGTAACTATCCGCATTGCGCCGCACCGCCGCCACATGAATCCCACCTTTATGCGCAAAGGCGCTTTTGCCCACAAAAGGCGCGTGCTCATCCGGTTGTAAGTTCGCAATCTCGGCCACGGCCCGCGAAACGTGCGCCAATTGCTTCAGCCCCTCCGGCGCTCCGATGGTAGAAAAACCCATCTTTAACTCTAAATCCGGGATGATGCTGACCAGATTAGCATTCCCGCAACGCTCGCCATAGCCATTAATCGTCCCCTGCACATGACGTGCGCCACCCTGCACCGCCGCCAGGCTGTTGGCCACGCCCAATTCGCTATCATTATGGGCATGGATGCCCAGAGGCGTCTCAGGGAAATGCGCTTGCATCTCGGCAGTCAGGCGTTGCACATCCCAGAACAAGGTGCCGCCGTTGGTGTCACATAACACGAGCCGATCCGCACCCCCGTCAGCGGCGGCTTGTAGGGTCGCGATAGCATAGGCTTCGTCCAGTGCATAGCCATCAAAAAAATGCTCGGCATCGTAAATCACCTCGCGGCCCTGGGCCTTGGCATAGGCGATGCTCTCGCGAATGATGCGCAGATTTTCATCTGGCGTTGTGCGCAAAACCTCCATAACATGCAGCATGGACGTTTTGCCCACGATGGTCACAGTGGGCGTATTGGCATCCAACAGCGCGGCCAGATTCGCATCCTCGGCAGGGTCGGCGCCCGCGCGGCAGGTCATACCAAAGGCCGCGACGCGCGCATGTTGTAGGGGCAAATCGTGCACGCGCTCGAAATATTCCGCATCTTTGGGGTTGCTGCCCGGCCAGCCACCTTCGATGTAATCAACGCCTAGTTCATCTAGCAGGGCTGTAATCTTTAGTTTGTCCGATACGGATAATGAAATCCCCTCGCGTTGTGTCCCATCCCGCAAGGTGGTATCGTATATTTCAACATGCCGTGCATTCATAAATCATTCTCCCCGTTACTATTTGCTTTAGCTCATGCATTCAACATCAAAATATCGCGCAAAATGGGCCGCAAGCCCGCAAAGAAAAACTCCACCGCGATGACCATCACAATCAGGCCCATCAGGCGCATCATGACCTTGTTGCCGCTGTCCCCTAGCGTCTGCATGATGCGTTCGCCACTGCGCAAAACGACAAACGTGATGGCCGCAATACCTGCAATGACGGCAAACAATACGCCTTTTTGCGCGATGTCCGCGCTATCTTGAAACAACAATATCGCGGTGGTGATAGCCCCCGGCCCGCTGATAATCGGGATGGCCAGAGGCGTAATGGCGATGTCGGTCACATACGCGCTTTCGCTTTCGGCATCAAACTTCGTGGGCGAGAGTTGCGCGCCCAGCATTTCATAGCCAATGCGAAAAAAGATCACGCCGCCCACAATGCGCAGGCTATTGACCGAAATATTAAAAAAGCTGAAGATCAATTGGCCAGTCAACGCAAAGGCCATCAGCGTCAACATGGCGACGAGGGTCGCTTTGCGCGCCACATCACGCCGCTGGGCCGGGGATAACTCCGCCGTCATGGCGATATACACCGGAATTACCCCCGGCGGGTTAACCATCGTGAACAGCGACGTAAACGCCAACAGCCCAAACTCCAGCGTATTGTCCACGCTCTACACCACAGGACGGGTATCCACGCGCGGCGGATGCTGGGTTTCGTACTGCTCGACCACATCCGCCTGATTGAGCAAGTAGCCCAGTTGATCGACCCCGTCCAGCAAGCATTGTTTCGAGAAGGCATCAATCGGAAAGCCGACTTGCTCGCCCCCCGGCAGCGTGATCGTCTGGCTCGCGAGGTCGATATGCACGGTCGCGCGCGGCGCTTCTTCCGTGATTTCAAAGAGCCGCGTCAGCGTTTCGTCATCCACTTCGATGGGCAGCAGGCCATTTTTTAGCGCATTATTGCGGAAGATGTCCGCAAAGCTGCTGCTGATGACCGCACGAAAGCCGTAAGCCATCAGCGCCCAAGGCGCATGTTCGCGCGAACTGCCCGTGCCGAAATTATCCCCAGCCAGCAGGATTTGCGCCTTGGCAAATTCGGGCTGGTTCAGCACAAAATCCGGGGCTTGGCGCCAGTCGTAAAACAGCCCTTCGCCGAGGCCGTTTTTGTCGGTCACTTTCAGATACCGCGCGGCGATAATCTGGTCGGTATCGACGTTTTCAATCGGCAAGGGGGCCATATTGCTCTGAAAGGGTTTGAAGGGTTCCATTTAGCCATTTGCTCCTAACATATTCTGTACCAACTCAATCAATGCGGGGCCGTTCGGCGGCTCATCCGCCCATACCAGCGCCGGGTCTAGGACGAAATCCGGCAGTAGGGTCGAACGCAGCAGGCCATCCTCGCGCGCCAGACGATGATAAAAGCCACCTTCGCCTAGCACATTCACATCCACATTTTTGCGGAAGGGGTCAATCAGCCAATATTCCGGCACCCCGGCCAATTCGTATTCCTGGAACTTCGCGCCGTAGTCCCGCCCGACGCTTTCCGGCGAGACAATTTCGATGGCGATGTCCGCCGGGCCATCTAGGTAGGTGTCTTTAAGACGGTCTTTATGTTCATTCAGCACGATGACCAGATCAGGTTCGCGACGCGGCAATCCATCCGCCACACGCATAGAAAACCCTGCCGAGATGATGCGCCCCAGAGGCCGAAAGCCAACGGACAATGTTATGAGTACCAACAGGAGGTTTTGCACCATCTGGTGATAGATATTGTTTGACATAACCTTGATAACTCTCCCCTCATGCCACTCGGCAGGGTGGCCATCAAAAGCGCGCAAAAACACATCATACGGCACATTATGCGCGATGATCGTCTCGCCCGCGAAGGGATCATTCGGCAGGGTGATTTGCCCGTCCGTGACCTGCTGCGAATCCGCCATAATCGGCTCCTTTAAGCTGGGTCGGGTACCAACACCGTGCGCGGGTCGGTCACTTCACCCGCAATGGCGCTCGCTACGGCGGTCAGTGGGCTGGCCAGAAACGTTCGCCCGCCTTTGCCCTGACGACCTTCGAAATTGCGGTTGCTAGTGCTAATGCCATATTCGCCCGGCGCGAGTTGGTCGCCGTTCATGGCGATGCACATCGAGCAGCCCGCCTCGCGCCAATCCGCGCCAGCGGCTTTGAAGACCTCGTCCAGCCCTTCGGCTTCGGCCTGGGCTTTCACCTGTTGGCTACCCGGCACAACCATCATGCGCACATCGGGATGCACGCGCTGGCCTTCCAACATACGCGCCGCCATGCGCAGGTCGCTAATGCGCGAATTCGTGCAACTGCCCAAAAACACCACATCCAGCTTATGACCCAGCAGCGGCTTACCCGGTTCCAAATCCATATAAGTCAGGGCTTTTTCCAGAGTGCGCCGTTCGCCATCGTCGGGCAGGTCGTCCGGATGCGGAATATCGCCCGTGATGGGCATGCCCATCCCGGGATTAGTGCCGTAGGTAATCATGGGCTCTAGTGTGTCCGCGTCGAGTTCCACCAGGCGATCATAAACCGCGCCGGGGTCGCTGGGCAGTTGGCGCCAAGCTGCCACCGCACGATCCCAATCTTCACCCTGCGGGGCGTGGGGACGGCCCTTGATGTATTCGAACGTGATGTCATCCGGCGCGATCATCCCCGCGCGCGCGCCGCCTTCGATGCTCATGTTGCAGATGGTCATGCGGGCTTCCATATCCAGCGCGCGGATGGCCTCGCCGGTATATTCCACAACATGGCCCGTGCCGCCGCCCACGCCAATCTGCGCGATAATCGCGAGAATGATGTCCTTGCTGACCACGCCCGGTTGCAAGCGCCCATTCACGCGGATTTCCATAGTCTTGGGTTTGTTTTGCAGAAGCGTTTGCGTGGCGAGAACGTGCGCGACCTCACTCGTGCCGATGCCGAATGCCAATGCGCCGAACGCGCCGTGAGTGCTGGTGTGGCTATCCCCGCAGACGATGGTCATGCCCGGCTGGGTGAATCCGTTTTCCGGGCCGATGACATGCACAATCCCCTGCTTGGCACTGCCAAGCGGGAATAGCTCGATGCCAAAATCCGCACAATTCTTGATGAGCGTATCGAGTTGTTTTTGCGCAATCGCATCACTAACCGGGATGATGCCGTCCGCGTTGCGGGGGGTGGTCGGCGTGCTATGATCCATAGTGGCGAGCGTTTGCGCGGGCCGCCGGACGCTCAAGCCGCGTTCGCGCAGCACCGTAAAGGCTTGCGGGCTGGTGACTTCGTGCACCAGATGCAGATCAATATACAGCGTCGCGGGCGCGCCGCCCGGCTGCGTCACCACATGCTGATCCCAGATTTTCTCGAAAAGTGTTTTCGGTGTCATGGTGTCTCTCTTTGGCTTGCTTACGGATATTTCTAGGTAATCATGACGACATAGATAACGAAGGGGCAGGCGCGCCCGCCCCAGTTTGCTTGGGTTAGCTTTCTGCTTTACCCAGCGTTACTTGCGTGGATTCCGCGCCCTGGTTTTGCATCCAAGCCAGCAGGCGATTCAAGGCCGCGAGATACGCCTTGGCGCTGCTGACGATAATATCGGGGTCAGCCGCATAACCGCCAAACGTGCGGTAATCGTCTTCTTCGGCGGCATCGTCATGGCAAATGCGCACCGAGACTTCCCCTTGCGCGTCGATACCTTCCGTCACCGCATGGACACTATATTCCAACAGGGTCACGGGCTGGCGAACCACCGCGTCAATTGTGCGGTAGACGGCATCCACCGGGCCGACGCCCACCCGCGCTTCAATGTATTCTGCCCCATCCGGGCCAGACATGCGGATGGTGGCCGTGGGCATGCCCATCGTACCGCAGGCGACCTGAATATCATGCAGTTGGAAGAACTCCGGCGGACTCATGACCTTGTCAAACACGATGGCTTCCAGGTCAGCGTCGGTGATGATCTTTTTCTTATCGGCCACTTCTTTGAAGCGCAAAAAGGCCACCTGAAACTGATCATCGTCCAGTTCATAGCCGAGTTCAACGAAGCGGGTCTTCAGGGCATGGCGTCCGCTGTGCTTGCCGAGCACCAATTTGCTTTGATGCAAGCCGACCATCTCCGGCGTCATGATCTCGTAGGTGCGGTTGTCTTTGAGCATGCCATCTTGGTGAATCCCGGCCTCGTGCGCGAAGGCATTCGCGCCGACGATGGCCTTGTTGGCTTGCACGCCCATCCCCGTATAGTTAGCGACCATCTTGCTCGTGCGGGTGATCTGCGTGGTGTCGATATTGGTTTCTAGGCCGAAGATGCTCTCGCGGGTGCGCAAGGCCATCACGACTTCTTCCAGGCTGGTGTTGCCCGCGCGCTCGCCGATGCCGTTGATGGTGACTTCGACTTGCCGCGCGCCCGCCGCGATGCCTTCTAGCGTGTTGGCCGTCGCCAAGCCGAGGTCGTTATGGCAATGCGTTGACCAAATAACGGACTCGCTGCCGGGCGTCTCCGTGATGAGCTTGCGCATCAATGCGCCGAATTCATCCGGGACGGTGTAGCCGACTGTGTCGGGAATATTGAGCGTCGTGGCGCCGGACTCAATCGCGACTTGCAGCACCAGTTTTAGAAATTCGGGATCGCTGCGCCCGGCATCTTCAGGGCTGAACTCGACATCTTCGCAGAAGCTACGCGCATACGCCACCATATTCTTGACACGATCAACGACTTCTTCAGGGTCCATGCGCAGCTTATACTGCATATGGATTTCCGACGTGGCCAAAAAGGTATGGATGCGCGGTTTGGCGGCATTTTGCACCGCCTCCCAGGCTTTCTGGATGTCTTTTTCGTTGGCGCGCGCCAACCCGGCGATAATCGGCCCTTGGAGCGTGCCGACTTCTTCCGCGATGCGCTGCACCGCGCGCAGGTCATCCGGCGAAGCCGCCGGGAAGCCCGCTTCGATCACATCCACGCCCAGCGCGGCAAGTTGGCGCGCGATTTCGAGCTTCTCGTTGCTGGTCAGGCTGGCACCGGGCGACTGCTCGCCATCACGCAGGGTCGTGTCAAAAATGTGTACGACATTCGGGCCTTCTTTGCGATTCATGATAGGGGTGTTCCTTTCTTGGTTACATAACAAATGATCTTAGGTTGGGTGTTTCGGGTCTTAAGGCCACTAAGGTCACTCTCAAGCATAGAAATCACCCCCTTTCTGGACTTCGATGAATACTACAGCCATTCGGCCTGAACGGTGCGGTCGCTATCCGCCGCATTGCCGGTGTTGGTCGTGCTGGCGGGTTCAAAGAGCATCACCTGGCATTCACCTTCGGCCACGGGTTTATGCTCCACGCCACGCGGCACGATGATAAATTCGCCAGGATTTATCGTTTCTACCCGGTCGCGGAAATGCATCTGCAACTGGCCGCTAACCACGAAAAACAATTCGTCTTCGGCCTCATGTTGGTGCCAGATGAATTCGCCGGATAGCTTGGCCAGCTTCACATGCATCGCATTTACCTGGCCCACGATGCGCGGTTGCCACGGCTGCGGGATTTGCGCGAACTTTTGCGCCAGATTCACCACATCGCTCATGAGGCTTAGTCCTGCTGCTTGATCTCTTTGGCGTTCAAGAAGGGCATCATCTTGCGCAAATCCGCGCCGACTTGCTCAATCAGCAGATCGTGCTCGGCCTGGCGACGTTGGCGGAAGTTCGGCAAGCCCTCTTCGTTCTCTTTGATCCACTTTTGCGCGAAGGTGCCATCCTGGATTTCAGCCAGAATACCCGACATTTCTTCGCGGATGGCATCCGGCACCACGCGCTCACCGGAGACATAGCCGCCATATTCCGCCGTGTTGCTGACGCTGTACCACATATAGCTCAGGCCGCCTTCGTAGATCAGATCGACAATGAGCTTTAGCTCGTGCAGGCATTCGAAATAGGCGACTTCCGGCTGATAACCAGCCTTAACTAGCGTTTCGAAGCTCGCGCGAATGAGGCCCGCCACACCGCCACACAGCACGACTTGCTCGCCAAACAAATCTGTTTCGGTTTCTTCTTTGAACGTGGTTTCGATGACACCCGCGCGCGTGCAACCGAGGGCTTTAGCATAGGCTAACGCGCGTGACATCGCTTCGCCGCTAGCATCGTTCTCTACCGCTACCAGGGCCGGTACGCCCGCGCCTTCGGTGAAGACCTCGCGCACGCGATGCCCCGGCGCTTTGGGCGCAACCATCGCCACATCAACATCTTTGGGCGGCACGATTTGGTCGTAGCGGATGTTAAACCCATGGGCGAACATCAACATATTGCCACTTTCCAGATACGGCGCGATCTCGTTGGCATACACCCCCGCCTGCTTAGTGTCGGGGATGAGGATCATAATCACGTCGGCAGCCTTAGCAGCATCCGCGACGTTGTGCACGGTCAGGCCATCGGCTTCGGCCTTGGCACGGCTCTTGCTGCCTTCGTGCAAGCCGACGATGGCCCGCAGGCCGCTATCCTTCAGATTTTGGGCGTGGGCGTGACCCTGGCTGCCATAGCCGATAATGGCAATTGTCTTGTCTTCTAATATACTCAGGTCGGCATCCTGATCATAATACATCTGGGCCATGCGGTTTGTCCTTAATCTTGGCTCGGGCTATCTTGTTGAACAATCGATTGCGTGCCATTTCCATTATGGTAGGTAATCGCGCGCGTAGAGCGTTTGCTTTCGTAATCCACCTGGCGCAAGGTGCGTACGCCCCGCCCCAGGCTGACGACACCCGTGCGGGCGATCTCGCGAATCCCGAAGGGCTCTAGGGCCGTGATCGTGTTCTCAACGTGGGCTGGTTCGCCGGT
>DAOTVD010000330.1:0-4121 GCA_034437075.1 Anaerolineae bacterium
GAAGCCCAAGCCCAATTGCAAGACGCGCTTCATACTACTGCGCGCGGCAATAGTTGCGGTCGCAAACGATGCGATGATGGCGGTGATAATCTGCGGCGTAAACAACACGCCGAATTGGGCACTGCTAAGATCATGAAAGTCGGCATCTGTGAAGAGCGTCCCGGCTGACGGAAACAAGATCAACGAGATGCCCGCTAGCATACCGCTCAAATAGACAGCGGCGATAGTTTGCAGTCGTTGCGAGGTCATCGGCTAGGTCTCAAGCGGCTCACTATTCCGACGACCAGGCTTCGCGGAAATCGGGATAGAGCGTCAAGCCGCCGTCAACATACAGCGTCTGACCGGTGATATATAGCGCTAGGTCGCTACACAGAAAAGCGGCGGCCTCGGCCATTTCTTCGGCTTCGCCCGCGCGGCCCATCGGAATATGGCTTTCGACCTCCGCTTTCTTCACGGGGTCGTCGATCCAGGCGCGGTTGATGGGCGTGACGGTTGCGCCCGGGCCAATGCTGTTCACACGGATGCCCCGCCCGGCGTATTCCAACGCCAGGGTGCGCGTCAGGTTTTGCATGCCGCCTTTGCTGACGCTATAGCCCACGAAGCGCGGCTTGGGGATGATCTGATGCACGCTCGAAACATTGATGATTGAACCGCTTTTGTCTTCGGCCAGCCAATGCTGAATCGCGCGCTGGGCGCACATGAACGCGCCGATGGTGTTGGTATTGATAACGCGCGTGAAGCGGTCGATGTCGAGTTCATCGCTAGCAGCGGCATACTGGATGCCCGCGTTGTTAATGAGGAAATCCACCCCGCCCCACTCATTGATGACCGTATCAAACATGCGGTCAACGTCTTCTTTTTTACTGATATCGGCCTGCACCAAGATGTCTTGGCCGCCGTGTTGCTGCACCTGCTGGCGGCACCAGTTCAGGGCCGCTTCGGTGTCTTCGGCTTCGTCACGGTTACGGTAGTAGTTGATGGCCACATCTGCGCCATATTCCGCGAATTTGATGGCGATGCTTTGCCCGATGCCGCTGCTACCGCCTGTGACCAGTACTTTCTTGCCTTTGATGCCTTTCATGGGGTTTACTCCTTACGTGACTCATTTGATGGTTTAGGTTGCAACAATTCGGCGACCAGGCCCGTCCAGCCCGTTTGATGGCTCGCGCCCAGCCCAGCACCGTTGTCGCCGTGGAAGTATTCATGAAACAGGATGTAGTCGCGCCAGGCGGTGTCGGACTGAAAACGTGCTTGCCTGCCAAACACCGGACGCCGTCCGTCATCATCCAATAAGAAAATCTTGCTCAAACGGCGCGCGACTTCGTCGGCTATCTGATCCAGCGTGAGCATAACGCCGCTGCCCGTGGGGCATTCAACCATGAAGTCGTCGCCGTAGTAGCGATGGTATTTACGCAACGACTCGATCAGTAGGTAGTTGATGGGGAACCAAACCGGGCCGCGCCAGTTAGAATTCCCGCCGAACAAACCGCTCTTAGACTCGGCAGGCCAATACGCGATGCTGAAATCGCTGCCGCCGATGTGTAGGCCATAGGGCGTTTCGTGAATTTTGGACACCGAACGAATGCCAAACTCGGACAAAAACTCGTTTTCATCCAGCATATAGCGCAGCACGCTGCGCAGGCGATCCTGGTTGGGCATGGCAAAGAGATGCGCGCTACCATAGCCCGGTACATCCACTTCGGCTAGATTTTCGGCGAGGTGCGGACGATGCGCGCACAGCCATTCGATGCTGCGCGCGAAGGTCGGGAAGCGCTCTAACGTCGCCTGGCCCACCGTTTCGACCGCGATAAGCGGCATAAGGCCCACCAGAGAACGCACCTTCAGCGGCACGATGTCGCCCGATGGGGTGTGCAGCACGTCGTAGAAAAAGCCATCGTCCGCGTCCCATAAGCCGATACCCCCATGCGCCGCGCCGCTGATAGCCTGCGCGATCCACAAGAAATGCTCGTAGAACTTGACCGCCAGGTCTTCGTAGGGCGGGTCGTGCTTGGCCAACTCCAGCGCTATGGTCATCATCACCAGGCAGTAAAAGCCCATCCAGGCAGTACCGTCGCTCTGGTCGATATGGCCCCCGGTGGGCAGTTGTGCGCTACGGTCGAACAGGCTGATGTTATCCAGGCCCAGGAAGCCGCCCTGAAAGACGTTGTTGCCGTCGGCATCTTTGCGATTGACCCACCACGTAAAATTGAGCAGCATTTTGTTGAAGATGCGCTTCAGGAAGTCCTGGTCTTGCGCGCCGTCCATTTCATAGACGCGCCAGGCGGCCCAGGCATGCACGGGCGGGTTCACATCACCAAAAGCCCATTCATAAGCGGGCAACTGGCCGTTGGGGTGCATGTACCATTCGCGGGTGAAGATAAGCAATTGTGATTTGGCGAACTCGGTATCCACCATTGCGAGTGGGATGCAATGAAACGCCAGATCCCAGACGGCATACCAGGGATATTCCCATTTATCCGGCATGCTGACGATGTCGAAGTTGTTCAGGTGTTGCCAGTCGTGGTTGCGGCCTTGCTTGCGCCGTGCGGGTGGCGTTGCCAGCGGATCACCCTTCAGCCATTGGGCGATGTCGTAGTAGAAAAGCTGCTTGCTCCACAGCATCCCGGCCAGGGCTTGCCGCTGGACGGCTCTGGCATCGGCGCTCAAGCCAGCGCCGTGAATGGCCTCGTAAAAGGCATTGGCTTCGGCCAGACGCGCCGCGAACGTGGCCTCGGCATCCGCGAAGGGGGCATCGTGTGACGTGCTGGATAAGCGCAGATAGATCGTCTGCGTTTCGCCGGGCGCGATGTCCAGGTGGTAGACTGGGCTGGCCTTGGTGCCGTGTTGCTCGGGATTGACGGCCTCGGTTTCGCCGTTGACAACATAGCGATGAAAGGCATCTTTCACATAAGGCGTGGCGTTGGGTAGGCCGAACAAGCGCTGGGTATGGGTGTCATTTTCCGTAAAGAGGATTTCCGCCGCGCCGCTCGCATAGAGATAGTATGTTCCCAGCGCGGGATGTTCGGCGACAATCGCTTCGCCCTCGCGATACATGCCGGGCTTGTGGGGTACATCGCCCATGGGGCCGGCGGGGTAGCCCCAGGCCCAGGTATTGCGGAACCAGAGCGTCGGTAGCACGGTGCATTGGGCGGTCTCCGCGCCTTGATTGGTCACCGAAATACGAATCAGAATGTCATCGACATCCGCTTTGGCGTATTCGACGAGTACATCAAAATATTTATCATCATCAAATGCGCCCGTATCCAGCAACTCGTATTCGAAATCGTCAAAGCCGCGCCGCCCATTCTCTGCTACCAGGTCGCCATACGGAAATTCCCGCTGTGGATACTTATACAGCATTTTCATGTAACTGTGCGTCGGCGTGCTATCCAAGTAGAAATAGTACTCTTTGACGTCTTCGCCGTGGTTGCCTTGCGACCCCGTCAGGCCGAACATGCGCTCCTTCAAGATGGGGTCGGCTCCATTCCAGAGTGCGAGCGCAAAACAGAGGTATTGGCGCGCGTCGCTGATACTTGCCAGGCCATCTTCGCCCCAGCGATACACACGACTACGGGCATGGTCATGCGGGAAGTATTCCCATGCTTCACCATGTTCGCTATAGTCCTCGCGCACGGTGCCCCAGGCGCGTTCGCTCAGGTACGGCCCCCACTGCTGCCAGTCGGTTGTGCCCGCGCGTTGCTGGTCTAGCCGGGTATGTTCGGCGATTGGTTTGCGCATTCGAAGGTCCTTTCTTATCTCAATTCGGCGACAGTGAAGTTGATGCGAAATGGCAGGCAGTAGATGACGACGGCGTTATACACATCCAGATCGACATCTGCCGGAATATCATAGTTCTGGTTGCCGACATTGCCGCGCAACGGGCCCAGGTCTACGAAGTCGCCCACCGGCGCGGTGATATTCGTAGGGACGTTGCTGGTCAGCCAGACATATAAGTCGGGCCCATTGTTGACGCGAAAATCCTCCAAGCGCAGGACGCGCACGTCTGGCGCCAGTTCATAAATCGTCGCGGTGCCCGTGCCGCTATGCACGGGGTCGAACGTGCCAAACATACCGCTGGATAATGCAATGGGTGGGGGGTCGGGCATGGGGTCAGCCATCGT
>DAOTVD010000331.1:0-6081 GCA_034437075.1 Anaerolineae bacterium
TACGGCGGGGCAGGTGTGGCAAGTTGCCGAAAATTGGCGCTATGCCCCCGCCATCCAACGCGCCGCCGAACACATCCGCGCGGGGCGCATCGGGCGTCCGATGATGTTCCATTGGGCCATCCATGCAGGGCTAACCCCCGACCGCGCGTATTACCATACCCCCTGGCGGCGTGACGGCAGCCACCCCCACGGCCTCATGCTGGATGGCGGCGTGCATTTCATCGCGGGCTTACGCACGGTGCTGGGCGAAATCGCGACCATCCAAGCGCAAAGCGCCCACTTGCGCGACGACCTGCCCCCGCCAGATACCCTGGTGGCGACCGTGCGCATGGCCTCCGGCCTGGTCGGTACGCTGGCGATGACCTATGCGATCGGGCTGCCTTGGACGACCGCGCTAACTATCGCGGGGGATGACGGCACGCTCGTGGTTAATCGCGATGCGCTGAGCCTGCACCACGGCGACACCGTGCAGGATGAACTACACGCCGCTGGCGACGGCGTCGCGGCAGAATGGGACGCCTTTCATAAGGCCATACGGTCTGGGCAACCCAAGCCCGCCATGCTAGCGTCTGCGTTACAAGATATTGCGGGGGTCGAAGCGTTCATCGCGGCGGCGCGCACCGGGCAGCGCACCCACCCCCAGACTATTTACACAGCAGATGCTCACCAAACCTAACGAGTGACTCCGAAAAATGTTCTTGATAGCTTTTCCCCCTAAAATTTTGTGTTTGTTTTTTATCTGATCGCTTTGTCTTGGCCAGTGAGGATGCCAAGGCAAACACTACGGAGTACACCGCATGACCGGATCACAAAGTATCGAACGCATCATCGCCGCCTTGGGCCGCTGGGAAGATGTGGAATGCCGCCAACACCGCTATCGTAGCACAGACGTCTTTTTAGGCTTGGCCGAAGTCGCCCGCGTACATGCCAATGGCGTGCTAGATTTACGCTACAACCAACCGCTAGCCCAAGCGCTCATCGCGGAAGGCAAAGCCACCCCCCACGAGATGTATCCCGACTCGGGCTGGGTGAATTTTCATGTGCACTGCGAGCGCCACGTCCCCCAGGCCTTGTGGCTGCTGGAAGTCGCCTATTGCTACCATCGCATCCGCTGGCTGAACCGGCGCGCCCCGCTGAGCATCGAGCAAGAGGGCGCTTTGCGCGGCCAGCTGCAAACCCTGAACCTCTCCGCCCGCGTGGCTCCGCTCTTTGAAGACGTGCTACGCGCCTGAGCGCCCACATGCAGCGGATTTTCTCGCGCGTAGCATGGCCCTACGGCTGGCTGACCGACAACGCCCTGTGGCGCAGCGCCGCGCCAGACATCGCCAAGCAACTGCCCCCCAGTGGCGCGCGCTTGCGCCTGCTGGATATGACCTGCGGCACCGGAACGGCCCTGCGTGATCTCGTCGCGCGCCGCCCAGATATCACCCCAACGGGCCACGATTACGCGCTGGGGATGCTGCGCGCCGCCCGCGAACGCGGCCACCCCGGCGCGTATGTCTGCGGGGATGCCTTGCGCGCGCCCTTCCCCGCCGATACCTTCGACGCGGTACTCATCCAACGCACGTATTATTTTATGGGCGCGCGCCAGCCAGATATGCTGGCCGAGGCCCTGCGCGTGTTGCGGCCCGGCGGGCGGCTGATTCTGGTTAATCCCGTGCGGCAGCGCACCATCCTGCGCGCACCTGCCGCGCTGCGCCGTGGCCCGGTCGCGGCCTTGGATATGGCGCTCTGGCGCTTTTTCGTGCAGGCTATCGGCGGCGTAGACACGGCAGGCATGGCCGAAGACCTGCGCGCGGCGGGCTTCGCGCGCATCCTGTCGGAGCCGATTATGGACGGCTGGACGATCCTGACGCGCGGCGAAAAACCCTATGCGGATGATCTCTCGACGATGGAGCGCGTAGCGGTCGGCGCGGGGGATGCCGCCGCCAGCGGCGAATTGCTGCGCGGGGAGGCGCTTCAGGCCGCGCCGGGGCGCTATGTGCATTTGCTCATCCGCCAAGAGCCGAATAAGCCCGCCTGGAAGCTCGCGCCGGATGAGGTCATCACCTGGCACGCCGCCGCGCGGGGGGGCGAACCGCCCGCCGCCCTGGGGTTTTCGTCCTTGCCGAAGGCCGTCGCATTTATGCAAGCCGCCGTCATGGCGGGCACCGTGCGCGATGTCAGCAAGGTCGCCAAATTTCAAAAAGCCGTCGCGGCGGCGTGGGATTTCCCCATCTGGCTGAATCCTGAGCCCGAGGCCCTCGCGGGGCCGGTCGCATGGCTGGCGATTGACCCGGCCAGCGCCGAAGCGCCCGATGAATAGCCACGCCCCGAACGAGATGCGCGCGGCCCTTGCCTATAGCCGCCCCACCACCGGATGCGCTATAATGCGCCGTATGGATACCCCATCCCCCAACTATCGCCTATGGTCCCAACAGGTGGGCTACTACGCACCCGCTACTCAACGGCTCCCCTGGGCCGTTTGGGATGATTTTGGCGGTGGTGTAATCATCTATGTGCGCGCTGGGCGGCTGTATCTGAGCGCGCCGTTTGGCCCGTGGGCGGGCGAGCATCCGCTGCGCGCGGCAGATGATGCCGACCGCTATTGCCTGGGGGCTGATAATCTGCCCGTGCACTTTCTGCGCGATGACGTGGGGTATGTGCGGGCGTTGCGGGTCGGCGCACGCCACTTCGCATTGCGCCCGCGCTGGCACGCCCCAGATTATAGCGGGCGAGTGATGGTGGGCGTGGCGCTCCTCGTGGCGCTGGCTGGGCTCGCCTGGCGCCTGACCACGGTTGTGTATCGAACTCGGTTGAAATATCCATCGTCATGATATTCCCATCTGGCTGGAGCGCCTCCTTCAGCCCCTTGTTAGCTTGTGATGCACGGATCGCTGAATAGCTACCCCTCCCCAACCCTTCCCCGAATTCAGGGCGGGGCTACGATGCACGCGCGTAAGTCCTCCTCCCGAATTCGGGGAGAAATCAAAGAGGGGGCAAAAATGGCGACCTGCCAAAGTAACTACTCAGCCCTCAATTTGATGCAATCGCCCTAGTGCCTGACCATACACAAATGACATCGTTTGCATTTTCGCTTAAAATAGAATAAAGCAATATGACGAATAAAGCGATATGATACAGCCTCTTGCTATTGTATTAATGGTCTGGCGCACCCTCATCGCTGCACACCCCACCCTGCAAGACCCCGCCCAACGCCGTGACGCCGAATTACTCGCCTCTTTGTTGTTGGTTATGCTCAGCCTAGGGGGATATATCTTCATCGCGTTTCAAATGGCGATGGGTATTCCTTTGGCGAACGGTGATCCTGTATCTTGGTTCCAGGCTGCTATGCTCGGTTGCTTCGCGGGCTTATACGCCCTCACGCGGACGCGCCATTACCGGCACGCGGTGCCGCTCATGCTGGTGATTCTGATGGTGGGCGTGTTCGTGGTGGCCTGGCCGCGTGAGGATGGCGTGTATCATGGCTTTCTGGTGTATTATGTCCTGCCCGTGATCGTCACGCAATTGTTTTATGGCCCGCGCATGACCGTGCTCGTCGCGGGGATGTGTAGCGCGGCGTTTTTTCTCTTTGCAGCGACCGCGCCGGGCATCGCGCTCTCCGACTTGGAACTTGGCTATTTCTGGCTGGTTTCCGGGTTCATCCTGGTAACGGGCTATCATCAGCGCCAGGTGAGTGACCTGCGCCGCGCAGAACTGAGCGCCAGCGAAAGCCGCTACCGTCAACTGGTGGAACAAAGCCCAGATGCCATTTTGGTCATCTCGCAGACGCATGTGCTCTATGCCAATAGTGCCGCACAAGCGTTCATCAGCGCGCAAATCGGCCCGGCACAACTGCCCCAACCCCTAAGCGCCTTCGTGGGGGAAGATTTGGCCGCGCCCTTGCAGCAACTCGTGAGCGAAGATTTCCGAGCGGAGATGAACCACGGCCAAGAACTCACGCTGAGCTTGCGCGATAAGCGCGAACTGGTCGCGATTTACTCCTCCGCGCCGATTGAATATGGCGGCGAGCCGGCCCGGCAGATCATCGCGCGGGATGTCACCGAATTGCGCCACCTGGAAAGCCAAAAACAAGCTATGGCTCTGGAGCAAGCGCGCCTGGCCATGCTGCAAAACTTCATGAATGGGCTATCCCACGACCTGAAAACGCCCCTAACCATCATCAACACCAAGATTTATTTGCTAGAACGCAGCGCGACATCCGAGCAACAACGCAGGCATCTGGACACCCTGCGCAAACATACCGAGCGCCTGGGCGCTTTGCTAGACACCCTGCTGACCATGCTCCGGCTCGACCGCGCGCCGTCGTTCGAGTTCCGGCCCAGCGATTTGAACGCCTTTGTGAATGCAGTCGCGGGCAACTTCAACGCCGTAGCGCGCGCCAAAAACCAACACATCTACACCGACCTAGCGCCGGGCCTGCCCCGCGCCGAAATGGACGTCACCGAAATGCACCAGGCCGTCGGGCACATCCTGACCAACGCGCTGCAACATACTCCGCCGGGCGGCACCATCACTCTGCGCTCGCGCTACACCACCGACCCGGCGTTTTTGTTGCTAGAAATCCAAGATGATGGCCCCGGCATCAAACCCGAAGACCTAAACAACATCTTCCAGCATTTTTATCGCGCCGACCCGGCCCGCTCGGTGGAGACAGGCGGCGTTGGCCTGGGTTTGACCATCAGCCGCAAGATTGTGGAAATGCACGGCGGGCGCGTGGAGGTGCGCAGCACGCTCGGCCAGGGCACCACCTTCGGGCTGTATATCCCCGTGGCGACGCAAGACGCCCTGGCAACCGCCTAGCGCAACGCTTCGGCCACCCAACCGCGCGTGTCGAGCTCTAGGCGGATAAATGCGGCGATTTGCGCGCTGAACGCATCCGTATAATGAATCTGATCGACCCAAATATTTTGTTCGTAATCCTGCGCGATGCGCGCCAGGTTCGAAAAATTATGCGCCCACTCTGCGCCCTCGGCGCGCACTTCCCACAACGGATAGGTGTAGCGCGTGCGGCCCCAGGTGCCCAAATCTTCGACGGTGGGCTGCGGCCCCTCTAGCCACAGATGATGATCCAAGTCATAGGCAAAGCCGGGCGTAGGTTGCAAGACATACAGCGTCCGCAAACCGTATTTCGCCGCCAGAGCCTCGATGCCCGCGCGATTGTCCAGCCAGCGCGCCACGACCGCCGCAGCCAGGGCGGGGTCATCCAACGGCCCGACCTCGGCCAGGGGCGGGTTAACTGCGAAGGCGCTCGGCGCGTCGTCCTCTGTGGCCCAAGCGGCCCCCCAGGCGCGTTGGAGCGGCCAACACCATTCGCCCCAGTCACAATTTAGCGTCTCGCGTAGCGTGCGCGCGGTGGCGTTGCAGGGGCGCTGGATGTCGGCCAACGTGCGCGTTGCAAAGTTGGAGTCATTCAGGCCGTCGATGAAAATCGCGATGTCGGGCACATGCCCCGCCGCCAGCAATTCGGCCAGCTTCAGGCGTTCTTGGGTGCTGATGTAGGCCGGCGCGCCGAAGTTATACACCACGATGCGGTCGGTGGCGAAGGTCGCGCGCAGGTCGCGCTGCAAATGAGAGGGAATCGTGGCCGCGCCGGGCAAATGTGTGCCGTAGGTCGTCGAACCGCCGAAAACGAAGATCGTCACGGCGTCGGCGGGGGGCGGCCAGGGCGCTTGGTCATCCCCCGCGCGGAAGCCCGCCGGGTGTTGAGTATGAAAACGCCCCGCGTAGGGCGGCACCCGCCAGCCGAGCGTCTCGTCGCAGGCCATGACATTGTTGTACTCGATGAGCATCCACACCATATCCGCCGGACTCAGGCTGGCGTGCACGGCGCGCAAAGCATCCCAATCCGCGTTGCCCAGCAATTGCCAACCGCCGGAATCGTGGCGGATCGTCAGATTTTGCTCATTCGGCGGGGCGGGCGTGGGCAACGCGGCGGGGTTCAGCGCGCCATAGGCGGCCAATGCCAGGTTGAGGCACACCAACAGCAGCCCCAGGTTAAAGCCAATGAGCGCCAGATAGCCGTACCACCGAGCTAAGCGCGCGAAGCGCTCGCTCACGCTGCGCGGCCTTTAGTCGAAT
>DAOTVD010000332.1:0-3867 GCA_034437075.1 Anaerolineae bacterium
GCCACGGATGCGCGCTTGGGCGCGCTCAGCCCGATGATGGTCTATGGCGTGCCCGTGGGGCGCATGTTTTTGCGCGGCGCGCCGCGCTTGGCCGCTGCGGGGCTCAGCATTCATCCTAGCGCGCCTGCGGACGACCCGCGCCAGGCCATCGAGATATATCCCGCGACTGTTGCGCGCGCGATTGTCGGCAAAGTGCCCTATAAAAGCGAACGCGCCGACGACGGCGCGCGCCAAGCCGCCCGGCACACCTTGCTGGAGGCCCTCACGACGCGCGGCTATGCCGGAATCCGCCTGGCCTTACCGGACGATATACGCGCTACGATGCTGAAGAATGCGCCAGGTGACGCGCCCGATGCCGGGCTGGCCGCGCTAGTCGCCGCCTGGGCTGCCCATCAGCCCGGCTACGGCATCCCGCCAGAAGCGGACGCGCTAGAAGGCTGGATCGTCTCGCCAGAAGCCGCCTGCGGGAGCGTGACGTAAAAGCACGCGCCACCCTCGCGCGCATCTTCCGCGCGGATTTTGCCGCCGTGGCCTTCGATAATCGCTTTGGCGATGGGCAAGCCCAGCCCAAAACCGGGCGTCGAATGTGCAATGTCGGAGCGATAGAAGCGCTCGAAGATGTACGGCAGATGCTCGGCGGTGATACCCGGCCCATTATCGCGAACGGTCAGCAGATAATGATCATCCTGCTCGGCCACGGTCGCCCATACCTGCCCGCCCGGCGGGGTATATTGCAGGGCGTTTTCCAGCAGATTATGCAGGGCCGTTTGCAACCGGTCGGCGTCGCCGGAGATATGGCAGGCCGCCGTCGGGCAATTCAGCGTCACGCGGATGTCGCGCGCTTGGGCGCTATCGGCGAGTTCGTCCACGCTCGCGCGCAGTATCGCGCGCAAGTCATACAGGTACAGGTCAAATTCAGGTTGGGTATCCAGGTGCGTAATCTCGTTGAGTTCGTCCACCAGATGCGCAATTGCCCCGACCAGGCTTTCGATGCGCTGGTGGTAGGTCTCGCGTTCGGCGGGGTCATCGCTGCGTAGCATGCGGTAAGCCGTGGTGTTGATGCGCGCCAATGGCGTGCGGAATTCATGCGCGACATCTTGCATAAAGCGGCGCAACACCACCCGCCGCGCGGATTCTTGTTCTAGTTTCAGGGCGTTTTGCTGGTTTAGGTGCTGCTGAGTGGTGTCTTGGGTCATGACCATGCCGCCGATAATTTGCCCGGTATCGTCTTTAATAGGCAGCGTGAACACGCGGTGATGCCGCCCTGCGTAGGCCACATCGGAGGTGGTCGCTTCGCCGCGCAGGGCAGCCTCTAGCTTGGGCAGGTCGCGCTGGGCGATCTCCGAGGGAAAAAGTTCGTCCAAGCGTTTGCCGATCCATGCCTCTGGGCCGGGGCCTTCCGGCGCGAACTCCGAGCCACCCACGAAGGTATAGCGCAAATCGCGGTCGAACAGCGCGACGATACCATTCGGGAAGTTGTCAATCAGCAACCGATATTGGGCTTCGCCGTGGCGCAGGCGTTCTTCGTTGCGCACCCGCTCGGTGATGTCCTGAAAGAAGACGCTCAACCCTTCGGGGGAGGGAAACACGCGTACCTCGAACCAAATATCTAAGGGGGGGAAGTATTCCTGAAACGTGGCTTTTTGCTGAGACTGCACGGCTTGCTGGTAGTGTGCATAAAAAGCCAGGTTCACCGCTTCGGGGAATTCAGCCCACACATTCTTACCGATAAGTTCCCGATGGTTACGTTGCAAAATCTCGCCCGCCCGCGCGTTCATGTAGGTAAAGCGCCAGTCGGTATCCAGCGCGAAGACGGCATCGCTAATGCGCTCGAAGATGGTGCTCACCTGCTGAGCGTAGTCTTCTAGGGCCTGTTGATAGTCCATCGTGGGGGTGATGTCGCGGCCCTGGGCATAAATGTAGCCATTCGCGGCAGGGCGCGAATTCCACGATATCCAGACATAGTGACCCTGGTGGTGACGATAGCGATTGATAAAATCGCGGATTTCGGCCCCATCCTGGGTTTGCTCGTTCAGCACAGCTAGGGTGCTCTCTCGGTCATCGGGGTGCAGTAAGTCGAAGGCGAATTGACCAAGCAGGTCATCTGGCGCATAGCCGAGCACCTGCTGAAAGGCGGGGTTCACGCGCACGAACCGCCCTTCGGCATCCACAATACATAACAGATCGCGGGCGAGGTCGAAAAAAAGGTCTATTGGCAAGGCTGAATCTGACATAAAACGATAATATCCAACTTTGGGTTAGGCCATATATAGGTTAATTGTCCGGTGGCCTAGGCGAGCATTGAGTAAGCATAAATGGAGGTTAATGTTCATTGGACAGTATACAGATGAAAGTCAGCTAATAAAAGCACCAGAAACAGGTTAATAGGGCCGTCTGGCTTATGCTATACTCGCCCTATGAACATTGGTTTTATAATTTTTGCGAGTTTTACCTTGTTTTTGTGGGTGCAAGGCATTCTGGGCGTGCGCTGGGGGCGTTTGCTGCCCGGCTATGAAACCACCCCAGAAGGTGCCTACCGGGCGGGCGTGGTCTATATTGTAGGCGGGGTGCTGATGCTGGGCACTTTCGTGATGCCCGTGGCGCTGCAAAACGGTTTGCTGTTCGGCGGGCTGATGGCTTTTCTCGTCGCGCTGGGCATCGGCATCTGGCACAACCGCCGCGCCCGGCGGTCGGGCTAACGCGCAACCCGAGCACGCTATCCTGCGTAAAGCTATATACAGCATATTCATTCAACGAAAGGACTGCACATATGGAAACCCTATGGGAAATCATCACATTGCCGTTTCAGGCTCTGGAATGTATGGTCGGCTGCCTTTTCATGACGATTATTTTCGGTTGCATCCTGGGCATCGTGGTGCTTGCGATGGTCTAAAGCATGGGCGAACGGGATGATACGCCGCGCAAGGCAGAAAACGGGCTGATTGATCTGCTGGCGACGATCTATGACTAGGGCTCGTGCGCGCTGGGGTGCCTTTTTTTCAGCGTGGTCATTCATTGGCGTGATGGCCTTCACGGTCTATGCAGCACTCACGTTTTAGGGCACCGAGCGATTCTTTTTAGGCTTTTCTGATACCCTTTGAAGCGGCGACGCTGCTAGATTCTACAAACTGACATATTGTAGATTCGGAGCAGCCTATGTTCGCCCTATTTGAACAACTCTTGGATGACGAGCGCCGCGCGGCCCTGCAAACGCGCTTTGACGCGCTCGACCGCTGGATCACCGCCAATATGGCTCGCTATGGCATCCCGTTGTTGCGGGTCGGCCTGGGTGTGGTGTTTTTGTGGTTTGGCGCGCTGAAGCTGGTGCCAGACCTCAGCCCCGCCGAAGACCTGGTGCGCAATACGGTCTATTTCATTGACCCCGACCTGTTCATCCCGATTTTGGCCGTGTGGGAGATGCTCATCGGGCTGGGGTTGATCTTGGGTAAATTTATGCGGGCCACGCTTTTACTGCTGTTCTTGCAAATGCCCGGCACAGCGCTTCCGCTGCTCGTGCTGCCAGAAGCAGTCTGGACGGAGTTCCCCTATGGCCTAACGCTGGAAGGCCAGTACATCATCAAGAATCTGGTGCTCATCGGCGCGGGGATGGTCTTGGGCGCGCTCGTGCGTGGCGGGCGCATCATCACTGACCCTGCGCCTGAGCCGGGGCTTGCTCGGGCGCAAGATGGTTGATGCATTCGGGGGCGAGCGCCCCGCGCCAATCTAGCCCACCGCATCACCCGCCCTGCCGCTGAAACAGGGCGGTTCGCATTCGGCGCGGCTTCTCAGTACAATCCTTTAACCCCAACGAACTGTGGAGGAGGATCATGTTTTATACCATTCAAGATGAAGTGCCCATTTACAACG
>DAOTVD010000333.1:0-12380 GCA_034437075.1 Anaerolineae bacterium
TTGGCGCGCCAAATGGTGCTTTCTAAGCAAGCGCCATCAAACTTATGGCACGATCTGCGCTTGGTGAGCCTACCGGACAATGCAGCCACGGCAACGTATGGCGAATCGGCAGGTGGGCATGCTGCCCGCTGGCTCTCTCCCGAGGAAGTGCGGATGTTGGTGACCGTGGCCAAACAGCAT
Organism: Anaerolineae bacterium; assembly: GCA_034437075.1. Taxonomy (GTDB): domain Bacteria; phylum Chloroflexota; class Anaerolineae; order Aggregatilineales; family J027; genus DAOTVD01. Next base: position 181 of record DAOTVD010000333.1, read on the forward strand.
AAAAATCCGATTCGCGCCAAGCGTGATGCGGCGCTCATTTGGTTGATGGTGACCCTTGGGCTTCGGCGGGATGAACTGGCGGGGCTGGAATGGCAAAATCTTAATCGCCGGGGTGGGAATTGGGTTTTGCGCATTCGAGGCAAGCGTAATAAATGGCGCGCGGTGGGGGTTCCTCAAGAAACAATTATTGCGATACAACCCTGGGCGGAAGTCCTTACCGAAGGCGAAAAAGGCATTCCGCCGGGTTACATCATGCGGCGTATTTGGAAAGGCGGCTTAGTCGCGCCAGAGCACATCACAGGCAATGCAGTCTGGCGGATAGTCACCGATGCCTGGGAACGCACCGGGATGCCCGGCAGCCTGGCACCACACGACTTACGTCGTACCGCTGCCGCGATTGCCCTGGAAGCCGGCGCTACAGAGCGTGAAATTCAGGCGATGTTAGGCCATAGTAGTATCGAAACCACACACCGCTATCTGGCCCCCATGCGCGAAAACACCGCGACGTATCGCATCGCCCAGATGCTTTCGGATGAGGGCTCAGGCGGGTTTTTCTAAGTTTTATGTGCGCGCTGGTCGGCGCGTTTTTTGCGCCCCCATCACTAAATTGTCGGCCTGGCGCCGAGTGCTAGGCGAGACTGGCAAATCTTCGATCAACACTTCGCGTACACCGCGTATAACATTCAAAGTACGCGAGCCATCGTCTATATGGTCGTACCCTGCAAAAACCAGGGTCGCGAGTAACCCGACTTGTAAAGCCGCCCCCACATGTTGTAAGCGTGGATTCTGGAACATGTCGGCTTGTTGGATATGCGCGCCTGCTTGGCGTATCTGGCTAGCTAGATGATCGAAACTTGTGGCCAATTGGGCGATTTCTTGTGCACATGCGTTAGCGCGCTCAGCTTGAATAGCATCCTGTAACCAGATGTCCAGCGTCGGATCGCGCAGTAAATTGATCTGATACAGTTGTTCAAGCATAGCTTGAAACTGGTTGCGCCGCACCGAAGGGGATTGGTCCAACAATATAGCTAGCCAATCCGCAATGATATAACGCACGAGGTCGTTTTTCTCGATAATGATCAGAATTTTCTCAACGACATTGACCAAGACGCTGCGCAATCCGCCAGTCAGTGACCAAGCATCAGATGGCACATCATCTTCTAATCCCCAGCCGACATCCCCCACTTGTTGGTGCCCGCGCAATAGCGTGATGGCACGGTCGATAATCGCCTGGTCATTATTTACGGTCTGAAAGGTATCCCGCACCAATTGAAGGCCTACTGTCGTTGCACGCTCGCGTACGACGTCTAAGGTATTGTCGATTTCATAGCGCAACTGATCGAGCGCTGCCGTTAGATTGTCGGCGTCTTTTGCAATGGATGATGACTGTGCAGAACGCTCCTGTATCGGGGTCATATCCACGCGCAATGCGCGATAGACATCGCGCAAGCTATGCCGTCGAAAGCTCTGCCCAATAATCTGTAATGTATCCGCCTCGCTATCTAAACGCGATATGATATCCCACAGCATATTCGCGATGGCTAAGTCACCTTCAATCTGGTTAATGAGGCTATCAATGGCCTGTAGTTGGTAGCGATGCCCTGGGGCATCTAAAAATGTCTGTGCTGCCTTAGTGAGGTCTTCCGATGCCACCGCAAAACCATCGACACGATCCGCCAGATGGTTCAGCATAGCACGACCACCGTTATCATCCACGTCTGGGGGAATCATCAGGTGCGAAAACCACTCGAAATAGGCACTGAGAGCGTTATTGTAATGGGCCGGCATAATGTAATCCTGTTGTTTGCGTTTCGGTTGCAAGGTTGTTCTTTAAGTATACTGTTTGCCTGGTTGCAGGTAAAATAATGCTAATGTACAATGCGAAGCCGTTTGAATAGATGAGCACACGACTGTTTTCATGAGCCAAAATGAACAACGCAAACGGGTATTATCTGGTATCCAACCCTCGGGTGATTTAACCATCGGTAATTATCTGGGCGCCATTAAGCATTGGGTCGCGCGCCAGGCCGAGCTCGATGCATTTTATTGTGTGGTCGATCTGCATGCGATCACCGTGCCCTATGACGCCGCAAGCTTGGCCCAAAAGACGCGAGAAGTCGCCGCGTTTTATTTAGCCTGTGGTATCAATTTGGATGAATCTACCATCTTTGTACAATCTCATGTGCCCGCCCATAGCGAATTATCCTGGTTGCTGAATTGCATCACGGGCTTGGGTCAACTCCAGCGCATGACCCAGTTCAAGGATAAATCGGGAAAATACGAACAAGAAGCCATTGGTGCGGGGTTGTTGAATTACCCGATCTTGATGGCGGCGGATATTTTGCTCTACCAAGCGGAGTATGTGCCGGTGGGCGATGACCAACGCCAACATATCGAACTCACGCGCGATCTGGCACAACGCTTCAATAGCATGTTTGGGAATGTCTTTACGATCCCGAAGCCGATGATCCCGCCCGACGGCGCGCGCATTATGGGTCTGGATGATCCTCTAGCTAAAATGAGCAAAAGCCAAACGGACTCTCAGTACCACGCGGTCTATTTGCTCGATCCGCCGGATGTGGTCAAAAAGAAAGTCATGCGCTCAGTCACCGACTCGCTAAACCCACCTCAAATTAGTTTTTCAGATGATCCTGAGCGGGCCGGCGTTAAGAATTTGCTGACGATTTACCAGGCTGTAACCGATAAGCCGAAAGCCGAAGTCGAAGCAGACTTTGCGAATGCGCGTGGCTATGGCGATTTGAAGAAAGCTGTGGTCGATGTGCTCAACGAAACTTTGGAGCCCATCCAGAGTGAATATCACAGACTCATGAATGAAGCGGGCTACCTCGATGAGGTGCTGGCACGTGGTGCGACAAAGGCGGCAGCCATCGCAGATCACACACTAGAACAGGCGCGCCGACATATGGGTTTTTTGACCGTGAGCAACAGTTAACATCCAATGGCTGAAACGCTGCCACCGCTTCAGGGTTGCTTAATCTGCCATTCGGAAGGTGTGCTATCGTTGGAGCATATCGATAAACCGTCTGGGCGGCTTGCATCTTTACCGTTGGGCGGCGCACGCCACCCTGTGCTAACTTGTGGCCATTGTGGTGCTGTGGCGTGGATTGATGTGCAGGATGAAGCGCAACAAGCATGGCGCATCCGCTACCGATATATACCAGAAGATAGCGCCTACGCATTTGCGCGCCGACAATTTGACACAAGCGCATGGTTTGACGCTGAAGAAGCATTAGATCGCAGCACGATGATATTCGTCCAACGCCAACGGCTGTACCAAGCTCAAAATGGAGATTTTGGTTGGCTACGCCCTATGCGCCTTACGCCCCCGCCCCCGCTGATGTCAGCCGATGAAATGGTGTACTTGTCGCTTAAGCCCGTTGGCTATTACGAGTTATCCCCGAAGGGGCGTATACCTTTTTTGGCTAACCAGGATGTTCAACTCGATACTGGGATGATGTACGTCACTGACACGAAGATTCATCTTTTAGGCCAAGTGCGCGATCGCTCGCACCGCTTAAAGGAGATTTCGAGAGTTCGGTTTGTAGCTGACCAATGGTATCTGGACATCACCATTGCGGATCAACCACACTATTTTCAGGGGTATGGTGAGGCTACAGAACTGAGTGCGGAATTGATTGCAGCCATTATACAAGTATTGATAGATCGTGCGAAGCGCTCGTGAGTAAGGCTTTTTGGTATGGCCCGGCTGGCACAGGTAAAACAACCGCCGCACTTTCTCAATTGTCCGATTGGTTGGATGCTGGCGTAGACCCTGCGCAAATTTTGGTATTGGTACCGCAACGGGCTTTGGGGCTGCCCTATCAAACCTTGCTCAGTGATAGTGGCCACGAAAATACACAAGCCGTCCAAGTGGTAACGTATGGTGGCTTAGCCCAACGTCAGATTACGCTGTATTGGCCTTATGTCGCCCAACAAACGCTTGAAGCCTGGGATGGACGTGACCCGACCTATTTAACAATCGAGGCGACACAATATTATATGGCTCGATTTGTAGAGCCCTATATCAGCCAGGGATATTTCGATAGCCTGAAGGTGGATCGCGCGCGGATTATCGCGCAGATTATCGACAATTTGTCTACGGCTGCTGTCAATGGCTTCACGCTCCAAGACGTGCACGACCGTTTGGTGCAAAGCTGGCAGGGCCATTCGAGCCGCCTAACCGTGTATGCCGCAGCCCATGAAATTGCCGAAACCTTCCAGGCGTATTGTTTAACCCATAGTCTGCTGGATTTCTCTTTGCAAATACGCCTGTTTCGCGAGGTACTGTTATCACATGATGCCTATCGTGCGACGTTGCATGATAGTTTTCGGTATTTGATCGTGGACAATAGTGAAGAGAATTTCCCGGTAACGCTCGGTCTTGTGGCTTCGTTGCTATCATCTGTACACGAGGCACTCATTTTGTATGATCTAGATGCGGGCTACCGTCTGTTTTTAGGGGCTACGCCTGAGACAGCATATGAACTACGCCGGGCATGTGACGAGCATCCGATAGATACCCAGATGATCGGGGTATCTGATGCGATGCACGATTTACAAGAACTAGCCTATAAACTGCTGCGAACAAGCAATACGCCATCCGAAGTGATGATCCAGCCAGCCTATCACCTAATGCACAACACGTTCTACCCGCAAATGCTGGATAATGTGGTGTCTGAAGTTATCAGGTTGATTCATGAGGAGTCTGTTTCCCCTGGTCAGATCGTGATTATGGCGCCCTATTTGGGGGATGCGCTACGTTTCACGCTACTAACCCAATTTGACAATGCAGGTATTCCGTATGTTTCGCATAGACCATCGCGCGCGATACGCGATGAACCGGTTGCGCGTGCGGTGCTCACTGCGCTGAAATTGGCGTATGGCTATAACCAATTTCCCCCACGCGATGACATAGCGCAAATGTTTGTCCAGTTGATAGGGCTAGACCCTGTGCGTTCCGAGCTCTTGGCTCAGATTGTTTATCGTCCGAATCGGGATGATTTCCTGGGGCTATTTGAAGACGTTAATGCGAGCATGCAAGCACGCATCACGTTTCTGGGGGGCGAGCAGTATAGCGCATTACGTCAATGGATTATCTCATTTCGTGATGAAGCCGGGAATATCCCCCCCGATCATTGTTTGAGCCGCCTATTTGATTTCGTGTCGCAACCAGGGTATGGGCTACATGCTAATCTAGAGTCCGGGCGGATTGTCGGTGAATTGGTGAACTCGGCCTATAAGTTTCGTGAAGTTTTGGCTTTAGCTGCCGAAACCGATTGGCGCGAGGTGACGGCTGAATACATTAGCCTGGTGGGTGATGGTGTTTTGGCGGCTGTGCACCAGGCCAATTGGCAAGATGCGCATCAAAATGCGGTATTCATCGCCCCGGCATATACGTTCTTGATGCGCAATCGTTTTGTGGATTATCAGTTTTGGGTAGATGTTGGTAGCACAGCCTGGCATGAACGGCTTGAACAGCCCCTCACCCATCCATATGTACTGCGCCGTGACTATGTCGCCAATCGTCCTTGGACGGATGAAGACGAACTGCGTGCCCAGGACGAGATGCTAACGCGCGTGGTCTTAGGATTACTTCGTCGGTGCCGTCAGCGCGTATATTGGGCGTTTACTGACCTAAGTGAGCAAGGCTACGAACAACGTGGCCCACTCTTGAACTTGTTTAATCAGATCATGAACTATGCCAAAATTTCGTGAGTCACAACGACAAATCATCGAAGAGTATGCTGGCGGTATGCTCGGCATTGCGGCTGTACCAGGTAGCGGAAAAACGTTTACCCTCTCGCACCTGGCCGCCCGATTGGTAAGTCGTCTGTTGCAAGCGGGTACGACCGATCAAGAAGTACTGGTCGTGACCTTTTCCAATTCTGCTGTCAATAGCTTTAAGAAGCGCATTGGTACGATCTTGCAAGAAGAGCGTCAGCTTTTGCCACATGTTGGCTATCGTGTGCGTACCTTGCATGGTTTAGCACACGACATCGTGCGCGAGCGCCCTACTCTGGTGGGGCTAGCGGATGATTTCGCTATTCTTGACGAACGCGCTTCTGCGGCGGCACTCGCTGAAATCGTGCGTGCTCAACTGCCCGCCTGGTCGCATTTAATGGACGAGTATCTAAAGTCAGACTTAAGCGAGAAGCAGGCATCTCGTGTGCGACATGAAGAATTTCCCCGCCTGATGGTGGATATAGTGACGCGCTTTATTAAAACAGCAAAGGATTATCGGCAAACGCCAGCATCACTACTGGCCAAACTGCAACATAAGGATTCCTCATTTGAATTGGCCCGATTTGCCGTATCGGTATATGACGACTATCAACGCTCCCTGGCGTTTCGCGGTGCGGTGGATTTTGATGACCTAGTATTTCTAGCCTATGAAGCATTGTTGGCCGATCCGCAGTATTTAGAACGTCTGCAAAGGCGCTGGGTGTATACATTGGAAGATGAAGCCCAGGATAGCAGCCATCTCCAAGAACAAATGCTTAGATTACTTACGGGCGAAAAAAATTGGGTCCGGGTTGGCGATCCTAATCAGGCGATCAATACTACATTCACCACAGCTAACCCACAATATCTACTCAACTTTTTGGCCGATCCGCGCGTCCAAGTGCAACATCTACCTGTATCTGGGCGAAGTACGCAGAAGATTATCGATTTGGCAAATAAGCTTGTCCAGTGGACAACCGAGGAACATCCCGCCGAAGCCTTGCGCGATACGTTTTATCCACAAGAGATACTACCGACTACACCTGACGACCCACAGCGCAACCCTGATGCACAAAATTGCTCGGTGTATTTTGATTATCGCGAGGGGCAGAAGATCACCCCAGATGAAGAAATTGCACGGGCTGTAGGATCTGTGGCGCGTTGGTTGCCTGAAAACCCTGATAAAACGGTGGCAATTCTTGCCCCCGAAAATCGCCATGGTTATAAGGTGGCTGAAGCTCTGCGCCAGCATGATATTCCAGTGGATGAATTGCTACGCAGTACGTCATCTGTGCGGCATACAGTAAATTATCTTATTCTGATTTTGCAATATCTATCGACTTCATATAACAACGCGAAATTGTGCAGCGTTTTTCAGAATGTCTGGTTACCCATGCATGCGCCAGATTACGAATATCAAAAAGTGGTTGATAAGTACTTTCGCGATCATCGCAATATCGAGGCGCTTATTTTTGATGACACGCCATTGGAAATAGCTATCCCTGAGGAAGATCAAGCTACTGTTGAGGCATTTTTGTGGTTTATTCGCTGGGCATTGCTGGGCCTTGAATTACCGATTGATCAATTGGTGTTAGCTTTGTCCCAACGTTTATTCACAGAACCCTATGACATCGCCCTATCGTATAAGGTCGCCGCATTGTTACGTTCTTTGTCTCGCCAGAATCCTAGTTGGCGTATAGAAGATTTTGTGACAGAGCTAGAACTTATTGCGCAAAATCAGCGACGCTTTTTGGGCTTTGAAGATGTCGGGACAGGCTTCGAACCACAGCCGGGAGTTGTGACGGTAGGAACGATGCATTCAGCTAAAGGCTTGGAATGGAATAGAGTTTATCTGCTTGGAGTGAGTACCTATGGTTTTCCATCTCTGATGCCAGATGATCATTACATATTCGAAAAGTGGTTTGTTGCTGATGGCTTGAATTTAGACGCATATCTTTTAGCGCAACTGTTTGATTTGGTTGGTTTAGATCGTGGCCAAGAGGATTTCACGTTTTTGGCACGTAGGGACTATGCCGCAGAGCGGTTACGCCTGCTATATGTTAGTATTACACGTGCGCAATGTGATCTTGCGTTGTTTTCAAATGTTGGTTTGATTTCCTCATCGCCTAACTTGCCTGCTTTGCCCTATCTTGTTTTGATTTAGTCTTTTTCGGGAGTTGACTATGCGAAATAAATGGGTTTTTCAAGAACGGCGTATATCGCTCAGCGATTCATATTCAAAACCTGTAGCCGCGACCATCGCTCATCAACTCTCCACTCTCCAGCTAAGCCCAGACCCGGAAAATATCGACACACTGTTCAACCCTCTGAATTACCCCCCTACCCCCGCCGATGTGCCACCCCATTTGCGTGATGCTTTGCGCACTGTAGTTCACGAACAAGCATATGGCGTGGTTCACTATCCTGACGTAAGGCAAGTTGAGCAGATAGTTTTGGAATCGATGCTAAAGATTACGTTGGGCCCGGCTACGCCTCGGATTGTGCGGTCGGTTCAACCGGATGATCGTGTATCTCTTTCGCTTGCTTTGCCTAATGACTATACGCAACATGTTTCGGGCACGGGCTGGTTCTTGCTGGCTATCGCTCTGTTTGCGCCAAATGCTCAAAAACTTGCCAATATCTGGGATTTAGCATGCCTAGCCCTCTTTGATATGTCCACTGCCCACAATCGATCTCTATCGCGCATCGAACGTTATTTTTTTGCACGGAGCTTGGCTGCCGTTCGCGCCACAAAACGCCCGCTTTGGCAAGCGCTCGCCGAACAACTCAATCTCTCACTGCCGCATATGACATATGACGACATTCAATTGCGCTGTTTGCCGCGTTTGCGCGCGCTGGCCCACAATGATGAGCAACTATTTAGCACAAGCCTGGGCGCCCAACGGCTCGATCAAGCCCTCGTAGCGGTTAAACACGCGGATGCATTCTATCGTCAAGCCAAACTGAACCGAGCCCAAGTGGCCCAAGCCATCATCGAAGAAATCCATGCGGAGCCCTCCGTACTAAACCATAGTGCCTTAGTCATTGCTAACCCCCGGTGGCAGATTGACGATCTAGCGCGCGTCGTGCATCGGATATCTCAAGCCTATGAGCGCCCTGCCCTATTATGTACGCCCACATCGGGGATTCTGGCCACCGTGACGGAGCATAACCTTTCGGAGGCTGTCACCCAGATTCAGCACCTACTACATCAGCACAAGCAGCCTTCCGCAGACCGGATCATACTCTATTTTGACGAAGACAATCTGAATTTCATACGGCGGCAATTAAGCCAAGCCTTTGATGCCCAAGCTATGCCTGAGGCAATAAACGAAATCTCTATCGATGCCGAACTGACCTTCGCCCAAGTAACCCTAGAAGCCGCGCAGCAACTCGAAAAACTCGGCCCTTTTACAGACGATGATCGCCCCACGTTTGTCACGCGGCGTTGCCGACGCATTCGGAGCGCTAAAGCCGGGCGCGACAACCAGCACCGCCGCCTCACCATCCAGGATGAAGCCGGGTTCGAAGCGCAAATCATGGTCTGGGATGCGACAGAGACTAATCTGCCCACTGGGCTTTTCGACCTGGCATACCGGATTGGTGTACGCTATCACAACGATACCTGGCAAACACAACTCACACTGGTTGATTGGCAGCAGATTGAAGCGCCGACACACCAGACAGTCGCCCCAAAGTTATTCGACCATCGAGATAACATCGACTTGGCGGCCCTGAAAACGGCTGAACAAGACCTCCAGATATGGGCTGAAGGGTTTAGCGCGCGCGAGAGTCCTGGCGTGTCGCTATCCGGCCTCATATCTGCCGAGGCGCTAATTGTCTATACAGCCCCCCCGAGCCTAGAACGGCTCAAAAAAGCCTTGGATAAGGTCACACCACATCGCATCTATATCCATGGCGCGGTGCCCGCCTTTGATACCAGCGCGCACGTATTGCAGGCCATCGTGGCCCTGTGCCAAACCGCTCAAGCTCAGCTTAACGGCGAAGTCACACGCACCCAGCTTAGTGAACGGCTAGCATTACCAACCGAGGTGATCCAACTAGCGCTGACTGCACTGCAAACGGAGAACATTTTAGCCATCGATTGGCTCAATTCTGCGCGCTTTAAGGTCATCGGTGCAAAACCACCGGGCGACCTGCACACCCCCGCCCTGGACGAAGCCTTAGCCGAAATCGCGGCCTACAGACGCTATTTCCACAAAGCTCCTTTAGACAAACTTTTGCCAGTTTAGACCTGCTCAAACGACATGAAACGCTATCCTATACCTAAAGCTACGATTCGCATTGAGTACAAAATCGCCAATTCACGTTTCCTAACCACCATCGGACCGGCTGCAACGGTCGCCGATGCACGCGCGTTTATCCAGAACATCCGCGAGGAATTGCCCGATGCATCGCATCATGTTTATGCGTTCAAAGTGGGCTACGGCGAAAGCATCACCGAAGGCATGAGCGATGACGGCGAGCCGACGGGCACATCCGGCCCCCCTACCCTTGCGGTGTTGCGCGGGGCGGATGTCGGCGATGTAGTGCTCGTTACAACGCGCTATTTTGGCGGCACCAAATTGGGCACTGGTGGTTTAGTGCAAGCCTACACGACCGCCGCGCAGCAAGGCCTGGCCGCATTGCCCGTTATAGAAAAAGTGACGCGGCGCTATATCGGCGTCACGATCTCGTATAGTTTGTACGAACGCCTGAAACAACTCAGTGAAACCTATGAAGCCATCGTAGAAGATGACGAGTTTGGCGCCGAGATTACACGCTATTTGCGTCTGCCCGAGGAACATCTGCCCGCGTTTACCGAGGCCCTGCGCGAGCTATCTAACGGACAAGTAACGCCCATCCTGCTGGATGAATAGGCCCTTGCTTCACGCTGGCCTATCGAGTAGGCTCATGTTTCATGATGCATTCAACTCCACGTATCTTGTTTTGGGCCGTTCGTATCGGGCTTGTTCTCGGTGGCTTCGCATGTGCGGGGCTGGCGCTGTTGTTGATTTTGCAAATCTTTCCAGAATGGCACCCAAATGCCCAACGCTATATCTTTCAAGAACGGGATGGCGACACCTTTCGGCACCAACCCGGTTTTGTGCGCCCACCAGAGGGCAATCGTGAACTAGAGAATTTCATCCGCTTTGCGGATGAAGACGGCTTCCGCCAAGCACGCCTAACCGCCGATCATTATCCCATCATCGCCCTGGGCGATTCCTACACGGAAGGCGGCCAAGTGCCCTGGGTGGATGTACTTGCCGAAACGCTGGACGTGCCCATACGTAACCTTGGATGGCGCGGCTTTGGCCCATTGCAGTATGCAGAGGTCATGCGCCAATATGGCAGCAATAACCATCGTTGGATATTGATCGGATACTTTGAAGGTAACGACTTGAGCAACATCCAGAGCGCCGCTGAACAGGGTGTTGATATTGCACGCACAGGCGCCGAACCGGACGCCCGCGAGCCATTCGAAATCGTGACCAATCCTACTGGCAATTATCTATATCCACTGGAACATCAAATCGAGGATCGCACCTTTGAACTCGCCTACATTAGCGATTATCTATGGTGGCTAAACGGTAGCGCCGAAACTTACCGCAATTCGCGCAATATTGACCTTTTGCGCGATGCTCTGACCACCATTCGTGACCTCGCCGGGGATGCGTGCGTGGGCCTGGTGTATATGCCCGTCAAAGGCCATATCTATCTACAATATGCCGCCGCAGACCCCAATCGCTTTTACGTTTTGCAAAATGCGCTGCCGCTACAGCTTGGCCCGGATGATTGGTTAACATTGGGTGATTTTACTCCGATTGAATTTGACGCATGGCACGCAAACGCGGATAACCAACGCATGGTCGTGCGCGAGGTTACCGATGAATTGGGCATGCATTTCATTGATCTAGTGCCGACCTTTTTAGCTGCTAACGCCAGCGACCCGCCGCTGTATTACGTGTATGACTCGCACTGGAGCCAAGCAGGGCATGATCTGGCAGGCGCAACTATCGCCGAATATTTGCGCCAAGCGAACAATTGCCCCCTGCCTTGAGATCGCTTACAATCCCCCTCATGAAACGACCCACACTCGCCTTCTACGGTGCCGGACGCCTGGCTACCGCCCTCGCCCGGCGTCTTACAGAGGACGGCTATACCATTACCGCCATTGGCTCACGAACGCCGCAACACGCCGCATCTTTAGCTCGGGAAGTGGGGACTAAAGCGGTTTCAGGCATACCAAATGACGCCGATATTTTGTTTGTAACGGTCTCTGACGATGCCATTGCGCAAATCGCACAAGCTATCGCTAAGGGAGACTTCACCGGATATGTTGTGCATACGTCGGGTTTGCATAGTGTGGACGTGCTAGCTCCCTACCCAACAGCGCGGTGTGGGTGCTTGCATCCCATGTACCCGTTTCGTGATGGTACACGCCTAACCGGAACCGA
>DAOTVD010000334.1:0-6160 GCA_034437075.1 Anaerolineae bacterium
TCACGAAAGCGAGGTTATTTCACCTCGATGACGGCGCCTTCGGCTTCCAGCTTGGATTTGGCATCTTCGGCAGTTTCCTTAGAGACGCCTTCCAACACGGTCGCGGGCGCGCCTTCGACCATCGCCTTCGCATCGGCCAGGCCCAGGTTCAGGCCGGGCAAGCCGCGCACGGCTTTAATGACGTTGATCTTCTTGGGGCCAACCTCTTTGAGGATGACATCAAATTCGGTCTTTTCTTCGACCTCTTCGGCGGGGGCCGCTGCGCCACCCGCCGCCGCCCCCATCATGGCCATGGGCATCATCATCCCACCACCGGCGGCAGCTTCCACACCCCAGGCTTCTTCCAGGCGCTTTTTTAGGTCGGCGGCTTCCATAACAGTCAGGTTACTGAGTTCTTCTACGAGCTTATCCAAATCAGCCATTGTGTTCCTCTTTCCTTAGCTTGATAGTGATTCAATCGAGAGCGTTGCGTGTGCCAAGCGCATTAAGCAGCTTCGTTTTCCTGCTTGGCCACATAGGCGGCCAAGACGTCGGCCACCGAACTGACCCCCGCACTCAGGACGTTCACCAGATTTTGCGGTGGGGCGTTCAGCACATTGACCAGGCCTTGCGTCGGCTGGGTGAGCATGCCCAAGATTTGAGCGCGCAGTTCATCCAGCGATGGCAATTCGGAGATGGCCTGTAAATCGGATTCACCGATGACGGAATTCCCGATCACGCCGCCCTTCAAGATCAGCAGTTCGTTAGTCTTGCGCTGGTCGAGCAGGGTTTTGACGGTCGCAGGAAGGTCGGTATACGCAAAGCTTACCGCCACCGGCCCATTGAGTAGGTCATCGGGTACAGGCATACCCAGGCTATCGAGCGCGATTTTGAACAAGCGGTTTTTCGTCACGACGTACGATGACGCTTGTTCGCGCAAAGCGGCGCGGAGTTCATTCAGGCGCGACACCTTCATGCCGCGATATTCGGTGACGATGAAACCCGTGCTGCGCTCTAGCATATCGGTATACTGCGCCACGATTTCCTCTTTACGTGCGCGTGTAATCGCCAATGCCTATCCTCCTTTCGTGAGAAACAGGTGCATCAAAAAAACGACCTTGCCATATGTCGTGCAGCATAGGTCGCCAGTTCTTGAAGCTATCAAGCTGGGCCTTTTTCTGCACCTCGGCAGGAGATTAAGCGCGTTTTGCGCCCCTGCTGTCTATGGCGACAGGGAATGTCTAATTGAAGCGGAGGAATGATACCAGCCTCCGCAGAGAGCGTCAATGCTTTAGCTGCGGGCCTCTTTGGCCAGGGCGCTGGCCAATTGTGCACTGACCAGTTCCAGCATCATCACATTCTCTTGCGAAATCGCGTCCAGGTCCACCCGGCACGCGAACATCACCCCAAAGCGCACCGTTGTTCCGACGGGGATGCACGCGGCGGATTTGAATTGCCCCTTTTTCACGAAGGGATGGTTAAGCTCATCCTGGGGGCTAACCGTGCGACTTTGCCCGTTTTGGGCCACCCAGCCCAGCAAAGAGTTGTTGTAATCTGGCTGGCGCGGCGCGAGCTTGGTGGCTTCCTCCGGGCCGACTTGCGCCGACAGCAACAGCGACGGATTGTCGCCTTTTGAGATCGTATAGAATGCCACGTAGTCATAGCCTAGTTCGGCCAGCGCTTCTACAGCAGCTTGCTGGCGAGATGTGCCGCTCTGGTCAGCACGCAAGATGGATTTGGCGAATTGGCGCACGGGGGGCAATGCATCCGCGCGCAGTGTTTGCAAGCGCCGATCTTCGTTTAGGTGTTTGATGCGCGTAATCAGATCATTGTTTTTGAAGGGTTCGGTCGAAATATCATCTGCGCGGCCTGGCAGGGCGAAGTCCGCCCCTTCATCCACAGAGATAATGAGCAGGCGCGGGTATTTCATGCGAATTTCCTTCAGCATATCATAAACATCCCCCAGCGTATTATCGACTACGAAAACATCAATCGGCTGGGTCGCATCGTCCATGGCGGCGCGCGCCTTTTCTAGGCTAGTAACCAGGGATACATGAAATGTGGGCTCCTTTTTCAAACCCTCCCGAAAGCGTTTTTCTGCTTCTTGCTGAACAGCCACCAGGATATTTAGTTTGACGTCTGTCACGTGACCTCCTCGTTCAGTTTATTTTTTAACCCGTGACGCATTAGCGCCTTCAGTATACTCTACCAGGCTCAGGCATGAATGCATTTAGCGGGCCATTTCTAGCCAATAGGTGTTGCCCTGGCCTTCGCCCGTCCAACCGACCTGGCCGTTATACTCCACCAACCACCAGATGATTTGATCGCGATTGTTGCAGATCGGCCCGCCCAAGACCCGTACGGTATCGCCAGCAGGGATGTCGTCCATACGGCGCGAATTCGGATCGCGCGACGGGCGCGCCGGATTAGTATTTAAGACATTTGGCGGGTTGAATAGCACGCGCGCAGTTCCGCCAATTTGCAAACGCGGTACCAGGCCAACGCCGCTACACCTTTCGTCATAGACCCGTTGTGTCCACACATTGGGCGTGTCTAGTGGTTCTGTCCAATAGCCATCCTGGTCGCCTTCACCTGTCCAGCCGACCGTGCCATCGTCCAGCATGACTTGCCAGCGATTGAGGTTGCGTGAACAGATTGGCCCGCCGATCACATCGAATGATTCGCCCGGTTGGATGAGGCCAATTTGTGAACTATTGGTGTTTGCTTCGCGCCGCAGCACATTCGGGATGGGTGGCTGGGGTAATATCCAGGCTCTTTCGCCCGGCACCATCCGTGGGCGCGGCTCGCGGCCATTACAGATATCCGATAAATCATATATCCAGGCCGTGTTGATGGTGTTGGCTGGGGTAGAGGGTAAGCGGAGTTCTGTTGCGGTTGGGCGCGGTGTGCTGGTGGGCCTGGGGGTATTGGTGCTGGTCGGTAAGGGCGTAAAGGTGGGTAGGGGGGTAAAGGTCGGTTGTGGCGTGAACGTTGGCTGTGGTGTAAATGTCGGTGGCGGCGTCTGAGTGGCAGAAGGTTCTGGGGTAGCCGTTGGCTCTAGCGTGGCTGTTGGTTCTGGCTGGGGTGTATCGCTGGGCAGTGGCGCGGCTTCTTCAGTCGTGTCATCGGTTACTTCGGGGAGAATCACGGCGGCATCTGCTTCGCGTTCTGGCGGATCATCATCGTTCGCATTATCCGCGCTACTGCCGCCAAACAAGCCAAACAAGATAAGCCCCACCCCGGCAATCACCAGCCCCAAAATGCCAAAAATAATCATCCCACGCCCTGGGCCTGCGGGTTGGTCCGCCTGGGCGGGGCGTTGCGACATGGCGGTCTGATTCGCCTGGGTCAAAACTGGGGTAGCGGGCGTGGCCCGGCGTGGCCCATCAATGCGCGGGGGCGTTATCTGGCTGGGGGTGTCCATCACTGTGGCGCTTGGCACATCCGCTCCGCTGAACGCAGCTTTCATCGCCTCGACAAACGCATGTGCGGTAGGATAGCGATCATCGGGTTGCTTGGCCAGCGCGCGCTGCAAGACGTTATTCACCCCAGCGGATAACATCGGCGAGACTTCAACCATATTCGGCGGGTCTTCATTGAGATGCTTGTGCATCATGGCATAGGGCGTGGGTGCGTTAAACGGCAGTTGCCCGGTAAAAATCTCGTAAGCCATAATGCCCAGAGCATACAGATCAGCGCGCCCATCCAGGGCTTCGCCGCGCCATTGTTCTGGCGCCATATAAGCGGGCGTGCCCAGAATTTGGCCTGTGCCCGTCAGATTGGTGTTGCCCTCAACCACCTTCGCGATCCCAAAGTCCGAAAGATAGGCGTTGTTTTCTTCATCGAATAACACATTGCTAGCTTTAAGGTCACGATGCACAATCCCGCGCTTGTGCGCGTAATCCAACGCGCTCGCGACCTGAGAGAGTATTTTTTGAGCCTGAGCAATCGGTGGTGGGCCATGGCTACGCAGGCGCTCATCCAACGCGCCATGACTCAGCAGGCGCATCACGATATAACTCATGCCCCGGTCGGTGCCATGGTCATAAACAGGCAAAATATGCGGGTGTTCTAGGCTGGCCGCTAGTTCGACCTCACGCGAGAAGCGCTTTAGGTAGCCGGGTGCTTGGGCGAGATGCGCGGGCAGCACCTTAACGGCTACCTTGCGTTTCACCGCTTCTTGGTAGGATTCGTAAACGGCGCCCATGCCGCCCACACCCAGCAAGCGTGTTAATTTATAGTTACCGAGTGTTTGCCCCGATATATGTGATGCATCCACCATAAGACAGGCCCCCGCGAGTTAGGTCGTCGTTATGTATTTACTACGCCCGATTATACCAGCCCAGTTGCTATAAAGCTCGTCAACCAAAAGGCCGGGGGCCACGCCGGATAATTGGGGTGTATGCTCGGTATTATCCAGTTTCGATGACATCAAAATCGAAGGTAATTTCGGCAGCGTATTTAAGCGTGGCCGAGACGGAACAATATTTGCTTTCGGACAGTTCGATAGCTTTTTCAACATCGGCCTCTTTTAGGCCAACGCCACCCACCCGGTAGGAAATATGAATTTTGCGAAATGTCCATGGCGGGTCGGCTTCTTGTTCGCCCGTCACTTTGACATGCAATTCGGTCAGCTTGGCGCGTTTCTTGCTCAGGATACTTACCACGTCATAAGCTGTGCACCCCCCCAACGCTACCAGCAACAATTCGGAGGGCTTCATCCCGATGCCATCGTCGGGGCTAGACATTACAACCGAATGCTGTGTGCTGTCTGTACCAATAAACTGAGTATTTTCTACCCAGGTGATGTTTGCCTGTGCCATGTGGCGTACTTTCTGCTCATTTGAACCACGATAATGATTTTAGTCTAGCTAGTTGTGGCGTGTAGAGTAGGGCCGCATTTCACCTTTTTCGGCTGCTTTTTTGCAGGTATCGTCCCCAGGGCTGCTATAATGCAACACATGAGTACAGAACGCTTACAAAAAATCATCGCGCATGCGGGCATTGCCTCGCGGCGCAAAGCAGAAGAATTGATCGAACAACGCCTGGTGACCGTTAATGGGCAAGTGGCGACTCTGGGCGATAAAGCCGACCCGGCCCGGGATGATATTCGCGTGGCGGGCAAGCGCGTGAAGGCTGCCGAGCGCCTGCGCTACGTTATCCTGAACAAAAATCGGGGCGTCGTTTCTACCGTGGATGACCCCGAAGGCCGACCCACCGTAACCGAGATTGTCGCGCGGCGCTATCCCGAGCGGCTTTACCCAGTCGGGCGCCTAGACATCGATAGTGATGGGCTGATTTTGCTGACGAACGATGGCGACCTGGCCAATAAGCTGATGCATCCGAGCTACGGCGGCGAGAAAACCTACAAAGTGCTGGTCGAGGGCAGCCCCTCTGAGAGCAAGCTCGAACGCTGGCGGCGGGGCCTGCGCCTGGAAGACGGCGACCGGACCGCGCCCTGCATCGTCAAAGTGCTGGATCGTGAAAAACGTGGTACCTGGCTACGGGTCGTGATGCATGAAGGCAAAAATCGCCAAATCCGGCGCATTGCCGAGCAACTCGGCCATCCGGTAAAACGCTTGACGCGCACCCATATCGAATCCGTGGCGCTGGGGCCATTACGCCCCGGCGAATTTCGCGAATTAACCGATGATGAAGTTGCGGTGCTCAAACGCATCGACAAGAAAAAGCAAAGTTAGCCAAGCTCAGTAAAGCACAGAAAGCGAGACCTCTAATGCGTTTGGGAATAATGGCGGGATACTCTGGCAAGCGCCTGGAACTGCCCATGGAAATGATTAAAGAAGCAGACCGGATGGGCGTATACGCCGTATGGACAGCCGAAGCCTATGGCTCGGATGCCGTAACGCCGCTGGCGTGGATCGGCGCTCAGACCGAGCGCATCAAGCTGGGTACCGCCATTATGCAAATGCCCGCCCGCACCCCCGCCAACACGGCTATGACCGCCATGACGCTCGATCAGTTATCGGAGGGGCGCATGTTGCTGGGGCTGGGGCTTTCTGGCCCGCAAGTGGTCGAAGGCTGGCATGGCCAGCCCTTCGGCAAGCGCCCCTTGGCCAAAACGCGCGAATATGTCGATATATTGCGGGCCATCTTCGCGCGCGAAGACGTGCTAACCCACGATGGCGACTACTACCAGATTCCCTATCAGGGCGAAGACTCC
>DAOTVD010000335.1:0-3415 GCA_034437075.1 Anaerolineae bacterium
ATTTGCCGGTAAAGAGTCGCCTTTCCAATGCCAGATGCCCACCTGGCCATCATAGGGAGTCGTCATGAGCCATCCTTAGTCTGTTGATTTCTGCTGTCTATCCTATTCCGTGTTGCGGGATGCTGCAAGTATGGGTTGGGCGTAGGCTTAGCGTCAGGTTCGCGTCAGGTTCACGTAGCACGTCCGTTGATAACCGAACGCGGGACATTCGCTACACTCTACCATACTATTTTTGGATACAACCCTAGTCTGGCCACGGGTCAACCAGCCGCCGAGCTAGCGGCATCAAACAGTCTGGAGCGCAAAGTGAGAAGTCGGGCAGCCACAATCGTGGGGGTGCTAACAATTTATTTTTGGGTACTAGCTGCCTGTGGCCCTGGCCAAATCTTCGAAGACTCCTCTCAACGTGCAACCCGCGAAGCCGAACGCGACATCTACGCCGAAACGATTGCCTTTGTAGAAACCCAAGCGCCGACCCTGGCGGCCATGCAAGCCACCGCCCAGCACGCCGCCGCCATGGGGACGCAAATCGTGCAATTGCAAGCGCAGAATCGCGCTGCCGAAGCGACCATTACGGCGGTTTTCGCGGGTGGTGGCAATACTGTCGCCAGTGGCCCCCCGCCCCCGGCGGGCCAACCCAGCGGGGAAGTCTCGGCGGCGGCCCTGGCGGGTAATACGCCCATTGGTGCCGTGCAGACCAGCCCCACGCCGCCCCAAGCGCCCGGCGCGACCTTCGCCAGCGCGACCATCGCCACGGGCGTGCGCCAGGATGACGGCTGCCCGCTGGATAATGTCAACCAATTCCCGGCCACGGAAGATGAAATTTACTTGGTCGTCACCGCGCGGGATGTCGCCCCCGGCACGACATTTTATAGCCGTTGGCGCGCGCCAGATAGCCAACCGTTTGATACCGTCAGTTGGACGCCCAACGAACCCTTTGGCGAGGTGTGTATCTGGTTTTTCATCACGCCTGGCGACCTCGCCTTCTCGCCGGGTGATTGGGAGGCCCAACTCATCGTGAATGAACAGGTCGTCATCCGCCAACCCTTTACGATCCAGGGCGACCCGAACAACAGCGCGCCCACGCCATAACCTAACCCACAGGCGCCTTGATTGCGCGCCACCGAAGTTTGCCCAGATTGCGGCGCGACCGTCCCCACAACGGATATGCCACCCCATCGTTATCTTGGGTTGTTGGGCGCTGTTTAGCGACGTTCTCGCGCGGGATTATATGCGCCTGCACCATCATACGGTGGATACCTACACCATGCAGCATCCTGGCCAGCCCACCCCCCAGACGATCTAATCCGTGGCCGTGCACCTGATGAGCCTCTGCGCTTTGTTGGAAGATGACGCCGCGCCGGACGCCACCGCCCATGCCGATCTTGTGCGCGCCTGGTTAGCGGCCTTGCGGGGGTAATCCGCCCCGCCAAGCGCCCCCGCGTTTGCTATAATCGAGGAGGTAACCGAAGACGACACCCACAAGGAAACCCCATGCGCCGTCTGATGCCCTTTCTATGCTTGTGCACGCTACTCCTGATGGCCCCCCTCCATGCGCAGGAAGGCACCCCCATCACCGTGACGGATGCGCGCGGCCAACCCGTAACCATCGACTCGCTTGAGCGTATCGTGAGCGCCAGCGGGGATGTCACCGAGATCATTTACGAACTGGGTTTTTACGATAACTTAGTCGGCGTGGATTCAAGCTCCACCTACCCCGCTACGGCATTAGAGGATTACCCGCGTGTGGGCTTCGCGCGCGCGCTCAGCGCCGAGCCTATCGCCGCTGTAGACCCGACCGTGGTCTTTTGTACGCAAATCTGCGACCCGCCAGCGGTGTTCGAGCAACTCGAAAGCCTGGGCATTCCGGTGGTCATCATCCCGGATAGCGAGAGCGGCGGCCTAGAATTGCCCTTCCAGAAAATTGAAATGGTCGCGCAAGCGCTGGGCGTGCCCGAACGCGGCCAAGCCCTCGCCGAACGGGTCGCGCGCGAGATCGACTGGGCGCAGACCGCCGTCAGCAACGTCAGCGCCGCGCCGCAGGTGTTTCATTTTTACGTGCGCGGGCGCGGCCTGCAATTGGCCGTCGGCACGGGCACCCCCGCCCATGCCATGATTACCAACGCGGGGGGCCTCAACGCCGCTGCGGATGTCGGCGTGACGGGCTACGAGCCGTTAAGCCCCGAGATTATCCTCAGCGCGTTCCCCGATTGGCTGCTGCTGACCGAAGGCAATCTGGAAGCCTCCGGCGGGCTGGATACCATCATCGAATCGCAGGGCTTGCAAGCCACGCCCGCCGTGCAGAACGACCAGATCATCGTGATGGACACCGAATTTTTGCTGGCCATGGCCACCCGCACCGGGCAAGCCCTGCTGACCATCGCCGACCAACTGCACCCCGACATGACCTGGGAAACCGAGGTGAACTATCCGTATGAGCATACCGACGTTACCGGAGAAACCATCACCGTGGGTGATGTGCCCGTGTACGTCGCGCCGGATGAACCGGCCCTCAATGCGTTGATTCAGCGCTTGGGTTTTCATCCCCCTGACCCCGACAATGTACCGGAGGATGCAATTTTGCTCTACACGGATGGCGGCGACGGTTGGCAGACCCAGCGCGCGCGCGGCGCGCGCGTGATCGTCGTACCAAGCACGGATGAGATTCCGGCCATTGCTGCCGCGCTGAACGTCCCTGGCCGGGGCGCTGCGTTGCAAGCTCGGCTTGCTGCCGAAGCCGAAGGAGAATAAATAGATGATGTTAGAACACACGACGGATGATCTACGCTGGTTTAGCGCCTACCTGAGCGACTATTTAAGCGCATTGCCAGAGGATGCCTGGACGCGCCCCA
This sequence comes from Anaerolineae bacterium, assembly GCA_034437075.1. Classification (GTDB taxonomy): domain Bacteria; phylum Chloroflexota; class Anaerolineae; order Aggregatilineales; family J027; genus DAOTVD01. The sequence continues at coordinate 2,853 of DAOTVD010000335.1, forward strand.
CGGGCGACCGTCCCCAAGATTGGACGCTGACCGAACTCATGGCGCACCTGGCCAGCATTGCCGAGATTTTCAACCAGGCGACCGAAGCCGCACTGGGTAATCGTCCGCTGGTGCTGGAGGGCCTGCAAGAACGGCGCGACCTGCGCCACTGGAATGCCGCCCAAATCGCCGCGCGCCAGGGCATCCCTGGTTTGCAATTGCTCAGCGTATGGCGCGCGCAAATCGCCGCCGCTGCCGACCGCGCCGCCACGCTCAGCCCGGCCCAGGCCGAAGCGACCGCCTTTTTGCCCGTGTATAACCGCCCCGCGCGCGTCATTGACTTCATCGACTGGCAACTGAGCCACGCGGGCATCATACACGGCGCGCAAGTGACCCGCGCCATGGGCGATCCGCCGCTGTGGATGGGCTACCCGCCCGATTTCACCGTCCGGCAGATTGACCGTTTTATGCGCCACCTGAGCGCGGCCTATTGGCACGATTTAGCCGGCGCGGAAGACCAGATCACGCTCGCCTTCGAGATCGAAGGGGCGGGCGAGTGGCATATTCTGGCCGCCCCGGATGGC
>DAOTVD010000336.1:0-3788 GCA_034437075.1 Anaerolineae bacterium
GCATCAGCGGATCGCCAATGCTCAAGATATACGCGCCGATGAGCCCCAGAATCCCGGCGAATAGGACATAGTAAAACGTGGGGATGAGCGTTTTGCGCAATAGCGCGCCCTCGCGGCCTAGCAAACCCACCGTAGCCGCCGCCGCGACGATATTATGAATCGCGATCATGTTCCCGGCGGCGGCACCCACGGCCTGCAAAGCCACCACAAATGACCCCGAAATGCCGAGTTCTTCCGCTACGCCAAACTGAAACAGGCTAAACATCAAATTGCTGATGGTGTTGCTGCCCGCGATGAAGGCCCCCAGCGCACCCACAGCAGGCGCGAACAACGGCCACACATCCCCGACATTTGCGGCGGCCCATTCGGCCATGGCGATGGGCATGCTCGGCAAATCGGCGTCGTTAAAGCCCGAATTAATGTACACGCGCACCATCGGCACCGCGAACAACAGCACGAAGCCCGCGCTAAAGATGATGCCCCCCGCTTCGCGCGTTGCCGCGCCCGCCTGCGCGGGCCGCAAGCGATGCAAGCCGATGGTTAGCAACACGACCACCACCAACACAAAGGCGGGCAAATAGAGCGGCGTCGTGGAGGCCGACACGGGCGTATCAAAAATGGACTCCCACTGGATGCGCAGCGCGTCTTGCAGCCAATCGCCAATCCCCAAGGCGGGCAGGCGCGTGGCCACCAACCCAACCGCCAGCAGCCCATAGGGCAACCAAGCCAGCCACAGCGGCAAGGGGCGTTTGGGGTCCTCCTCGCGGGGGTCTTCCGCGCGGATGGTGCCCAGCCAATCTTCGGGCCAGGTGTTCGGCTGGGGGAAATCCCAGGTTTCATCCGGCAGCAAAAATCCGCGCTGCGCCGCGACCGTCACAATGCCCAGGCCCACCAAAGCGCCCAACAACGATGGGAACTCCGGCCCCAGCAACACCCCGGTGATGGTGTAGGGGATGGTAAAGGCCAGCCCCGCAAAAATGGCAAAGGGCAAAATCGACAAGCCTTCTGTCCAGGAGCGCGCCTGGCCGAAAAAGCGGGTCATCATCACGACCATGAAGGTCGGCATCAGCGTCCCGACGATGCCATGGATAATCGCCGCGTGCGCGGTGATGTCTTGGCGATAATCTTCGAAGGTGAGGCCCTCGGCATTTAAGCGCATTTCCAGCGCTTCGCTCTCTAGCCCACCGGTGACGCCGACTAGCACAGGCGTCCCCACCGCGCCAAACGTGACCGCCGTACTCTGGATCATCAAACCAACCATCACCGCTGCCATAGCCGGGAAGCCCAAGACCACCAACAAGGGCGCGACAATCGCGGCGGGCGTGCCGAAGCCGGAAGCGCCCTCTAAGAATGAGCCAAACAACCAGGCCATGATAATCACTTGCACGCGGCGGTCGGGGCTAATATCGACAAACATCTGGCGAATGATCGTAATCGCGCCGGATTGCTTGAGCGTGGTCAGCAGCAGAATGGCTGCAAAGATAATCAGCAAAATATCAAATGTGATGAACAAGCCTTGTATGGTGGAGGCAGCGACGGTGTCGAACGCCATATCCCAGGCTAGCAAGCCGATGCCCGCCGTCAGCAGATAGACCAGGGGCATCACGCGCTTGGCTGGCCAACGCGCCCCCACCAATAAGATAGCGGCGAGCAGGATCGGAAGAACGGCCAACAGTGCTTGGAGTGACAATGACATAAAAAGCCCTTTCTAGTGCATGTGACTGAGGCGTACGAGGCGAGGTTAAGATGCATCAGATGAAATACGCCTAGAATTTAAGCGGAGGATGCCCCCAAACGCAAATCCAAAGGGGTACTTGGCAGCAGGTATCCCCACTTGGCCCGGTATAACCTTGCCCAAACGACCCATACGGCGTGCGTCATGCGGTGGATGCTGGGCCCAGACTGGGCAAGTACCATATATATAATTGATCTGCTAACTTTCAAGCCCATCCTTGTGCGTAGCGTCCCCGCAGCGGTGGCTTTGCCGCGCATCACATAAAGAAATCGGACGCCAAGCAAGGACGAGAAAGGATAAGAAAATGCCCATGCCATTTAAGGATCGTCGTAGTGCTGGACGTGCACTAGCGGAATTTCTGGCCGAATATGAAGGTTATGAGAATTGCATCGTGCTGGGGCTGCTGCGTGGAGGTGTCCCGGTTGCTTATGAAGTCGCGCGCCGGCTGGGCATCCCGCTAGATGTGTTCGTCGTGCGCAAACTGGGCGTGCCTGGCCAAGAGGAACTCGCGATGGGGGCTATCGCCACGGGTGGCGCGCGCGTCCTAAACCAGGATGTCATCCGCAGCGCCAACATCCCCCAGGCCAGCCTCGACGCCGCCGAAGACCGCGAGCGCGAAGAATTACAGCGACGCGAAACGCTCTATCGGGGCGCGCGGGGCGCGCTAGATTTATCCGGCAAAGTGGTTATTCTGGTGGATGATGGGCTGGCTACAGGCGCCACGATGCGCGTGGCAGTGCAAGCCGCCCGCCAGCAAGGGCCGGATCAGATCATTGTGGCCGTGCCCACGGCCCCGGCGGAGGTCTGCACCCGTCTGAAATCCGAAGCGGATGACGTGATCTGCCTGTTAACGCCAAGAATGTTTGGTGGGGTCGGGCGCTGGTATCAGAATTTCGACCAAACTACTGATGCCGAAGTACGCGAACTGCTGAGCCATGCACCCGCATCGTCTTCAGGACACGGGTAGAATCGACGCGCCGCTAGGGTCCTCGTCGCAAATTTGGGTCCCCATGGCCCAATTTGATGCAATCGCCCTTTGGTAAGGCATATGGCTTTGTGCGATGTTCGAGTATAATCAATAGCAGACTTAGAGAGCTTCAGGAGTGTAAAGACCATGGCCGAACACCACAATAAACTTTTGCAAGAAGACGAAAAACTCTCGCAAAATCTGCTGCAAAACATCATGGCCATCAACGATTACACCCAAGAAGTCGAGGGCATGCTTACCCAGACGCTTCAGGTGCTCAGCAAAGTGGGGAATGTGCCCCCCTTCGATATGGCCAGTTTGCAATTGCGCGGCCAGCAGCAACGCGCGACTTTGCAAAAAAGCGCGCAAGAATTGGTGCTAGAACTGGACGAACTCAAGCAACTGGTGCGTACCTCCGCGCTGATTACCACTTCGCTAGAAATTGACCACGTGCTGAACGAAGTCGTGGATACGGTTATCCAACTCACGGGTGCCGAACGGGCCTATCTGATGCTGGTGAAGGGCGAAGATGACCTGAGCGTTCGCGCCGCGCGTAATAACCAGGGCGTCAGCATTTCGGAAGACGACATCACCTTCAGCCATGGGGTCATCAAGGCGGCGATCACCGAAGGCGACCCAATTGTGACCACCAACGCCCAAGAAGACGAACGCTTCAGCCAGATGCATAGCGTCATGCGTAACGACCTACGCTCGATTCTGGTGATTCCCATGATGCTGCAAGGGGTCGCCATCGGCGTGCTCTACCTGGACAACCGCCTGACCTCCGCCGCTTTTCATCGTAAAAGCATCCCCGTGCTGACGGCCTTCGCGAACCAGGCCGCCATTGCCATCGAAAACGCGCGCTTGTTCGAGCGCGTGCAATCCAGCTTGCAGCGTACTCAGCGCGAGGTCAAACGCTTGCGCATCGCGTTAGATGAAAACAAATTGCAATCGCAGGTGAGCGAAATCACGGGCTCGGACTATTTTGTTGAACTTTCGAAAATGGCCAAAGACTTACGCAACAAAAAAGAGGATGACGCGGGTTAAATCCAGCCACGCCGCCGGAAAAACCACGTCATGATCCCC
>DAOTVD010000337.1:0-8034 GCA_034437075.1 Anaerolineae bacterium
CGGGGGGAGCTAGAGGGGGGTAAAATCAAGCCGGTATCCTTTTCGACAAAAGCAAGCGGCATAGTTAAATACTTGGAAAAGCCTTAGTGGATGACTTTCTGCGTAGGGCGTCATAGAAAAACAAAAACGCCCGCTGAGATATTTCTCGGCGGGCGTGGGTCTGCCTGAGTGTTGGGCCGCGTGTTAGTTCAGGCTGGCGGCCAATGACCCCAAGCTGGAACGCACGCTGCCATCGACCACGCGGTCACCGGAGCGCACGACCACGCCACCCAAAATATTAGGATCGACGCGCCACTGCACCACGTTGCCGTTCAGGTCGCCGGCCAGCTTTTGCTTTTCGCTATCGTTCAGCGGTAGCGCGGTCGTTACGACCAAATCGCCGCTGAGCTTGCCGATTTCCGTTTGCGAGGTCGTGAAGAAGTCGTTGACGATCTTCTGTTGCTTGTTCTTATCCAGCGACTCACCAATAATCTTGTTGGCGGCGGCGATGGAGAGCGACACGACCTGGTCGCGAACGCCGGACAGCGCATTTTCGCGCATATCGTCGGCGGCTTTTTGGGCGTCCTGGCGGACTTGCTCGGCTTCGTTCTGCGCGGCTTCTACGATGGGTCTGGCGCGTTCTTCGGCGCTTTGGCGGGCCTCGGCGATGATCTGCTGGGCCTCTTGGCGCGCTTCTTGGCGGATTTTCTCCGCTTCTTCTTCCGCTTTTTCGCGTGCTTCGGCAGCCACGCGGGCGTCTTCTAATTGCTTAGCGATTTCTTCGCTGCGGTTATCCAACAATTGTAAGAGCGGTTTCCAGGCGAACAGATACACCACAATGGCGAAGACACCAAAGTTGATGATCTGCCCGATGAGAAATCCGGCATTGATGCCTAGTGCTTCCATATGCCTATCACCCCCTCTCGTCTAGAGCACGAAGATGATGATAAGGGACGCCACCAGCGCGTAAATCGCGACGGCTTCAGTAAAGGCTACACCCAAAATCATGTTCGTCTGGATCGCGCCGGCGGCATCGGGGTTGCGCCCGATGGCTTCTAGCGCGCCTTGCACCATCAAACCGATACCAATCCCAGGGCCAAGCGTACCAACCATAGCCAGCCCAGCACCGATGGCCTTCAGACCGATTGCGATATCACCTTCAATCATTGTTACATATCTCCTTCGTTCGTTAAGTTTAGTGTGTGTTATGATGATCGTCATGATGGTCGTCATCGTGGTGATGCGGTGTCATACCCACCACGGAGAACATCAGGAATAGAATTGCGAATACAAAAGCCTGAATGGCGCCGATAAAGATTTCCAGGATGATGACGGCAATCGGCAAAAAGGTGGCCACCAGGAACAGCGATACGAACATGAGGATTTGCCCCGCGAACATCGCCCCGAACAAACGGAAGGCGAACGAGACAACCTTCATGAACTCTAGCACAATTTCGAGCAAGCCGACGGCAAAGTCGATCACGCCGATAGGCCGCTGGCCGACATGACTCAGCGCGGGCAGGTTCAGGAACTTGACGCCCCAGCCCCCAACCCCCAATTCGCGGATGCCGAAGTACTGCACAGACAGCATCGCGATGATCGCGATGGCAAAGGTCAGGCTCAAATCGGTGGTGGCACCCCGGATATAGGGCGTCACGACATAGCGATCGTCGGCGGTGTTAGTTTCGTAATAGCGATGCGCTTCGGTGGCGGCGCTACTGCCGTCGCCTTCGCCCGCGTCTTCGGCTGCGGTCAGCAGCAGCGTGGCTTCATCGCCGTTCTCCCCCCCCTGATATTCTTCTTCGAACTGTTCGCGCTCTTCGAGCGTGAAGTCGGCATCATGAATTTCATGGAGGGTATCTTTGCAGTCGGTGTATTGTTCGTAGGAAATGGTTTCGCCCGCGTTAACCGCTTCGTCATTATGGAGGCGGTAAATGGGCAGGCCGATCTCGGCGAGGTGGCGCACGGGGTAGCCGCTGAACTGCACGAAGTTATCGGGGCTACTGGGTTCGCTAGTGCTCAGCCCTGCGCAGTGCAATTCACCCACCGAGTCTACACCGGGGAAGATTTTCATCAGGTTGGCGACCAGCACCAAGAAGAAAATGCTGAGGATGAGCGGCATCAACTGGCGGCCTTTGGGCCCCGCGACTTGCTTGGCCAGGCCGTACCAGTAATTCACGATCAGTTCCAGCAGCATCTGCCCGCGCCCTGGTACGCGCTTTAAGCTGGCCGTCACGGGCAAGATGAGCGCCCAGGTGATGATGATGGCGATCCAGGTGGTCAGCATCGTATTCGTGACGGTGAAGGGCAAAAAGTTAAACGTATCGAGCGGTTCACCGGGCACATAAATCACGGGCAGGGCGGTGGCAATACCCAGGTCGGGCATCAGGAAAAAGGGGATTGCGACACACCCTATCGCCGTGAAGGCGATGGCCAGGATCAGATAAATTAATCCTCTCACAAAGGTCTACCTCCTATCTAAACGTCGTCATCGTAATCCTTACGGCGTGGTTTAGGGGGGGTGATGCGTGCTGTCATGCTCAACACCGTATAAACCATCACCATAAGGCTTACAGGCACACTGATGAGTGTGAGGCCCAGCGTAAACGCGGGGTGCGTATCCAGCGTGGCGTCTAGCCACAAGCCACCCAGCAAGGCTCCGAATACGATCATGACCGTCATGCAGCCGGACTGCCCGGCTACGATAGCGTATGACATATTGCGGAAATACTCGCCTGGATCACGCGAACTCATGGGTATCTGCTATTTACTTCACAAACTCTCTAAACATACCGTGCCATAACCTAAAAGTCAAACCGGGCGCGGAGCCTAATTTTTTTCTCATGCAACAATAAGCATTGCATCAGAATTGCGGCTGCGCAGGTGATGCACCCCAGGCAACGGCGCTCAATTATATAGTCAAATGGCAGGCGGTCATATGCCGAAAATTGACATGCCCATTAGCGCCAGCACGCAAGCCATCTCGCGGGGGGGCGGCGCGGGGGTCGCGTAGCGACCCGAGGGCGAGCCCTGCTCGCCCTCCAGCGGTTTACCGCTGCCGCGCCGCCCCCCCTTACACGAACAGTTGCAAGCCCGCATCCGTGGCCCAATTGATAATCGGGGTCGCCAAGACCGTCCCCAACGCGACGACACCCAGCGCCGTCGCGCCCAGCGTCCGCGCGTAGGTCAACGACATGGGGATGGGTTGTTCCTCGTCTGGGCTGGGGTCGAAGAACATGACCTTGATGACGATCAGATAGTAGTACAGCGCGATGATCGAATTCAGCACGCCGATAATCGCCAACCAGACTAAGCCCGCGTCCACGGCGGCGCGGAACAGTAAAAATTTGCCCACAAAACCCGCCGCCGGGGGAATGCCCGCCAGCGACAGCAACGCGATGGCCATCATCAGCGCCAGGCCGAAATTACGCCGACCTAGCCCGGCCATGTCGGCAATCGATTCGGATTGTGTCGCGTTGGCGAACACCAGCACGCAACCAAACGCCAGGATATTCGTCAGCACATACATGAACATGTAAAACGACACCGCCGCCGCGCCGTCGCCGCCATCCGTGGTAGCAATCGCCGCCACGCCAATGAGCGTATATCCCGCTTGCGCAATGGAGCTATACGCCAATAAGCGTTTGATGTTCGTTTGCACCAGCGCCAGCAAATTACCCAACGTCATGCTGATGACCGCCAAAACGGCCAAGGTCGGCACCCACAGCGCGCTATAATCCACAGCAGCATTCGGGATGAGTTCATCCGGCGGGAAGACCGCCAAGAACAAACGCAGAAACAACGAGAAGCTCGCCGCTTTACTGGCCACGGAGACATACGCGGTCATGGGCGTGGGCGAGCCCTCATACACGTCTGGCGTCCAAAAGTGGAAGGGCACCGCGCTGATCTTAAAACCAAAGCCCACCGTAATCATCATTAACGCGACGATAACGGGCGCATCTGTCAGCGCGCCTTCGGCCAATACGCGACCAATCGCATAGATGTTCAGTTGCCCCGTAAAGCCATAGAGCAAGCTGAAGCCATACAACGTAAACGCAGAGGAGAACGCGCCCAGCAAAAAGTACTTGATGCCGCTTTCGGCACTGCGCGCGTCATCCCGCACGAAGCCCGCCAGCGCATACAAACTGATGGACAGCGTTTCCAGCGCCAAAAAGACCATCACCAGATTCGCCGCGCCGCTCATCAAGCCCGCGCCGATGCTGGCCACAATCGTCACCAGGTAAAATTCGCCTTTATAGCGCAAGCGCTCGTCGCCTATGGCGAGCAAACACGTCAAACCCGCTGCGATGTACACCATCACCCGGAAGATTTGCGTAAATTCATCAAAGCGCAGCATACCGCCCAACACCAACTGATCGTTGAGCGTTTCGCCGGGGATGGTCACGGTTAGCACGGTGGTGATGCCCGCCACGACTAGCAGCCCGATCCCAGCCCAGTAGCCCGCCTGACGGCGGCGGCTTTCCGGCGAATATAGGTCAATGAACAGCACCACCGCGCCCAGCAAGATGAGCAAAATTTCTGGCGTCACGGCCAGCATATTCTGCGCCAGGTCTGTGTTAAATTCCAAGGGTTCCATGGGTTTTCGCTCCCTAAAAGCCTAGAGTCTCGCCAGCAGATCGGCCACGGGTTGCATGCCGCTTTCGATGACGCGCGTCATAAAGGTGGGGAAGATGCCGATAATCACCAGCCAGCTACCCAACAACACCAGCGTGATCCGATCCAACGTTGTGATGGGCGTCACATCCGGGAAGCGCTCGGCGTTGAATTCGCCAAAAAAGACTTGCCCAGTCACGCGCAGCACATACGCCGCCGTCAAGATGATGCCCAGCACCGCCCCGATCACGATATAGGCGTAGTAACTGCCCGCGCCGCCTTGCGCATCAATCAAGAGCGCCGTCGCGTTGTCACCCGCTGCCGCCACGACCGCCGCCGGGACGCCTTCCCACACCCCAGTTAGGATGGGAAATTCAGCCACAAAGCCACTTAGCCCCGGCATCCCCATACTGACCAAACCGCCCAAGATGAACGCCACAGCCACCATCGGCATGCGGCTGGCGAAGCCGCCCAGGCTGGGTAGGTCGCGCGTATGCGCCCGGTCGTAGACCATGCCCACGCAGGAGAAGAACAGCGCGGTCATTACGCCATGGCTAAACATCTGCACGCCCGCGCCCGTCATACCGACCAGGTTCATAGTCGCGAAGCCCAGAATCACCAGGCCCATATGCGACACGGACGAATAACCGATCACGTACTTAAAGTCACGTTGTCGGAAGGCAATAAACGCGCCCAATATCACATTAACCAGCGCAAAAAAGATAATCCACGGCAGGTGCAAGCGCGCCCCATCCGGCATCAACTGCACACCCAGGCGCAAGGCCGCAAACGCGCCCAACTTCATCAACACGCCCGCATGGATCATCGAGACGGCAGTCGGAGCCGCGACGTGCCCATCCGGCGACCAGTTATGGAAGGGGAACATCCCCGCCAGCACCCCGAAGCCGATGAACACAAACGGGAACCAGAAGCGCGCCAGCGTCAAGCCGTCCAGCCCCAGGTAGCCGCCCATGTCGTACGCGCCCGCCTTGCCCGCGATGTATAAATCCTGAAAGCCGAAGCTGTAATAGCCGTTGACCTCCGCCGCGCGGAAGTACAAAGCCAAGATGCCCACCAATGCGACGATGGAACCGATGAGGATGTACAGCGTCAGCTTCATGGCCGCGTATTCGCGCAGGTCCTTCCAGCCCCAGCCTGCGATGAGAAAATACATCGGAAAAATGGATAGCTCGTAGAAAAACAGCAGCAAGAACACGTCCACCGAGACGAACACGCCATACACGCCGCCCACCAGCAACAAGAAAAAGGCCATAAACTCGCGCGTACGGTCTTCAATCTTCCAACTGATGAGCACCCCCCCAAACGACGCCAGGCCGGTCAGGAAGATCATCGGCGCGGCGATGCCGTCTACGCCCAAGTGATACGAGATGCCGAGTTCGGGTATCCAATCCACCCGGTCTTCAAAGGCGAAGAACAGCGCGCCCGCTTCGGCGTTTTCCGCGTTGAAGGCTTCGGCGGCACTCACATCAAATGTGAAGAACACAAACGCGCTCAGCAACAAACTGCCCAACGTGGCCGCCGCCGCAATGATGCGCGCCTCTTGTTTCTGGTCTTTGTTCAGCAGCAAGATGATAATCGCTGCAATCACAGGGATGAAGATCACCCCCGATAAAATCCCGTTGAATTCCATAGTGTTCTATTCTTCCTCCTTAACCGCCCAGGACGCCCGTCAGCATGGCGCTCACGGCCTGGTTAATCGTCGGCAACAACCAATTCGGGTAGAGGCCCGTGATCAACATCAGCGCCATCAGCGGTGCCATGGCCAGCACCTCACGCAGGTTGAGTTCCAGGCTGTGTTCGTTCTCGTGGTAATGTTGCCATTCGGGGTTCGGCGGGCCGTGCAGCACCTTCTGCAAGCCCTTCAGAATATACGCGCCCGTGATGAGCAAGCCCAACATGCTAATCAGCACATAGACCTCGAAGCCGCGCACCGGGAACGACCCCGCCACGACCAAAAATTCGCCCACGAAGCCATTCAGGCCCGGCAAACCCAAGCTAGCCATGCTCGTGAAGATCAACACGCCGCCGTAAAAAGGCACCGTATGCCACAAGCCGCCGAAGTGGCGCAAGTCGCGCGTATGCGCCTTGTGATACAACGCGCCCACTAGCAAGAACATCCCCGCCGCGCTGAGCCCATGGTTAAACATCTGCATCACCGCGCCGTTGGCCGCCACCGTGGCGTTATGCACATCGGCGGCCATGTCCGGCAGGGTCAGCGTGCAGGCGCCGACGTTTTGCGCGTTCGGCGCGGCGTCCTGCGCCCCGCAAACGACGGTCGCATCATATTCGCTCATCAGCTTGCGATAGGCCGCCAGGTTGCGTTCGCTGCGCGAAAGGTTGTCTAGGTCGCCGCCGTTCAGATATTCATCCACATCGGCCTGCGCGACCGGGTCGCCGAAGCTGCTCAGCACCAAATCGGGCCGCGCGTCCAGCGCCATAGCGTAATTCGTGCCATACACCGCCGCGAAAACCGCGATGCCCATCGCCACAAAGCCCATATGATTGACCGAGCTATAGGCGACCAGCTTCTTGAAGTCATCCTGGCCCCAGGCCGCAAAGGCTCCGAAGACAATGCTGAGCATGGCCAAGGCCGCGAAGACTTCCACTAAGCGAAAGTCCAGCCCCACGCCGACCAACTCGCGCGTTTCGACCCATTCCAGAGGAAAGAGCGGCACCACCAGGCGCAAAAAGCCATACGCGCCCAGCTTCAGCAGCACGCCCGCCAGCAACATACTGCCCGCCGTGGGGGCTTCGGTGTGCGCGTCCGGCAGCCAAGTATGCAGCGGAAAAACGGGCACCTTTAGCGCGAAGGCGATCAGAAAGCCCAGCAGCGCCAGATATTTAAGCTGCGCGGCATTAAATCCCAGGATTTCGGCCTCGGTGCTCAGCGTCGGCCACACATCAATCCAGGTCGGGATGTCGAACGTCACCCCCTGCCCGGTCTGCTGGCCGACCACCACCGCAATCAGTTGAATAGTCAGCAGCAGGCCCAGCGACCCGGCCATGGTGAAGATGAAAAATTTATTGGCCGCGTAGCGCCGGTTCTTGCCGCCCCACAGATAGATGATGAAGTACATCGGCACCAGGCCGATTTCGTAAAACAAGAAGAAAACCAGCATATCGAGGCTGGCGAAGACGCCCAGCATGCCCGTCTGCAAAAACAAGATCAGGGCCATGATTTCCACGGGCCGGTCGTCGTGCTCAAAGGCGATGAGCAAGGCCAGCGGCGTCAGGATGGCCGTTAGCAAGATCATCGGCGCGGAAATGCCATCCACGCCCAAATGCCAATTGGAGCCCAGCAGGCTAAACCATTCCTGGCTGGACTGAAACGCATATTCCCCAGGGCCTAAATCCGCGCGGGTGGTTTCCACGAAAATGGCAATCGCGGGCACCAGCACGATTCCGCTGATGGCCAGCGCC
>DAOTVD010000338.1:0-11594 GCA_034437075.1 Anaerolineae bacterium
CTTTTGCTGATGTTTATTGCAGCGGCCTTGGGCGCGATTGCTATCCAACTCGCGATGGATGATGGGCCGAATGAAAACGATGTGATTACCGAATACATCGGTATGCAGGTCATGCAGCAAGTCGGCGCGACCCAAACCGCCGAAGCGATCCCCACCGAAACGCTCCCGCCCAGCACGCCGTTGGCCACCCCCAGCCCGACCAACACGCTCCGCCCGCCGCCCACCTTTGAACCGCCCACGGCCACGGTTCCGCCGACTGACACACCCACGGTGACCCCCACGGCCACGCTCGACCTCGGCGCCGACATCGAAGGCTTAATTGATCCGGCCACGGCCACGCCGCCCCCCGGCGCCACCGGTACGCCCGAATGCCAACCGCGCGAAGATTGGGAATTGCGCTATACCGTGCAGATTAACGATAGCTTGGCAACCATCGCAGAGCAATATAGCACCTTTGCCAGCGATTTAGCGCTGGGTAATTGCCTAGAAAATCCCAATTTGATCGTGGAAGGTCAGGTTTTGCGCGTGCCCGGCCAGGCCCCGCCGCCCGTTGACCAGGTTGAATGTGTTACGTGGGAGGCCGTCACACCGTTTGACGGTTCAGTTACGGTGCCGGGCAATAGCACCATCACGTTTAATTGGCGCGGGCCGGAATCCCCCCGCGCGTTGATCCGCATTAACCGTCCCGATGGCACCCAGTTCGAAGATATGCTAGAACTACGCCAAAATTACACCATCAACGCGGTCGAGGAATTGCCTGGCGGCGGCACCTACACCTGGCAAATCGTGGCGCTGGACCTGAACTTTCAACAGCTATGCGACCAGGGCGGGCCGTGGACATTCATTAAAGAATCCGGCCCGACCAATACACCCACCTGGACGCCCTCGCCCGCGCTGTTGGTGGCGGCCTTTACGCAAGATGCCATCACAGGCCCGGCCCCGTTGACCGTGCAATTCATCAACCAGACCCAGGGCCAGGGCCTAACGTATAATTGGAATTTTGGCGACGGCAACACCAGCGCCGAACGCAACCCGCAATATACCTATGCCACAGCGGGCACCTTCGTTGTTACCCTGAATGTAACCGATCAATTCGGCCAGACAGGCTTCGCGACCTCGCTGGTGGTCGTGCAGTAATCGACTATTTGCACAAGTTGCGCAAGAGATCATTCAGTTGGGAGGCAGCAACCGCGTCCTGACGATACAGCGCGGCGATTTCGTCTCCGCTAAAGCGATAGCCATTTTCCCCGGCAAAACGAGCCAGTTCTTCCAGGGTCGGCGGGCTGGCATGTGCCCATGCATGTTCAATACGCTGCAATAGCGGGCCACCTTCGGCCAGGCGTTCCAGAAATAAACGTGCACGGTTGTTTTGCATGGGTGTCTCCTTTGGGCTGTCACCACCTGATGACAACGTTAATTTTTTAAGCTTTTCTCTATTATATGACAACCATCGCCGTTTGTGGGCATTGTTTAGGCATTTTGATCCAGTTTTAACGCCTACAGTGGCTTGCACCAAGCCCCCGAACATGCTAAGTTCCAAACGTTATGACACACCAACCTTTACCAGAACTCGGCGCCCGGCCCCGCGAAGGGGGCGGCACAGACTTTCGCGTCTGGGCGCCGCAATGCGAAGCGGTCGCGCTCTTTCTGCCCGACCATGACTTAACCTTGACCATGCAAACCGAAGCGGATGGCTATTTCGCGGTCTATGCCCCGGATGCCAACCCTGGCACGCGCTATGTCTTTCGGCTGGATGGCGAAAAAGACCGCCCCGACCCCGCCAGCCGTAGTCAACCAGACGGCGTGCATGCCGCGTCCGAAGTGCTCGCGCTGGATTACGACTGGCAGCATGCGACGTTTACGCCGCCTAGCTTGCGCAACAGCGTCTTTTATGAACTCCATGTCGGCACGTTTACGCCCGAAGGCACGTTCGAGGCCATCATCCCGCATCTAGCGCGCCTGCGCGACCTAGGCATCACGAGCTTGCAACTGATGCCCGTGGTGGGCTTCCCTGGCGCGCGCAACTGGGGCTACGACGGCGTGAATCTTTACGCACCGCATCCGGCCTACGGGGGCGCGCGCGGCTTGCAACGCCTCATCGATGCTGCCCACGGCGCGGGGTTGGCTGTTTATCTGGACGCGGTCTATAACCATCTCGGGCCAGAAGGCAACTATCTATGGGACTACGGCCCATACTTCACCCATCGGTATGCCTCGCCCTGGGGCGAAAGCGTGAACTTGGACGGCCCACATAGCGACCACGTGCGCCATTTTTTCATCCAGAACGCACTCTATTGGTTGGAGCATTTTCGCGTGGATGGGTTCCGGTTTGATGCCACGCACGCCCTGCTGGATTTTTCCGCCTACCCATTTATGGAAGCGCTGACGGAAGCCATTAATGAATGGGCCGCCGCCCATAATCGGCATGTGCATTGCATCGCGGAAAACGACCGCAGCGACCCAGCCCTGACCCGACCTCGCGACGCGGGCGGCTCGGGCATGCAGGCCCAATGGCTGGACGACATGCACCATATTTTGCATGTGGCCCTGACCGGGGAAAACGATGGCTATTACGCGGATTATGCTGACATGGGTCTGATGGCGAAAATCATGCGCGACCGTTTCGCCTATACCGGGGAATATTCCCCCGCGCGGCGACGGCGCCACGGACGCTCCGCCGAAGCGTTGCCCGCCGACCGCTTCATCGCGAATGTGCAAACCCACGACCAAGTCGGCAATCGTATGCTGGGCGAACGCCTGAACGGATTAACGGATTTCGATGGGCTGAAGCTGGCCGCCGGGTTGCTTTGCACCGCGCCGTTTACGCCACTGCTGTTCATGGGCCAGGAATACGCCGAGCCCGCGCCGTTTTTGTATTTCGTCTCGCATGGTGATCCCGGTTTGGTGCAGGCTGTGCAACAGGGCCGCGCGGAAGAATTCGCGGATTTTGAATGGCGCGGCGAGCCGCCCGATCCACAAAGCGAAAACACCTTCGCGCGCTGCAAGCTCGATCATCCCCTGCGGGACACACCCCCCCACAGCACAATCTACGCCCTCTACCAGACCTTACTCGCCCTGCGCCACAACCACCCCGCCCTGCGCAACCCCGCCCCAGCCGATACGGTCATCACGGCAGAGGGGCCCATGCTGGCCCTGGATCGCTACGCAGGGGCAGCCCGCGCGCGGATCGTCTTCAACTTTGCGACATCCGAACCGGGCACGCTCGATTTACCGGATAAGGAAGACTGGCATCTCTGGCTGGATAGCTGCGGGGGGCGTTGGCGCGGCGAGGATACGCCCCAGCCCACGGCACCCGACACCTTCGCCCCCGGCAAGTCCCAGGCCATCACTTTGCCCCCTAAAAGCTTTGTCATCTATCATTTTCAGGAGGCTACACCATGAGCGACCCAAGCGCCCCAACGGCCAGCATGGCCGACGAGATCGAGGCCGTGCTGCAAAAGATTCTGGTGCGGCCCCGCCTGCCCCATGCCACGTACCGCCTGCAATTCAACGCCGATTTTACCTTTCAGGACGCACAAGCTTTAGTGGGTTACCTGGCTACCCTGGGCATTACCGACCTCTACGCCTCGCCCTTGTTCAAGCCGCGATCTAGCAGCAGCCACGGCTATGATATTGTCGATTACAACGAATTTAACCCCAAGCTGGGCAGCCTAGAAGACTTCGATGCGCTGCACACGAACCTAGCCGAGCATCAAATGGGTATTTTGCTGGACATCGTGCCCAACCATATGGGCATCGGCACCGAGAACACCTGGTGGACGGATGTGCTGAAGCAAGGCCCGGCCTCGGAATACGCGCGCTACTTTGATATTGATTGGTTCCCGCAGAATCGTTCGCTGGATAATAAGGTGCTGTTGCCCATTCTGGGCGACCATTACGGGCGCGTGCTGGAAAACGGCGAACTGAAATTGGTGCATTGGGATGGCGACTTCTATCTGCACTACTACGAGCACCAGTTCCCCATCACGCCGGAAAGCTACGCCATGGTGTTGCAACGCGCCCTAGAACGCATGCTAGAAGCCAACGAACACGAAGAATGGATGGAAATGAAACTATCCAGCATCGTCTGGTCGCTGGCGAACTTGCCCCCCTTCACCAGCCGGGATGACGAAGACTTGGCTATCCGTAAACGCGAACAGATTATCGAACGCTGGCATATGCTGGAACTCCACAGCGAAAGCGAAGCCTTTCGCGCGGCCCTGGACGCCGCCCTGGAAGATTTCAACGGCACGCCCGGCGAGCCCGACACCTTCGACGCCCTGGATGCATTGCTGGCCGTGCAACCCTATCGCCTCTCTTATTGGCGCGTGGCCACGGATGAAATCAATTATCGGCGTTTTTTCGACATCAACGATATGGCGGCCATCCGCATTGAGGAACGCGAAGTTCTGGCCACTACGCATAGCCTGACCATCCAACTCTTGGCGCAGGGCAAGGTGCGCGGCCTGCGCGTGGATCATCCTGACGGCCTATGGGACCCCGAACTCTATTTCTGGCGCTTACAAGAGATGTATTTGCTAGGCGTCCTGAAAGAACAACTCGGTATCGAACTCGATAGTCATCCGCTGATAACGGAAAAGCTTTACGCGCTGCAACAAAGCGACGAAGACGCCTGGCCGGTTTACGTGGTCGCCGAGAAAATCCTTTCCGAAACCGAGCCCTTGCCGGAATCCTGGGCGGTGTATGGCACCACGGGCTATAACTTCATGTATATTGTGAATAACGTGCTGGTGGACACCGAACAAAAGACCGCCTTCACCGACCTGTATCACGACTTTATCGGCGGCCCGGTCGATTTTGATGAACTGCTCGACCGCTCCAAGAAACAGATCATCACCCAAACGCTGAATAGCGAACTAGAAGCGCGCAGCACCCAACTGGCCCGCATCGTGGAAAGCAACCGCCGCTACCGGGGCTTTACGCGCAGCAGCTTATCCTTCGCCATGAGCGAATTCATGGCCGCGTTCGGCATTTATCGCACCTACATCACCCTGCGCGACACCGTCAGCGAACGCGACCGTGAATACATCGAAGAAGCCGCCCGCACGGCTAGCGCGCGCAATCCGCTGGCCAACGCGAGCGTCTTCGAATTCCTGCGCGATATTTTACTGATGGAAAATTGGGACGAGTTCGCCCCCGAAAGCCAGCAAGAGCTTTACGAATTCGTGATGAAGTTCCAGCAAATGACCGGCCCCGTCACCGCCAAAAGCCTAGAAGACACGGCCTTTTACATCTACAACCGCCTGACCGCCCTGAATGAAGTCGGTGGCCATCCAGAATATTTCGGGCGCACGGTAGGACACTTCCACGAGTTCATCGACCAAAACACCTTCCCTTATGCCATGCTTTCGACCTCCACGCACGACACCAAACGCAGCGAAGACGTGCGCGCGCGGATTAACGTCCTATCCGAAATGCCGGAAGACTGGCAAACCCATATCCAACGCTGGGCGGAGATCAACGCCGGGGCCAAAACCAAGATCGATGGCAAACCCGCGCCCTCCCCCAATGACGAATATCTGATTTACCAAACGCTACTGGGCGCTTTCCCTGACGAAGGCGATAGCGAAACCTTCCGCCAGCGGCTATACGGGTATATGCAAAAGGCCATCAACGAAGCCAAAGTCCATAGTACATGGATCAACACCAATCGACCCTACGCCCAGGCCATCGAACACTTTATCGCCGGAGCGCTGGATAACCCGACTTTCCGTGAGTCGTTCGACCCCTTCCAGCAACGTGTCGCCTACTTCGGGCGCTTCAATTCGCTGACCCAAACAACGCTTAAGCTGACCGTGCCCGGCATCCCCGATATTTACCAAGGCAACGAACTATGGGACTTCAGCTTGGTTGACCCCGACAACCGCCGCCCGGTGGATTACGACAAACGGCGCGCCCTGCTGGACGACCTAATCGCCCTGGAAACCGACAACCGGGCCGGGCTCATCCCGCGCCTGATGAACGACCTCAGTGATGGCGCGGTTAAGCTCTACATCATTTATCGCTTATTAAATATGCGCCGCGAGCATCCCGAACTCTTTTTGGACGCCGACTATATCCCGCTATCGATTCAGGGTGCCAAGGCGCGGCATGCCTTGGGCTTCGTGCGCCGAAACGAAAACACCGCCTTATTGGTCATCGTCCCGCGCCTAGTGCATAGCTTGATGGGGGGCCAACAAACGCCCCCGCTAGGTGAACATGCCTGGGGCGGCACGTACATCGAACTGCCCAAGGACATAAAAATGCTGAGCTTCGAGAATGTCTTCACCGGGCAGGCGCTCTCGCGCACCGTGGGGGATGATGCGCTAGTGGCCGAAGCCTTGGTCGAATTTCCGGTGGGGGTCTATCTGGGGCAAGGTTAAGCACCATTCAGCGGTATCATCACCGTGAAGATCGAACCGACCCCGACTTCGCTTTCGACCACCACAGTACCATGATGCTGGGTGACGATAGCCTTCACAATCGCCATGCCCAGCCCCGTCCCGGTTTGTAAACGATGGCTGGTGCGGTCGACGCGATAGAATTTTTCAAAGATGTGGGGCAAAGCATCTTCCGGGATGCCGATGCCATTATCGCTCACCCACATCACCGCTCGGTCGCCATCTTGCGCGCCGCCAAGCTCTACCCAACCGCCCGGTTCGTTATACTTGATGGCGTTGGACAAGAGATTCTGCAAGACATGTTCAAAACGATTAACGGCCAAATGCACGGTAACATCGGGGTTGGGCGCGGCCAAGCGTAGGGTGATATTTTTTTCGCTGGCCTGCAGCGCGACTTCTTCCAAGTTGACTTCCAGATAGCGCGCCAGGCTGACGGGCTCTAAGCGCAACGATGTATCCGTCTCCGCTGCGGCTAAATCCAGCACATCATTAATGAGGCGGCGCATTTTCTCGGTGCCGCGCTCGATGTAATTCAGGTAGCGCTCGCCTTTCTCGGCCAGCGCGGGCTTTTGGTCGAACAGCAGACGCAAAAATTCCGACCCAGCCACGATCGTCCCAAGGGGATTTTTGAGATCATGCGAGACCATGCGCAAGACTTCATCTTTTAACTGGCTGATCTGTTGCAAATGCGAAATTTGCTCGGCTTGTAGCTGAGCAATTTCACGTTGGCGCTGCCGCAGGGATAAATGCGTTGCCACCCGCGCAAGGACTTCGGCACTGCGAAACGGCTTGGTGATGTAGTCCACCCCACCAACATCAAACGCACGCAGTTTATCGTCCGTAGCATCTAGCGCGCTGATAAAAATAACGGGCACATCGGCCAGGGCGGGGTCGGCTTTGAGTTGCGTACAAACTTCGTAGCCGTCCATTTCGGGCATGCGCACATCCAGCAATATCAGGTCGGGCGGGGCGCTACGGGCGGCTTCCAGAGCATAAGCGCCACTGGTGGTGGGGCGCACCTGGTACCCGCTTTTATGTAAAATCCCCGCTAATAATTGGATATTAGCGGGTGTATCGTCAACAATCAGAATATTCGGGACATCGGCAGTAAACATAGACCTTCACTTTTCTAGGTATTCTCAGTCTTCGATACGTTTCAGAAAGGAACTGATCTGGTCATAGCGATAGGTATCCGCAAACTGAGCCAGGGCATCCGCCAGCGCCGGATTGAGCGCCGCAATGTGTTGGATTGTGGCCCGCGTCCGCCCGACATCAATGCGCTGGACGCCCTCGGCCAAGGCTGCGCGCAAATCGTTGGGCAAGGCGGCCAAGGCATCCGGTAGCCAAGTCTCTGGGGGGGCAGGGCCCGACGTGGGGACATCCAAACCTAAATGTTGCGCGGCAGTATCCAACAATTTGGTGCGCACGATGGGTTTATGCAGCAAGCCATCGAAGCCAAACCCTTGCAAACGCGGCAAGTCTTCGAAGACACTTGCGGTACAGACCACCACTTTAACAGCGGCATGCTGGGCTTTGATGCGCTGTGTCGCGGTGTAGCCATCCATGCCCGGCATGCGCAAATCCATAAACACAAGATGCGGTTGCCAAGCATCCACTTCGCGCAACGCCATTTCGCCATCCGGCGCGGTACGCACATCAAAACCAGCGGCCTCCAACTGGGCGGATAAAATCAGAAGGTTCGACTCGCTATCATCCACGACCAGAACCCGCCATCCGCTGGCGTGTTCGATCACGGGTTTGGGTTGGGGCAATATGCCTTCTTGAGGTTCGTGCAGCGTTGCGGCCTCGGCCTGAATATTAAAGATAAAGGTGGTGCCAGTGCCCAGCACACTTTGCACGCTAATCTGCCCCCCCATTAAGCGCACATATTGCTGGGCGATGGTCAACCCCAGCCCCGTCCCTTCGCTGGCCAGGCGACCGCTTTGGGCTTGGGCAAACGGCGCGAAGATTTGCGCTTGCTCCTCGTCACTGAGCCCCGGCCCAGTATCCGCCACACTAACCGTTAGGGTCGGGTCGGGCTGGGTATCATACATCGCGTGCAGATGAACTTCACCTTCCTGAGTAAATTTGATGGCATTGCCCAAGATGTTGATAATCACCTGCCGCAGCTTACCAGGGTCGGCGATGATGTAGCGCGGCACTTCATCATCCAGCGTATAGCGCAGCACCAGCCCCTTGGATTCTGCCCGCAAGCTGAACATCTGGCGCAATTCGTTCAACAGGGCGTGTAGATCAAACTGGCTAGCTTCCAGCGAGGCGCGCCCCGCCTCAATTTTGGACATATCCAACACATTATTGATGAGCCCCAGCAGATGATTACCGCTTTGGTAGATCGTCTGCACGGGGGCCCGGTGCGCGGACGGCAGATCATCCACCCCGGCCAACAATTCGGCAAAGCCGATAATCGCGTTCATCGGGGTGCGTAATTCGTGGCTCATATTGGCCAGAAAGAGACTTTTGGCCTGGTTGGCTTGTTCGGCCTCTTGGCGCGCGATTTCGGCATCTTGGGCAGCCTGGGCTAGCGATTTCAGCAATTTCACGTTATCGAACACCGGCGAGACCAATAGCGGCAACGCCCCATAGACGGTTTGTTCTTCTTCGCTGAAGGGCAATGTGACCGTCCAACCCAGCAAAAGGATACCGCGCCATTGTTGGCGCTTCGCCAGGGGAACCAACACCACCCGCTCTAGCCCCGCCGCGCGCAAGACATCCCGGGTACGGGTGTCTAGCATATTAGCCCCCAGCAAGCTGGTGACGAGCAGGGGCGTGTTGGGTTGCGCTTCAAACTGTTGCGCCACGGCATAATCCGTGAGGTCATAACGCTCGCCCACCGGGACGGGCCACACAAAACTGGGCTGGTGCCAAACAGCCTCTAGCACCAGCGTGTCGGCACCGATGCGGTCATACAAAACAGCCACTTGAATGTTAAACCCATGCGACGCACCCGTGATGGCTTGCAAGATTTCGGCGTCATCTTGCGCAACGTTTAGTTGGCGGCTGATTTCGTACAGCGCATCGAGTTGAGCGCGTTGCCGCTCGCGCGTTTGGCGCAGATTCGCAAAAGCCGGCGCCGCTAGCGTCGGCAGCCCGGCATAAATCGACCGTTCGTGTGCGCTAAATTCGCGCGTATGATGAAACCAGCTAAACACAATCGCCCCGACCCAATGCCCAGACTGCGTTAAAGCAATCGCGGCCATGGTGACGGTGTCGAACATCAGGAACAACGCGCGCGCGTTGTCGTCCATGCGGGGCTCATTGGCGACATCCTCCACCATCTGAACTTGGTCGGGGTTTTCGATCATGAGGTTAAAGGCGGGAAAATTGGGGATATAAATTCGGTCGCCCACATGCAATTCGACATCGGTCGGGTCGCGCCGCCAGATGGCACCTAGCTCGAACCATTCTGGTGCACCGTTATCATCTTCATCAATATAATACCAAGCGACGGAGTCCACGCCATGGGCGCGCGCGTCCTCACCAAGGGCATAGAGCATTTCCTCTTCATTCGCGGCATGGGTCAGGTTACGGCTGATGCTCAGCAATGTGGCGATAGTCGCGGTTCGTTCGGCGACGCGGGCTTCGAGTTCGTCGCGAATGGCGCGCTGCTCGCGCAGCAGGTTCGCGTTTTCGATGGCGACCGCCGCCAGGCGCACAAACTGATTCAGAATGTTGTGTTCGGTCGTGCTGAAACGCCGGTCGGGGTCGCGCAAAGCCAGCGCCAGCCCACCATGCACCGTGCCGCGCATGACGATGGGCATTCCAATGGTGTAACGATAGGCATCATACAGCGCTTCGTGGACGCGCTCGGGCCATTGGGCATAATCCTCTATCTCGACCATGCGCGCGTCTTGCCAGACCTGGCCCATAAGGCCCTGCCCTTTGGTGATATAGGGGTTATGCACCGGATGCAACGCATCAAGGACGCGCATCTGGCCGCTTTCATCCAGGCTGAAGACCGTCCCAAAGGGGGCATTTAACACCCGCGCTGCGCTGCGCAGCAGTTCGCTGAGCAAGGCATCAATGGCTTTATGCTGCAAGAGGCTGAGGGTGGCTTCTTGTAAAGCGTTCAAATAATCGCGTTGTTGGATGAGTTGGGCTTCAGCCTGTTTGCGCTCGGTGATGTCGCGCACCACACTATGGATGTGGTCGGGCTGGCCATGTTCATCATATGCTAGGGCGACATTCACCTCGCCGTAAATGATGTGCCCATCCTTATGCCGAAAACGCCGCTCATAAACCGGCATGATCTCACCACGCATCAGGCGTGCCCAGCGTTCGTTCGATGCACCGGCCTCGTCCGGCAGGATGAATTCTCCCGAGTTGTGCCCGATAATTTCATCCACCGTATAGCCCAGCATATCCATGGCGCGCTGGTTGACCATTTGATGCTGTCCATCTAGGCCGATGATGAAGATGGCGTCGTTGGTGCGCTCGAACAATGCCTGGAAGCGCCGCGGGTTGGCCACTTGCAATTGACGGGCCGTTTCGCGCACCGTGACATCATGTTGCATCCCCAGATAATAGCGCACGGTACCTTTGGCATCGAACAAAGGGAGTAGATGCAATTCGTTCCAGAAAAAAGTGCCCTCGCGGCGATAATTGCCCAAGACGACTTGGCAGGGTTGCTGAGTGGCCAGCGCCTGGCGTAGCATTTCCAAGGCGGCGACATGCTGGGGCGAGTCTTGCGGGCCATCTTGCAGAAAACGACAATTGCGCCCCAAGGTAGAGGCGGCATCATAGCCCGTTAAAGCATAGAACGCAGCATTGGCGTAGATGATCGGCAGATCGGCATGCCCAGCGTCCGCGAGCGTCATAGCCACGGGGCTAGCATCAACCATTTGCTTAAAAATCGCCTGTTCTAGAGTAGGCCTCGGCGGTTTGGGAGGAAAGTTATCCATCATCCTATATCTATACGGTTGTCATCCTCATTTTTGAGTGGCTGACTTGCATCAAGACCGATAACACCTAGCCGCCTAAGTATACCCAAAATGGCCGCCGTTATCACGCACGAATCAGCCGCATAAGGGTAGGTGGGTGCACCAGATGGGTACTTGATGAGAGGCAAAACGTGCTACAGACCGCCCTTTCGTTCTGTGGTATGCTAGCGCCCATTGGGTTAACCAGAAAGCTCTATGCATGCTTCTCGATAGTTTGCTGGTGTTGCTTGGCTTC
>DAOTVD010000339.1:0-5612 GCA_034437075.1 Anaerolineae bacterium
AGACCCTGCGCCGTGTGCTAGCCGATTTCGGCGAAACATTCCTACTGCCCTTGATGCAAGCCGGGATGCTGAGTTTCGGCGTCGCGATTTTGCTATCGTATTGGATTACGCGCTCGGTGGCGCGCCCCCTGGCCCATATCGCCAATGCCGCCGGGCAGGTGGCCGCCGGGGATTATGCCCAGAGGGTGCCTGTGCAAGGGGTCACCGAGGCGCGCGTTGTCGCGCAAGCGTTCAATGATATGACCGCGCAAGTCCAAGCCACGCAAAAAGCCCAGCAAGATTTTTTGGCCAATGTATCGCACGACTTACGTACCCCGCTAACCAGCATCCAGGGCTATTCGCAAGCGATTATGGATGGCGTGACCGATGACCCGGCTCACTCGGCATCCATAATCAATTACGAAGCGGCGCGCCTGACGCGCTTGGTGCAAGATTTGCTGGACATCGCGCGGATTCAGAGTGGCCGCATGCAAATGCTGCGCCAGGCCATCGCGCTGGATGGCATCCTGCGCAACGTGGGCGAGAGTTTGAACATCAAAGCTCGCGACGCCAACATTACGTTGCATCTGGACATCCAGCCCTTGCCGCGCATTGCGGGGGATGGGGATCGCTTGGCGCAGGTCTTCACCAATTTGGTAGATAATGCGCTCAAGCACACGTCGGAGGGCGGCCAGGTCTGGTTACGGGCCGAACCCCAAGCCCAGGGCATCATGGTCACCGTGCAGGACACGGGCGAAGGCATCCCCAAAGATGACCTGGCGCGCATCTTCGAGCGCTTTTACCAGGTGGACAAGAGCCGCCAACGTGGCGCGCAACGCATCGGCACCGGGCTAGGCTTAGCCATCGTGAACGAAATCGTACGGGCGCATGGTGGCACCGTCACCGTTGCTAGCCAGGTTGGCGTAGGCACGGCGTTTCAGGTCTGGTTGCCGCAACTGACCGCCGACAGAAGCACGGTTGTCTTTCGGCGGAGCTAACCGACCGTTTGCAACTCGCGCGGGAAGGTCGTCAGCGCTTCGACACCATCCGGGGTGATAAGCACATCATCCTCAATACGCACACCCAGCGCGCCGGGCTGGTACAAACCTGGCTCAATCGTGAAGACCATGCCTGGCTCCAATACTCGGACATTACCTTGTACGATATTGGGATATTCATGCACATCTAGCCCTAGGCCGTGCCCCGTGCGGTGAATAATCCACTGCGCATAGCCTGCTTTTTCTAAGACGTCGCGCGTCAAAATGTCTAGCTCGTGGGCGGTTAGGCCAGGGCGGGCGGCCTCGCGGGCGGCGATGTTGGCCGCTAAGACGGCCTCGTAAAAAGCACGCGCGTCGGGGCTGGGTTCGCCGACAAAAAACGTGCGTGTAATGTCCGCATGGTATCCTTCGTAGACCAAGCCGAAATCAAACAGCAAGGCATCGCCGGGTTGGATGGCGTAATCCGGGCGGGCGTGGCCGTGCGGACGCGCCGAATTATCCCCCGCCAGCACTAACGGCGGAAACGCCAGCCCTTCGCCGCCGGCTTCTGTCAGATAACCGCGCAAACGGTTGAGAATCGCGGTTTCGGTCATCCCCACTTGAATATGATCCAGCGTATTTTGCAGCGCAGACTCGGACAGCATGATAGCCTGGCGCAGCGCTGCGACTTCATCGCTTTCTTTGTGGATACGCAGGTCGGCTAGTGCGTCGTCTGCGCGCACTATTTCGGTATCGGGCAGCAGATTTTTCAGGATTTCCGCTTCGAAAAAGCGCATCCGCAACCCTTCCACGCCCAAACGGTGGGGCGCGAAGGTCGCGAGTGCCTGCGCGAAAGCGGCGTGATACCCATCGGCATCTGTCCAGGGATAGAGCGTGGCTGCTAGCCCCCCAGCTTGGAAGACCTCCACCTCAATTTGCGGAATGATGACGGCAGGCGTTCCGGTATGGGGCACCAACACAACCAGCGGACGTTCCATTAATAGGTGATGGGCACCCGCGACATAGCGCAGGTTCGGCCCAGGTATCAGCGCGACCATATTCAGATCCGCTTGGCTCATCAGATGTTGTAATTTTTCTAGGCGTGTCATCACACGATCTTTCTCAGCGACTTCTAAGCATCTTGTACCGTAATGATACCGTCAAACGGCCTATCTTTTAAGCGCCCCCCTTGACTGGCCCATAGCCCACTGATATTATTCTTCAGCTAAAACGCCCAACACCCTGCGCATCCTTGCCCAGTAAGGCAATGCGTACGGAACTGAGCTCGAATATAACATGAGGCTGTCGGTCTTGCGGTAGCCTCATCGTTGTGTGAAGAACAGGCGTGACGACGCCTGTTTGCACGCTAGCTAGCTGCAAGATAAGTATTTGGAGAGCTTTATGCCAACCATTAACCAACTCATTCGCAAGGGGCGACAGCCAAAGAAAAAGAAAAGCACCGCGCCCGCGTTGCAATATACGTGGAACACCTATCGCCAGAAGCGGACGCGCCAGCCCAAGGGCTCGCCACAAAAACGGGGCGTGTGCACTCAGGTGCGTACTATGACGCCCAAAAAGCCGAACTCGGCGTTGCGCAAGGTGGCGCGTGTACGCCTCAGTAATCAGATCGAAGTCACCGCTTATATTCCGGGCGAGGGCCACAGCTTGCAGGAACATAGCGTCGTGATGATCCGTGGCGGGCGTGTAAAAGACTTGCCCGGTGTGCGCTATCACATTGTGCGTGGCACGCTCGATACGGATGGCGTAAAAGAACGCAAGCAGGGCCGTAGCAAATACGGCGCCAAGAAACCGAAGTAAGGGAGCACACGATGCCACGTCGTAATCGTCCACCCAAACGGATTGTTTTGCCCGACCCGAAGTACAAAAATACGCGGGTCGCCATGTTCGTCAACCGCATGATGTATGGCGGTAAGAAGAGCACCTCGCAGCGGATTATTTACGATGCGTTCGACATCATTGAAGAACGCGCCGGCGAAGAACCGCTAGAGGTCTTCGAGCGCGCTTTGCGCAATGTCACCCCGACTGTGGAAGTCAAGCCGCGCCGCGTAGGGGGTTCCACCTACCAAGTGCCGATTGAAGTCCCCCCCGACCGTGCGCTAAGCCTGGCCATCCGCTGGATGCTGACCGCCGCGCGCGCGCGCAATGGCCGGAGCATGGCCGAAAAATTGGCAAATGAGTTGATGGATGCCGCACGCGGCCAGGGCAACGCCATCCGGAAACGTGAAGAGACGCATCGCATGGCCGAGGCCAACCGGGCGTTCTCCCATTATCGTTGGTAACAGTTAGCCGTATAGCATTAAAGGGTAAGATGGCTAAGAAAAACGGGAAATTGAACTTGAAGTTGCTGCGCAATATTGGCGTTATCGCCCATATTGACGCGGGGAAAACCACGACCACCGAGCGCATTCTGTACTATACCGGCATGGTGCACAAAATCGGTGAAGTGCATGAGGGCGCAGCCACGACCGACTGGATGGCGCAAGAGCGTGAGCGTGGGATCACCATTACCTCCGCAGCCATTACCGCAAGCTGGCTTCGCCACGGCCAAAATTATCAGATCAACCTCATCGACACCCCCGGCCACGTGGATTTCACCGCCGAGGTGCAGCGCAGTTTGCGCGTGTTGGATGGTGGTATCGTGGTGTTTGATGGTGTGGCGGGTGTGGAACCCCAGTCCGAAACCGTCTGGCGTCAAGCGAATGAATATCGCGTACCGCGTATTTGCTTCGTCAATAAGCTAGACCGCACCGGCGCGAGCTTCGAATTCGTGCTGAAAACCATCCGCGAACGGTTGGTATCGAACCCGATTCCGATCCAATTGCCCTACGGTGAAGGCTCCGACTTCGCCGGAATTGTCGATCTGTTCACGATGGAATTGGTGACCTATGGCAACGACCTCGGCACGGACATCAACCGCGAACCCATCCCGGCGGATTTGCAAGCAGATGCCGAAGCGGCGCGCGAAGCGATGATCGAAGCCATCATCGAAGTTGATGAAGGCTTGACCGAGAAGTTCCTGATGGAAGAAGAGATCACCAACGACGAACTGATCGAAGCTTTGCGCAACGCGACGCTGGCCAACACCGCCCAACCGATTTTGTGCGGTTCTGCGCTGAAGAACAAAGGCGTGCAGATGTTGCTCGATGCCGTCATCGACTTCTTGCCTTCGCCGTTGGATGTGCCGCCCGTGAAAGGTATTTTGCCGGATGACGAAAGTACCTTCATCGAGCGCAACCCGGATGATGAAGAGCCGCTGTCCGCGCTGGTCTTCAAGATTGCGACCGACCCGTATGTGGGGCGCTTGGCGTTCTTCCGCGTGTATTCGGGCGTGTTGCGCTCTGGCGAAACGGTCATGAACACCACCGAAGGTGAGCGCGAGCGCATCGGGCGGTTGGTGCGCATGTTTGCCGACAAGCGCGAAGATGTAGAAGAAGTCCACGCGGGTGATATTGCAGCGGCGTTGTCCTTGAAAAAGACCTTCACCGGGCAAACGCTCTCGGATATGGACAAGCAGATTGTGCTAGAGCGCATCAGCTTCCCCAAACCCGTGATCGAAGTCGCCATCGAGCCCAAAACCACCGCCGACCGCGACAAGATGTCCGATGCGCTGCATAAGCTGGCCGAGGAAGACCCGACCTTCGAAGTGAAAACCGACGAAGAAACCGGCCAAACGCTCATCAAGGGCATGGGCGAATTGCATCTGGAGGTGTTGGTCGACCGTATGATGCGCGAGTTCAAGGTCGATGCTGTCGTGGGCCGTCCGCGCGTCTCGTATCGTGAGACGATCACCAAGTCCGTCACCATCGATACGACCTTCAAGCGCCAGACTGGCGGTAGTGGGCAGTTCGCGAAGGTGACCATGGAATTCGAGCCCATCACGGATGAGAGCGTTTATGAACAAGAAGAAGAATCCTCGACTAAGAAAATCTTCCCCGAGGAGCAATTCATCTTCGAAGACCATATTCGCGGCGGGGCGATCCCCAAAGAGTGGATCAAACCGACCATGATGGGGGCCATGGACGCCATGAAAGGCGGCGTCGTTGCTGGATACCCGGTAGTCGGCTTGCGCGCCAAGTTGGTTGATGGCGCCATCCACGATGTGGACTCGTCCGAAATGGCTTTCCGCATCGCGGGTTCGATGTGCCTGAAAGAAGGCGTCCAAAAAGCTAGCGCGGTGCTCATCGAACCCATGATGAGCGTCGAAGTCGTCGCACCCGATGAATATACGGGCGACATCATCGGCAATCTTTCCGCGCGGCGTGGTGCTGTCGAAGGTATGGACCCGCGCGGCGAGGGCGTTTCATCCATCCGCGCCCAGGTGCCGTTGGGCGAGATGTTCGGGTATGCCACCGATCTGCGGTCGATGACCAGCGGGCGCGGCAACTTTACGATGGAATTCAGCGGCTATGCCCAGGTGCCGCAGAATATCAAAGAAGAAATCCTTAAGGGCAACGTTTAGTTTGTGATAACGCTTCTAGTGATAAAGGAGTACAGCCAAAATGGCTAAATTCGAACGCAGCAAACCGCATGTGAATATCGGGACCATCGGTCATGTAGACCATGGTAAGACGACCCTGACGGCAGCCATCACCAAGGCGCTGGGCCTGCGTGGGGCCGCCGACTACATGGCCTATG
>DAOTVD010000340.1:0-10253 GCA_034437075.1 Anaerolineae bacterium
TCCGATGAGCCACGTATCGTAACGGTCACCCCGCCAGATTATCTGCGTGCGCAAGCCGTGCGCGATGACGTGGCTTTGGTGCCCATGACGTTAAACCAAGACGCCAACGACCTGACGCGCACTCCCGTCTTTGTCGCGCCGCCCGAGGAAATTTACACCTGCTTCGATGTGCTCGGCGCCGCAACCTCACGCCCACGTTATACGCTAGATGCCGACTTCGACTGGCCCAGCAAAAGCGCCGAGGTGACACAAACCGTACGCTACACCAACCTGACCGACAATCCGCAAGAGCGCCTGGTGTTGCACGCCGAACCCAATCGCTACGCCAACGGGATTCAATTGGCGGAAACACGCCTGAACAACACCGTCATCGAGGGCGTAAGCATCAACATTACGCAGATGAGCATTCCACTGCCCGAACCATTACCACCGGGTTGCGCGCTGGAACTCACGCTGGTTTATACGCTAAACGTTCCACCTATCGAGGTGGGGTATTATGGGCGTTTTGGCTATTTGGGCTATACATCCCGTCAGGTGAATTTGGGGCACTGGTTCCCGGTGGTGGGTTTGCAACGCGCCGGAGACTGGTACACACCGCGCCCGTACTTCGTCGGGGAGCAAACCACCGCCGAAATGGCCGATTTCGAACTCAGGTTTACGTTGCAAGACGCCCCGCCGGATGTGGAACTCGCCGCTGCGGGGGATGTCGTCGCGGAAGGGGATAATCAATGGACGATTACGCTAGAGAATGCGCGTGATCTGACGCTGTCATTAGGCGATGGCTTCCGGCGCGAAAGCGTACTGGCGACCAATGATGTTGTCGTGGAACTGTATCACTATCCAGATGTCAGTGCGGGGATAGAATTTGACGCGCCGCGCCAGGCGCTTTCGGCGGCGGCGGATTCGATGCTCCTTTTCGAAGAACAATTCGGCATGGATTATCCGCTGGAACGTTTGGTGGTGGTGCAGGGCGATTTTCCCGATGGGATGGAGTTTTCCGGGCTGATCTACGTCAGCGAAGCGTGGTTTCGCACTTGGAATGGGCGTCTTAACTCATGGCTGACGACCATCACCGTGCATGAGGTCGCCCATCAATGGTGGTATCTGCTGGTGGGCAACGACCCCGCCGAATACCCGTACATGGACGAAGCCTTCGCGACGTATAGCGAATTTCTGTTTTACGAACGCTTTTATGAGAATCCCGACTGGTGGTGGGATTTCCGCGTGCGCGCGCACGATGTCACCGCCGGGGCAGTGGATCGCAGCATTTATCATTTCGATAACGCGCGCGGTTATATCAACATGGCCTATCTGCGCGGGGCGCTGATGTTGCACAACCTGCGCGAAGAACTGGGGGATGATGCCTTTTTTGCCTGGCTACAAAGCTATTTGCGCCAGCACGAGAATCGCGTCGCGACCCCCGATGATCTATGGGGCGCGATGCCCGAAGACGCCCTGGCCGAAACGGACGCTACCCGTCGCCTCTACTTGCAGGGTGCCGCAGCCCTACCAACGCCCATCCCCGACCCCACCGCCACGCCCGCCGATTAAGCCAGCGTCAGATCATCCAGGGCCGGGAAGCGCTCGGCCAAATGTTGTAAAAAGGTGCGCGTGATGGGCGAAAAAGGCGTTTCGCGATCCCAAAGCATTTTGAGGGTACGTTCTAGCAGCAAATCCGAGACGCCTAGCGTCGCTAAGCGCCCCTGCTGGACTTCCATCTCCACCACGTAATCGGGCAAAATGGCGATACCCATCCCCGTGCACACCGCGCGTTTGATGGATTCCAGGTTATCGAACTCCGCAACAATGCGCAGATTCAGCATATGTTGCGCGGCCAGCTTGCCCAACCAAGCGCGCGTTTGGCTGTTGGGTTGGCGCGAGATAAACGCCTGGTCGTTCAACGCATCAGCGGAAACGGCTTCCTTGCCCCACCAGGGATGATCGCGCCCGACGATGACATGCATACTCAGGGCTTGCAGGGTCAATACACCGAGCGTCTCGGGCAGCTTGTCGTCTAGCTCACCTTCCACAAAACCCAGCGCTAGGCGATGATCGCGCACTTGTTCCAATATGTGGGGCGTGATGTCGGTCTTTAAGTGCGTCGTAAACTGGGGGTATTCCTGGCGGAAAGACTGCAACCAGTTGGGCAGAATATACACGCCCACGCCCGGCGTCGCGCCGATGGTGATGCTGCCATCCGTCAGATTCTCGGGCGTGGTGACGGCGGTTTCGGCTTCGGCCACCAGGCGCAGAATATCCTGGGTATAGCCGTAGAGCGTCTCACCCGCTGGGGTGAGCGTCACGCCGCGCCGCCCCCGCCGGAACAGTTGCGTCCCCAGCGTTTGTTCTAAGTCGAGGATATGCTGGCTGACTGCCGATTGGGTCATCAGCAAACGCTCGGCGGCGGCGCTGAAGCTGCCCATGCGCACCACCATGGCGAAGATTTCAAGCTTGTACAGACTAAGCATAGCCACTCTCTGATATAACCGTTGTCTAATAGCACAGTATAAGTCTTTCGGGCTTACCCGGCCAGAGCCATAGGCCCTAAAATAGAGGCCTATCGTAAGCTTATGCTCTGGATACACTATGAATCTTCATCGCAAATCTCTAACCCAACCCCTCTGGCGCTTGCTCGTCGTCTTGCTGATCGCGCTCGTGGTGCTGGTCGGTTGCTCGGAAGATAGCAACAATACGACCGCTTCGGGCGATAATGTCGCCATTGTGGAAGATAACGACGCAGGTACATCAAACGAAAGCGCAAACCCGAACCCACCCCAGCGTATCAGCCCAGCAGCTTACCAGGAAGAATTCGGTTTGAACGCGGACAATCATCTTTTGCTGGATGTGCGCACGCCGGAAGAATTTAACAGCGGGCATATCCCCGGCGCAGAGAATATCGCGGTGCAAGAACTAGCCCGACGCCTGAATGAAGTGCCTGCCGACCAACCCATCATCATCTATTGCCGCAGCGGCAATCGTAGCGCCCAGGCCGCACAGATTCTATACAGCGCAGGCTATGGTGATGTGTATGACATGGGCGGCATTATCGACTGGCAAGCCGCCGGATTACCCGTTCAGTAACCCCAACCCATTAACCTGACGAATTAACGTAATTGAGGAGTATTGTCATGAATATTTTTGGTAAAGCCCCGGCCTATCAATCCATTGGCTGCACGGAATACGAGAGCCTGATGCAGGCTGAAGAACAGCACGCCCTCATCGATGTGCGCAGCCCCGGCGAATTCAACAGCGGGCACATCCCCGGCGCCGTGAACATCCCCCTGGACGAACTCAGCATCCGCGTGAACGAGATTCCGCAAGACCGCAACGTGATCTTGGTCTGCGCGAGCGGCAATCGGAGTGGCATCGCCGCCGATGCGCTCATTCGGGGCGGCTACCACGCCAAGCGCGTCTATAACCTGACGGGCGGCACCATGGGCTGGATGATGCAGGGCCTACCGCTGGAATAGCGCCCCAACGCAAACACATAACTCAACGGAGCGAATAGCATGTTATTGAAATACTTCTACGACAAAGAACTCGCGCAAGCCTCCTACATGGTGGGCTGC
Organism: Anaerolineae bacterium; assembly: GCA_034437075.1. GTDB lineage: Bacteria > Chloroflexota > Anaerolineae > Aggregatilineales > J027 > DAOTVD01. Next base: position 3,570 of record DAOTVD010000340.1, read on the forward strand.
GCGGCCACGGGCGAAGCGCTGATCATCGACCCCGCGCGGGACATCTCGCCCTATCTTCAAGCCGCACAAGATGAAGGCTTGCGCATCGCGCACGTCACCGAAACGCATATTCACGCCGATTACGTCAGCGGGAGCCGCCAACTGGCCCACGAGACAGGCGCACGGCTCTACCTGAGCGACATGGGCGATGCCGATTGGAAATACGCTTACGCCGACGATAATACGATTCTGCTGCGCGATGGCGATAGCTGGATGGTCGGCAACGTCAAGATAGACGTGCTGCACACGCCCGGCCACACCCCCGAACATATCGTCTTCATGATTACGGACACGGCCACGGGCGACCAACCCATGGGCATCTTCACGGGCGATTTCGTCTTCGTGGGGGATGTGGGCCGCCCCGATTTACTGGAAGAAGCCGCCAAGATCGCGGACACCAAAGTGAAAGGCGCGCGCGACCAATTCCGCAGTGTGCAGCGCATTAAAGAATTGCCGGATTACCTGCAAATTTGGCCGGGCCACGGCGCGGGCAGCGCCTGCGGTAAAGCGCTCGGCGCGGTGCCCTCCACGACATTGGGTTATGAAAAGCTCTTTAACCCAGCCTTTCAGTATGACAACGAAAGCGCATTTGTCGATTGGCTGCTAGATGGCCAGCCCGAGCCGCCCGCTTATTTTGCCCAGATGAAGGTCGTGAACAAGCAAGGCCCGGCCTTGCTGCAAGACCTCCCCGCGCCGCAACACCTGAGCGGCGAGAGTCTGTCCGAATTGCTGGCCGAAGGTGCCCAGGTTTTCGACATGCGCAGCACGGATGAATATGCCGCTGGCTACATCCCCGGCACGCTGAACGTCCCCGCCACAAGCGACAACTTCAGCACATACCTGGGCTGGTTCGTGGATTTCGAACGCCCGGCCTATCTCATCGCGCCGGATGCCGACCGCGCTGCCGAAATCGTGACCTCATTGCGGGCTATTGGCGTGGATAACTTGCCGGGATTTTTCATAGCGGATGATCTGCTCGCTGCGGATACGCAACTGCCGCGCATTGACGCGCAAGAACTCGCTCGCCGCGCGCCGGAGGTGACAATTATCGACGTGCGCGGTAAGTCGGAATATGAAGCCGGGCATATCGCGGGCGCGCTGAATATTCCGCTGGGCTTTGTGCCGCGCCACCTGGACGAATTGCCCAAAGATGCACCCATCGTGACCCACTGCGCCAGTGGCTACCGCTCGCAGATTGCCGCTAGCTTGCTGCTGAGCCACGGCTTCACGAATGTCACCAACTTAAACGACAGTGATGCGGCTTGGCGCGCGGCGCTGAACACCGAATCCGCCGCCCTAGCCCAACCTCTATAGGAAAATCCTGACGTGGGGCGGGCTACGCGCTCGCCCTACGCACGAACCCAACGATGGCCACTTCCCGCAGACCGTATTCCCATCCGCAAAACACAGGTATACACCTGGCCGATTATCTGCCGGTGTTGGCCTGGGCGCGGCATTATAAGCGCGAAGACCTCAGCGGCGATTTGATCGCCGGGGTCATCGTGGCGATTATGCTCGTGCCGCAAAGTATGGCCTATGCCCTTTTAGCAGGATTGCCGCCGCAGGTGGGGCTATACGCCAGCATCGCGCCGCCGATTGTCTATGGGCTACTGGGGACAAGCCGCGTGCTAGCCGTCGGCCCCGTGGCGATTGATTCGCTGCTGGTGGTGGCCGGGCTTAGCCAATTTGCGGCGGAAAGCTCGGCGGAATATCTGCTGCTGGCGCTGACGCTGGCCTTTATGGTGGGGGTCATTCAACTGTTTATGGGCTTCATCAAAGCGGGCTCGCTGGTGAATTTCCTCAGCTATCCGGTGCTCTCTGGCTTTACGAACGCCGCCGCGCTTGTCATCATCGTCAGCCAGATAAAACATGTGCTGGGGATTCAGATACCACGTAGCGAGTCGGTCATCACCGCCGCCGCCGATACGCTCGCGCAAGTGGGCCAGGTGAATCCGTATACGCTGGGGATTGGCCTGGGTAGCATCGTGACCTTGCTATTCTTCCAGCATGACGTGCCGAACTTCCTAAAACGAGTCAACGCCCCGGCAGCGCTCATCACACCGCTTAGCAAGGCTGGCCCGCTCGTGATCGTGTTTGCGGGGACGCTTATGGTGTGGGGGCTGGGCTTGCAGAACAATAGCGACGTGGCGATTGTGGGCGAGGTGCCGCCGGGTTTGCCGGGCTTCAGCACGCCCTCTCTTGACCCCGCCGACATCCAAAAGTTGTTTCCCATCGCGGTCACCATCAGTTTGGTGGGCTTCATGGAGAGCATCTCGATTGGGAAATCGCTGGCCAGCAAACGCCGCCAGAAGCTCGACCCCAACCAAGAACTCATCGCGCTGGGCACGGCCAATATTGCCGCCGCGCTGACCAGCGGCTATTCCGTGACGGGCGGTTTAAGTCGCTCGGTGGTGAATGATAGCGCGGGCGCGCGCACGGGCTTGGCCTCGCTGATTACTGCGACGCTCATCGCGCTAACGTTATTGTTCTTCACGGGGCTATTTTACTATCTGCCGAATGCCGTATTGGCCGCGATTATCTTGGTGGCCACAGCCAAGCTGATCGACGGCTCGGTGCTGCGCCGCGCCTGGCGTTATAACAAAGCCGATGCCTGGTCGCTGATTATTACGTTTTGGGCGGTCTTGCTCATTGGCATCCAGAACGGCATTTTTTTGGGGATTTTCGCCGCGTTGGCCCTCTTTCTATGGCGCACCAGTCGCCCGCATGTGGCCGTCGTCGGGCGGGTGGGGGATAGCGAGCACTTCCGCAATGTGGAACGCTACGAGACGCAAACCTGCCCCCATGTGCTGGCCGTGCGCGTGGATGAAAGCCTGTATTTTGCGAACTTTCAATATTTAGAAAGTTGCCTGCTGAACATGATCGCCGACCAACCCGAGGTTGAGCATCTGGTGCTGGTGTGCAGTGGCGTAAACACCATCGACACCAGTGCGCTCGAAGGGCTAGAAACGTTCATCAGCGAACTACGCTCGGCGGGTGTGGTCTTTTACATGAGCAACGTCAAAGGCCCGGTTATGGATCGCTTACGCGCCGTGGGATTTGTGGCAAAACTGGGCGAAGAACGGGTATTTTTGACCATTCACCAGGCCATGCAGCACCTAAACTGCCCGCGCAATTGACCTTTATTTGCTATTTATCCTGGCCCCAAAAATATAATAAATGCATTAAGGCTCAAGCAATTCATCGTGAATTTCGTTACAATGAGTCTGCTTCGCGCTTTTTACCCAAAATTCTAACGAAAATATTCTTAAGTGCTAGCAGGGGAAAAAGACGCACAATGTACTGTACTAAGGATTGCTGTGCTGATGGTGCTTTGTGCATTATGAGCGATATACACGAGTATACTGGGTAATCTATGGACATCCTATTCATCAATGCGTTACCGTTTTTTGTCGCTGCTCTGTTAGCGATACCCGATGTGCGGCGCCTATTCGGCAAATCAATTCAAACCTGGTTTACGGCTGGGGTGATGGCCTTGCTGTTTGCCGTTTTGCTGGGCTACTTTCCTGAAATCCGTGATAATGGCCCGGTGGAGCGCACCGTTACCTGGATGCCGGAGTTAGGCTTGTCATTCTCGTTCTATCTGGACGGGCTTTCGCTGCTCTTTGGCTTGGTCGTAACGGGCGTAGGCACTGCGATTTATCTTTATTCGGGCTACTACTTCGACGACGAACTCACCCAAAGCCGCTTCAACATGTTGCTGATGCTCTTTACGGGCGCCATGCTCGGTTTGGTGCTGTCGGGCAATCTCATCACCATGTTCATTATGTGGGAACTCACGAGCATTACCTCGTTCCTGCTCATCGGCTTCAAAGGGGATAAATACGAGAGCGCGCGCTTTGGGGCCTCGCAAGCGCTGGTCATCACGGGCGCGGGCGGCCTGGCCTTGTTGGCGGGCGTGTTGCTCATCAGCGTGGCCACCGGGCAAATCCTAGAACCAGACAGCGCGACGCCCTTCATGCCCGAACTCAGCGCCGTGTTGCAAGCCGACCTAACCAACCATCCCTGGTACAACGCCATGGCGATTCTGGTCATGCTGGGGGCGTTTACCAAAAGCGCGCAATTCCCGTTTCATTTTTGGCTGCCTGGCGGTATGAGCGCGCCGACCCCGGCCAGCGCCTTTTTGCATTCGGCGACGATGGTCAAAGCGGGGGTCTATTTGCTGGCGCGCATGTATCCCACCATGGGCAACACCGACTTATGGGAAACGGGGCTGTTAGGCGTGGGCCTGGTGACGATGTTCATCGCGTCGTTTTTCTCCATCAAACAGCGTGACCTGAAAGGCTTGCTAGCCTACACGACCATTACCAAGCTGGGGATGCTCGTCTTTTTGATCGGTCTGCCGGATTACATCGGCTACAAAGCGGCCATGGTCGGTATTCTGGCCCATGCGCTATATAAAGCCGCCTTGTTCTTGTGCGTCGGGTCAATTGACCATGCCTTTGAAACGCGCATTATCGACAAGCTAGGCGGGGTCGCGAAATATATGCCCTGGACAGCAGGCATCGCGACGATTTCGGCGCTCTCTATGGCAGGCGTGCCGTTTTTCTTCGGGTTTGTGGCCAAAGAGGTGCTCATTGCCGCGTCGATGGACGCGGCCCAAGCGACCCTCTTTACGGCGATTATAACCGCCACAGCGGTCTTTACGGCTACGGCAGGCTTCATCCTCATTTGGGATGTGTTCTTCCGCAAGCCCGATCATAAATTGCACTACCACGCGATGACCCCCGCGATCAATTTTGGCCCAGTGGGCTTGGTGGCCGGGACGATTAGCCTGGGCTTTTTGCTCGATCCGTTGATTATCCCGCTGCTGGAAACCATCGTGCCCAAAGCCTTTGAACTCAAGCTCTGGCCGGGCTTCATCACGGAGTTTTACATCAGCATTGGCGCGATTATCGGCGGATTGGCCTTGTTTGCGGTGCGGGGCGTCTGGCTACCCCTATTCGGCGATCTACCTTTCGATGGTACGCGCGTTTATACCGCCATTATGGGTTTTGTGGATTGGAGTGGCGATCAACTGCTGCGCTCACAGAGCGGTAAATTGCGCTATTACCTGATTTCGATCTTGGGCGTGCTGGCTTTCATCATCCTGGGTTCGGGCCTGCTGGTTGACCTGGCCAACAGTGCGCAAATCTTCCCCGATGGCCTGCCCGACCTGGACGTGGGCAATACGCTCGACGGGTTGTTTTTGGTGCTGGCAATTGGTGCGGCGTTGGCCTCGGTGGTCGTCAAACGCCAACTGATGGCGGTGCTGTCGGTCAGCATCACGGGCTATGCCGTGGCCGGGATTTTCCTGGTGGAGCAAGCGCCGGATGTGGCCTTCGTGCAGTTCATGGTCGAAACCCTGGCGACGGTCTTGCTGATTATCATCCTCAGCCGCACGAGCCCGGTCTTGCAAAAACAAGCCGCCGACCGTCTGTGGACGGGCAGCAACGGTTCGCGCATTGGTATCTACCGGGACGCGCTGATCGCGGGGGTAATCGGCACGACAGTGGGCATTTTTGCGCTGATTGCCGTCACGAATCGCCCCGAACGCGAGTCGATTTCGCAATGGCATATCGACAATGCCGAACCGTTGGTCGAAGTGCCGGATGTCGTCTCGGCCATCCTGACGGACTTCCGAGGCATGGATACCTTTGTGGAAATCGCGGTGTTTGCCATGGCTGCTTTGGGCATCCTGGCCCTGTATTCCATTTACTATGGCGACAAGGACAGCGCCGCTGCGCATGATGCCGGCCCGCTGACAGAGGCAAACATCCCGCCGGAACGCGCGACCCTCTCCACGCCGTTTACGCGCGTGTTGGCCTCGTTCATATTGCCCTTCGCGCTGGTGATTGTGGCGGTGCATGTCTTCTATGGCGCTAAAGCCCCTGGCGATGGCTTTACGGCGGGCGTCATCGGCGGGTTATCCGTGGGGCTGTGGTATATGGTCTACGGCTATACCGAAGCACGGCGCCGACTGCGCTGGTTCTATCCGGTGCGGATGATGAGCCTGGGCTTGCTCGTGGCCATCACCAACGCCGCCGCGCCGATTTTGTTCGATGGGACGTTTATGGGCCTGCGCATTCTGGATGAATTCGAGTGGGCAGAGCTCAAGCTCTCGACGACGTTGTTCTTCGAGATTGGCATCGCGTTAACCGTCTTCGGCAGTGTCGGCGTGATGCTCGAAGCCATCGCCCGCCCGCGCGAGGCCGAAACCCTGCGCGCTGGCGACACAGACTACAGCCAGCTTAGCATTGATGATGGGCGCTATGTTGACCAAGAATTGCAAGCGATGTCGTCGATATACACCACGCAAGAATTAGTCGAAACGCCCGAACGTTAGAGGACGAGGTACAACCATGGACGTATTTTTCGCAATAGCAACCGGCATTCTGTTTGCCATCGGCGTCTTTCAGATGTTGCGCCGCGACCTCATCAAAGCGGCGATGGGCTTTACGCTCTTGTTCACGTCGGTTAACTTGTTCTTTCTGTCGGTAGGGGCTTACGATGCGGATGTCCCGGCCTATGCCGACCGCGTGAACGATGGCCAAGTGAGTGATCCGTTGGTGCAAGCCTTGGTCTTAACCGCGATTGTGGTCGGGTTTGGGTCATTTTCGTTGTTGCTCGGCTTCGTGAACATCATTT
>DAOTVD010000341.1:0-4301 GCA_034437075.1 Anaerolineae bacterium
TGCGCGGATTCTTGCGGGGGAATTTCTCGCCGTTCTTGGGAGCCGAAAACGTGCGCTTATCCTGCCACAACGCCCCGCCGCAATGCTGACAGGTACGCGGCGCATCGCTTAACCAAGCCCGACTGGCGACCTTCTCGCCCTTCTGATCCTTGGTCACGACCTCGCCACAACAGGGACAAATGGGCACCTCTTTGGTCTGGATGCGCGGCTGGTCTTCCATACCTTCGGGCGGCGACGACTCCTTCGGCCACAGCGCGATGTAGCGTTTCCGCCACTGCACCGCCGCGCCCCAGCCTTCGCTCAATTTCGCCCTTTCACGAGCGATGATGCCGACCTTGAGCGTATGCGGCATGAGCGTCGCGGCCTTGTCCATGAGGGCGCGGGTGTCGTCCACGCCTTCGAGAATTTCGACAAACGCGCCCGGATTGACACGCTCGATCTCGCGTTTCCACTTCGGCGTGAGGTGCGGCGGCGCCATCACCAGATTGACTTGCCCCGGCCTCGCGTGGCGCTGCATCGCGACCATGAGCGTGCTAGCAATAGCAGTCTTACCAACGCCGGGTTCGCCAATGATATAGATACCTTTGCGCTGTTGGAGGGCTTCGTAAGCAGCCCCTATGACGTGCTTTTGTGTCGGATAGAGCGCGTTATTGCCCAGCCGCACGCGGTCGATGATGGGCGCGATTTTGCCGTAATCAAAGCCATAAATCGGGGCGAAGTGCGTATCGAGATAATCGAGCAAGGCGGACTTGTGCTGGCCGATAAAGTCCACCAGCGCGGCATCGCCCGTCATGGGGATCGTTTCGCCACGTTCGGTCAATAGCGTGATCGTGACCACCGGACGGGTGCGATAGACTTCGCGTTCAGTGGTGCTGGGATCATCTTCGTCCACGACTTCTGGTGCTTCGCGCAACTCCTCCACCGTGCGGATCGTGCTGCGCACCGCCGCCCGGCCATGCCCGGAGGTGTCCAGAATCAGACCGTTGAACATGCCCGCCGCGAGCACGAGACCGATCTGCATCCCGCGCGGCTTCACGATGGGGCGAATGTCGTCGATAGGCGGTGGCGGTTCTAAAAGTGTTTGGAATTGGGCGGTGTGATGTGCGCTGCCCGCGCCAAGAGCGGCCAGGGTGATTTCGGGAGTCAGGACTTTCGGGGCAAATAAAAAGCGCCGCGTTTCTCGCGGCTGAGGAAAACTATAACATGGCTGGACATCCGGCGCAAGCGATTCGGGATTTTTCGCGGCGGCCAGAATATTCTCGGCAGCGGCGAGCGGGTCATCCCCCTTGGGGCCGACCTGACCGACGACCACCACCTGCTGATAGGTACCCATGTGCAGCTCAGGCACGGCCCAGACATCCACGTGCGCGCAATTTTTAGCCAAAACGAGCGCGGCATCGGTGGTCACATGCTGCTGATAGACCACCCACAGCAAGTATCCGCCCGACTGTACCCACTTTAACGAGTGCTTGAGGAATGCGAGTTCGCGGCGCTTTTCCTCGCGGTCATAGGTGTAAGGCGGATTGACCCAGGCGGCCAAAAAGCCGTTGGTGCTGGCGCGTAGTTGGAAGGCGTCGCCCTGCACGGCCTGGACAGGGCCGAACTTCTCGCGACACTGGGCCGCGCGGTCGAGATCGAGTTCGTTGGCGTAAGGCGTCAGGCCCCACGCCCCGGCGAGGTGTTGTAGCGCGTCGCCCTCTCCCGCGCAAGGATCGAGGATGCGACCGCCTGATGGTGCAGGCGTGAATAACCGCGCAACATGCGGCAGGAAGGCGGGATCGAAGGGATAGAAGCCGCCTTTGATGGTACTGGCAAGACGTGACATTTTTTCAAGCTCCGAAAATCAAAAAGCCCCCTACCCGATTTCGAGCAGAGGGCTTTGGTTTGCGATATTAAAGTTGAATGTCGCGGCGTTCGAGTCCGCGACGGATGAGGCGTTCCCAAGCACTTTGATCCAGCGACACGCGCCAAACATCCACGCCGCCGTAGCAAGTGCATTGGGTCAGCAGACGGTGCAGGCGGCCTTGCTGCACCAAGTACGGATGCCAGGTCGAGAAGACTGCGATATTGACGAGTTTTTGCACATGCGCGCCGAGCTTGGCGGTGGCTTGGGCTTTGTCGGCCATGACGAGATAGGTTGTGCTCAGTTCGGCGTAGGTCGGTTCGAGCAGGTCGGTATGCAGCAAGAGCATATGGTGCACGCCCAAGCCTTCGACCTTGCGCTGGATGCGCTTGAGCTTGCCCTCTTGCGTCTGCAATGGGATTTTCTGCGCGCGATGCTGTGGCGGCACAATCGCCGCGCCCTTGCCGCCCACGATCTTGGCCCAAGCCGCCTCGACCGAGGTAGCAGGCCCGGCGACGTCGAGGTAAACGAGTTGCTCGCCATCCAGCGCCGCGCCGTAGCAGAAGCACTCGCCGACCACCGTCACCAAGCCGACATAGGGCTGTTGAATTGTCTGTGGCATGGTTAACTCCAGGGATCGTCTAGAGATGGCGTGGCCATCGCGGGCAGGGCTTTTACGCACGTCAGATGGTGGTAAGTCTCATTGAAGCGTTGGCGAAACTGGCGCAAAGCGTGATAGTCCCGGTACGGTTTCATACGCTCGGCGAGCGTCGCCGGATCGACTTTTTCGGGCGGCTTTTCGACAGTTGGCTCAGAGGTGTTGGCATATATGCCAAGGAGATCAAGCCAGGCTTGCGGCGGCGTCGTTTCGCGTGGCAAATACCACGCGCGGAAGCCTCGACTCCAGCGCGCGCCGGGCGTGGATTTGAGGGTTTGATAGTGTTTGTAGGTCTGGGATTGCGCTTTCGGAACCTCGGCGGCGTCGCGAATCCACCACACCGGCGGCTTATCGTCGTAGCCGCGTTTCCATTCCAAAATCATGCCGTTGCCGGTGATGGTCGTCGGGAAGCCTGCCGGATTGGTGTCACCTGTTGGAGTTGATGAAGCGAGTTGGAAACCCGGCCCTTTAGACGGTTCATAGGTCTGGCGAATACGGCGCTTGACCTTCGGCACCTCCTTGTGCTCGACCGTGCGCTTGGGCTGCGGATCGAGGTTCAGCAGGCTGCCGTATTCGGTGCGCGTGATGGTGATGGTCTGCGTCTCGCCATCAGCGTATTCCTCGATCTGAGGGAACGGATGCCAACCCTCGTCGCGCCACAAATAGACGCGCGGGCGATACTCGGACTTGGTCAAGCCTTCGAGCTGGGTCAGCAGGCTGTCCTCGATGGGGATGAGAAAATAGCGACCCTGCGCGCGCCATTTTTCAGAGGGTGTGATGCGGATGTAGCGGTAGTCCACGATGCGCGAACGTGGGATGTCCTCGACCAGATCACCGAGCGCAAGCTTCAGCACGCGATAGTTGAACTTGCTGACCTGGTAGCCGGACATTTTGATCTTACGTTTCGATCCCGGCTGGGTCTGGTTGGTCTTGTAGGTGCCTTTCTCGAAGAAGTGTACGGCCAGCGTGAGCATCAGCGCACCTCCTCGACCAACTTCGAGAGAAGTTTATGCGCTTGGTAGAAGACGGACTTACCGGTAATACGTGGCAAGATTTCGCTCAGCGCGAAGGTCAGGTCTTCGAGGGCGCGGGCGAGTTTGTGACCCGCGTAGTTGAAGCGCGATGGCGAGGGCGGCTCGTCTTGGGCGAGGATCAACGTCGCGGTGCGCAGGATGCCCTCAGCCGCTCCGGCCAGATGATAGCTCGCGCGACCATTCCAGTCGGGAACATTACTAGCCGCGCGGACTGCTTCTTGGGTCAGCGTCCAGGCCGTTTCGGTCTGGACTTCGGCCTTCGATTGATGATTCAGAGAATCGCGCCAGGCTTGCATATGGCCACGATAACGCCCCAGATACCCGTTGATGCGATGAAACAACATGCGCGCGGTTTCGTCGTCCAGATCGCCCGCTGTCAGGCGCGGCGCGAGTACAGCGTTTAAGCTCGTGGCGAGTTGCCAGCCGATGCCGTGATAGGCCGGATGGCCGCAAATCTCTAACGCGACATCCGTGAGCATGTTGGAAAGCGCGATGTAGTCGGGCGTGTTCCGCAGCGCCTCGTCGGTCAGGTCGCTGCCTGCGGCGAGTACGTCCAGAATGGCGTCCGTGACGGTCGCGTAATGATCGTTGTTGTAGGCCGCGTGATAATGCACCAGGGCCTGACGGTCGGTGAGTTGGTTCATGATGAACTCCTTCGTTATGAGAGATTTACGAAGGGCTTCTCCACGGGGCGAACAGGCTGAGGCGTTCTGTCTTGCCACGCGGAGAAACCGAACTCACCATCGCTATAGCGTGTATGAACGCT
>DAOTVD010000342.1:0-3071 GCA_034437075.1 Anaerolineae bacterium
CAAAAAATGAATGTACGATTGCTCATTTAAGCGTTGCGACGCATTCAAAATAATGTAAATGTCGTTGACTGGGCCTAAAGCGCATGTATAGCGCACCACAAAACGCTCCGCCAAACCATATGTTTGACGAATAGTTGCACCGTCTGTTTGGACCTCATCAAACATATCGGGATCCACACCATTCGGTATCAGGGTTACTTTTTGCTCAGGAATACCCCGATTGAGCATATAGTCGCGATAGGCTGGCGAATTGACGAGAATGTGATCGGCGCGATTATACAAAAAGGCTTCTAACCAGCGCGATAACCAGATCAAGACCGGATTTGTCAACACGCCCATATCAATAGCGAACTCCGGCCATAGATCGCGCACTTCGAGCAAAAAAGGCTTGCGTCGGATGAATGAGATAAACCAGGCTGATACCGCCTGAAAAATCGGTGGAGTGGTGCCCATTACCACATCAATATCACGTACTTTACGCGATACCCAAAGCGACATGAACATGAAGCTAAAGAAGCCGGCCACGCGCCACATAAAGCTCCGATGGGCAATAGGCAACGTGTAGGCGCGCAGGATATCAATACCGGGCGGTGTATCGGTTGCATCATCTACAGTATCCGGCTGGCCGGTGAGGTAACTGAGGTTGCTGGCAATGATCGTGAAGCGGTGCTCCCCCGCCGGGACGAGCAAGCGTGCAAATTCATAATGGCGGGTACCTCCCGCTTGATTGCCGGATACAAACGCCTGATGAATGAGCAAAATGTGTTTCATTGCGAGACTATCTCAATCAGCTTATTGTCATTCAATCTAACCTGAATATCGTTAATATTCAACTGATTGTCCGTTTGCTGGATAGAGTGGATGAGCTGCGGGCTAAAGAGCGTCCAGAAAGTGACCGGAACCGCACTCTGGACTTTTGCTCTAAGTGATAGTGCGGGCTCTTTTTCTGCATAACGGGTCGACCGCCAACCCGTTACGCTCGATTGTGCCGCGCGAGTGAGTGTTAGCGCTTGCGAGCAATAAATATAGAATGGCCCAGAGGATGTTTCAAGTTGCGCACCGCGTTCACTTAGCTGATAGGGCATATCGGGCGTGAGCCAGTGCAATTGATAGGTATGCTCGCCTATGCCGAATAGCACATCAACGACTAGCCACCATGTCTCATGACGCATAATCGCGCGTCGATGCGTGATGGGCTGCGCTAGGCGCCGGTATCCATTATGCCTTCCTTGCCAGTAGATATCTGTATGCTGTTCTACTGTTCCCTGCGACCAGTCCAACCAGAGGAAGTGGCTATAGGGTGTCATCTGATCTTGTGCATCCACCATGACGGTATTATGCACGGCGGTGGTAGCCAACCCATTGCGCCAGGGTGGCGACCCGTTATACAGATATGTTCCAGCATCACACGCGATGTTGATCCCCCGCCACCACAAATCGACATGCAATTGATCGGCATGGTGCGGACGAGCGCGGTATGTTGCGCAACGCGCCATCAACCAGCTATCCCCATCGCGCAAGGTATAGTATCCGCCGGTGGCGGCGCTCAATGGGGCGTGAGTATAACCTGCTGTATCGCGTGGGCTTTCTAGCGCAGTCGGACCGAAGAGCCAGAATAAATCTTCGTCAACCTCGTTAAAAAGTCGGGTACGATGGATCAAGTAGTGAGCTGTTTGGAGTATAGGCCGAAAATCACGCGGGTCATGATCGTTCAGTGGCAAAATTAGCGCGCTGTCATTCGACCCATGATTCGGAACCTGGCCACTCTCAGCATCGAATATTTGATAAAGAAACTGAGTTGAACGTTCGATTCTATCGTACACGACCGTCGAAAGTGGACAATCGTTCAACTCCCCCAAACGCGCGGCCCAGATGGCCGCATGTAGCATCACCCGTTGATAATTGGGTGAATATTGTGCGTAGCTGCCATCCTCATACACTTGCCGCCGAATTTCGCCCTCCAGAACGCGACGCCCAAGACGCTGCCAACGGTTCGCTTGTTTGAACTCAGGAAACAAGACCCCAATCGTCCACAGCCCGACCCCCTCACTGACGCCATGATTGTTGTTTTGCGAGCGGGCATAGCCAATATTTTGGCTGATGCGTTCGCCATGCGCGGCAACCATGGTCACCAGCCTGGCAATCTGTGCGGAGGTAGCATACGCCTGAAAAGCATATAGCCCAAAACACCAAGCCATCACGCGGAAAGTCGCTTCTTGGCCGCATTTCCAGTTGGGACCGCGCTGGGGTGGATTGTGTTCGGCCCAATTATCCACCAATTGCCAGAACGTCTTTGCGTAGTCCGTCCGGCGCGTTGCGGCGTAAGCGCGCACTAACGGATAAACCACGCTGAAGCGGTTGGCCTCCCAAATGTATTTGATGTCGCCAAAATCAAAATCGCCGATCCGCGTCCAGTGCCTGTCGATAGGCGCTTTTTGTCCTGTAATGGGGTTAAGATGCCAATCCGGTGGCATACCTAACGCGCGCGCCTTGCCCGTGAAGAACGACCACTCGCCCGCCAGGATAGCGCCAGCTTCTGCGATAAGCTCTTCGGATGCCGGAAAAGGATACTCTGGCAAAGGTGTATCAAAAAAAAAGCGCGACTTATGGGCGCTCCGCCACTGAGCATAAGCATCTGGCTCGGTAGGGGTGTCCGCGCGTAACCACGCCGCTAAAGGTCGCTCAGACCATTCATAAGGGGGCGTTTGACGTGCTAAAAGTCCGCTGCGCATGCGCAAAGCGTACATCACGCGGAAAGCCACCCAAACAGGGCCGAAGTAGCGCGTTAGCTGCCATAAAACCTTAACCCGGTTCATCAAGCCTGTTCAACCAGAATAGCCGCGATGCGCTCTCCAACTTGGCCATCCCATAAGGGCGGAACCATCCCCTGCTTAGCGCCCCCGTTCAGAATGTTGAGCGCTTCACCGTGGAGTTTGTCCATATCTTGCCCGACGATAATATTGGTGCCCAACGTAGCGGTGACCGGGCGCTCGGTGGTTTGACGTACAGTCAAGCACGGCACACCCAAATAGGTTGTTTCTTCCTGCACGCCGCCGGAATCCGTGATCACC
>DAOTVD010000343.1:0-3502 GCA_034437075.1 Anaerolineae bacterium
AGCTGCGTCCCGCGTCAATCTGCGGGACACCCATCAGGTCTTCGGGGGCCAGTTGCGACCCCACCAGCGAGATACACGGCAGCCCAATCCGCCGTGCATATTGTTCCACCAATGCGCTTTTGCCGATCCCGGGGGGACCCCAGATAAAGATCGGGCGCACCGGCCCAACATTGAGGAGCAGTTCCATCAGTTCTTGCGGTGTGACGGAAAGCATAGTTGATGCCTTATTTCATCCCAAAATTATTTGTGAGCTTCTTCTTATTGTGCGCGGCGCGGCGCTTCTGGTCAACGTGACGATAGTCCTAGACAATTTACTAACATTTGTTAAAGAATGTAAAAGGCGCATTATCAATTTTGACAGCACACTTTGCGAAATTGATGTATCATAACGCCGATAGGTAAGCGGTCTCTGGGCGCGGGAACCCGCGTCATGAATAGCGCCTGCCTGAATGGAGAACAACATGGCCTTTAATAAATCTGATTTCCCCTATTTATTTGAATCGCGAGGCGAAGCGCAGACGCTCCCTAACGGGGTTGTCCAGCGCATCTCGTGGGAGTATTCGCTCAATCAGGCCAGTGTCAATATGACAATTCTGGAAGATGATCGCCCGCTTATCATCGAGCGGGTCTGGCGCAAACAAAGTTACCGTTTTGCGGGGTATCATTTCGTGGCTAGTGCCGTGGATGCCTGGCAATATCTGGATGTGCCCGATGTGCCTTACGCCGAGATGATGCAGGGTTACCGGGGCTATTGGGAAGGCGAGGTATATTACGAGGACAAACCCGCACTGCAACCCGAACTGGCCATCTTTCTGGCCTTTACACCCGATATGCCCCATATTCCGCCCTATATCGAAACCCTGACCGAGGCTGAATTGAACGCCTTTTTGACGCAGGCCAGCGAGCGCTACGCCAATGATGATGCGCTGGCCTTCCAGAAGCCGTTGCCCATCGAGGCCGACCGCGGCGCGCCGGATAGCATCAAAGACGCCATGCGGCGCATGCGCGCCCAATCGCATCTCGTCACCACGCGCGGGCGGGCCGCGCTGTTGGAATACGCCACGCAGATGACCGGCGTAGAAGCCGTGAATGGAGGATGGCGTTTGCAACCCGACGAACACCTCCGCCGCAAGAGTTTAGGATTACATAACCATGACTGACCGTAACGTCCACTTGCTAGGTCGTCGCGACGTCTTCCGCAAATTGTTTTTTCGTGTGGAAGAAGCGCGCTTACGACACACCCTGCGCGATGGCAACCTAGGGCCAGAAATCACCCGCTTAACCCTGCAACGCGGGGACGGTTGCGCGGTGGTGCTGCATGACGCCGATGATGAGACGGTCGTGCTGGTGGAGCAATTCCGCTTTGCGACCTACGACCACGACGAGGGCTGGATATGGGAATTGCCCGCCGGGATCGTCGGCGCGAATGAAGACCCCGCCGAGGCCATGCGCCGCGAAGCCGCCGAAGAAACGGGCTACGATTTGCCTGCGCTGACGCACCTGAGCACCTTCTACCTGAGCCCCGGCGGCAGCACAGAGCGTATTTTTTTGTATTATTGCACCATCAATCCTGGCTATCGGAAGGGGCTAGGCGGTGGCCTGCCCGCCGAGCACGAAGACATCACCCTGGCGCATGTGCCCGTGGCCGAGGCGCTGGCTATGGTGACGGATGGCCGCATTAAAGACGCCAAGACGATCATCGGGTTGCAATGGTTGGCCGTGAAACAAACATAGCCCGACGGCAGTGAATACCAAGAGTGAATAAATCATGCGGTTGCAATGGTTGGCCGTGCAACAAACATAGCCCGACCCTTTTGGCGCAGTGCGCACGACCTAAACATTAGGTGCTATCAGTGACAGCAGGAAGGCCGCGCTCGGTTCGCCGCGTGGCCTTTCCTGCGGACTGTCTTGGCCCGCGACTTGTCCTGTTGGGTGTTCCCGCGTAAGATATTATCAAGCTACAAAACTTGAATGCCAAAGGATATTCTGCGTGAACCAACATGTAATCGAATGGGAAGATGGCATCATTACGGTGTATCAGGACGAAGACAAGGGCACCTGGAAATATCAATTAGATTACCCGCCACATGATGTCCGCCTTATTCTGAAGGGCAACGCCCGCCGGGCAGAATATGCCCTTGGGCTGGCTTTTCAGATGCTGGGCAAGTTGATGGACATCGAAAGCGTGGATGAGTTGCCCCAAAATTTCCCTGCCGAAATCCACGTTTTGAGCGATGCCTAAATCGGATGAGCGGCTCATCCACCCCCTACACCAGGCCTATCGACTAATCAAGGCCGGGGATACCACGCAAGCGCGGCCCTTGGTGGCCGATGCGCTACGCGCGAATCGGCAGAATATCGATGCCTGGTGGCTGGCCAGCTACACTGCCCAAAGTGAGGCCGAACGACGCGCCGCTTTGGGGCACGTGCTGCGCTTAAATCCTAGCCATAAGCCCGCCTTAGAAGCCCTGCGCCGCCTCGATGCGCCAAGGCCCCACCGCGCCGAGTCGCCACGCCCGAGGCAACGGTTTCGGCCAGGGATGTTGGCGTTACGGGTTTTCGGGTTTGCTTGTTTTGGGCTGGTGGGCCTGCTGCTATATAGCAATTTTGTGGGCGGTGGCCCCTGGTTGGCTATCGAACGCTTCTTGTTCGGCGCGCCAGAAGCCACCGGGTATGTTGCGCCGGGTGGCGGCAGTGCCCTTGAGACCGCCGAGAACGCCTTCCCCATCGTCCAAGAAGGGGAGATAAGCGGCTATGGCGAGATCAAACTGGCCGCGCTGCGCCGGGGCGAAGCCCACCGCTACTCCTTTAACGCCTCGCGGGGGGATGAAATCCTCATTGGCGTGACCTTCACCAACCCCGGCGACACGCGCACCACCGCCATGGAACTGTGGGATAGCACCGGGCGCATGGTGGCCAGCGAACTCAATATGCAGGCGCAAATCGACGAAATGACCGGCGGCATGCCCAATCCGTTTGAAGGACTGTCGTCTTTTCGGGCCATTCAGTATGCCGTCCCGCGTAGCAGCACCTATTACGTCGTGCTCATCGCGCGGGATGGCGGCGCGGCAGGCAATTACAACCTGTTGATTACCAATGCCAATGATCCCATACAAGGCGATATGGGGCGCTTTCTGGACGAATAGCGAATCTATTTGGAGGTCACCATGCGACGCTATCTGCTGAGTTTGGTCATTTTGATCGGCGCGTTAGGTATCTTAACCAGCGCGAACGCACAATTCATGCCGCCCGAACTAGTCGCTATCGAATACAACGTTGCCACGCCTATAGACGACTTCGTTTCGGGCGCGGATGTCGATGAACGCACCGCGCTTATATCCCCAGATGGCAGCCAAGTGTCCTGGCTGGATACCGTGAACGGTGACCTTTGCCTATGGAGTCGGCGCGGTTCGTTGCTGTGCACGGCCCTGCCGGGCGGTATATTTCTGCATAATTTTGCTCCGAATGGGCTGTATATACGTTTGATGCCGCATTGGTCATT
>DAOTVD010000344.1:0-8826 GCA_034437075.1 Anaerolineae bacterium
CCCCGCCCCCCGCCGATGGTATCCCGCCCAACCCCGAGGAAAGCCGCTTTGGCGAGGTCATCATCGTGCGGCCCAACGACCCCGGCTTTACCACAGGCAAACATCACGCCGAAGCCGAGTTCCAGACCTTCCAGGGCACCTGGAACTGGTCGGTTAAATACATCGAAACCCAGCCGCGCCGCTCGCGGGTGTGGGGCCGATGGGTGCCACGCATCACGCGCTCGGGCTTTTACGAAGTCTCGGTCTTTGCCCCCGCGCGGCATAGCACCACCGAGAACGCGCGCTATAAGCTGCATGGCGTGGTCGGCAACGACCGCGAAATCGTCATCCCCGTGGCCCAGGCGGATTATTTTAACCTGTGGGTGCCGCTGGGCATTTACGAATTCGACGCGGCCAACCCCCACGCGGGCATCGTCTTCCTGAATGATCTGACGGGCGAAACGGGCAAGACCATCGCGTTTGACGCCGTGCGCTTTCGGGAATTGCTGGGCGATGCAGACGCCTTTCGCTATGTGGCGGACGGCTTCGACCCGCCCATCGGCACCCAAGCCGAACGCACCTCCGATGAGGTCTGGCCGGGGCATTGGATCGACGCGACGGGCTACGCGGTGCGTTACTTCCGGGGCACGCCCGCCGAAGCGTACCATACCGGTGCCGATTTGAACCTGAATCGCCCGTATTTCGACGCCGACCGCGACGCGCCCATATACGCCGCCGCCGATGGCACGGTCATTTTCTCGGGGCGGCTCCCCGGTTGGGGCTGGATCATCAACGTCCGGCACGACCCGCTGGTGAGCACGGGCGAAGTCGTCTACACCCGCTACGCGCATGTCAATGATGCGCGCGTCGAAATCGGGGATCGGGTGGTGCGCGGCCAACAGATCGCTAATGTGGGCAACGCAGAGGGCAACTTCGCGTATCATCTGCATTTTGACGTGGTGACGACGGACGTGCTAGAGCGCAACCCCGGCGACTGGCCCAAGCTGAACTTGAACCGCGTATTGGCCAATTATGTCGATCCGCAAGCGTATATCGCGGGGCACCGCCCGCCGCGTTAAGCGGTTTCGCGCGGTTCGGTGTGGATGGTCACGCGCTGGATTTGCGGCACCTCGGCGCGGATAGCCGTCTCGACATCTTCCGCGATATAGTGCGCTTCTTCGACGCTCATGCTGCCCGGCAGCGCGCAATGCATACTCAAGGCATAGCCGCCCAGCGCGAGCCGGATGGCGGGGTCGTGCCAATCTGCGCTGGGGTGCATCCGCCGCGCGATGGCCAAGGCTTGGTCGCGCAATTGCAAGGCGCTGGCCGTATGCGCCAAAGGCGCGCCATAGCCGCTGGCGGGCTCGATGTGGGTCACGACATCATGAATGTCTTCCGCCGCCGCCAGGCGTGTTTCGAGTTCGCTAGCTTGGGCATGCGCGTTGGCCAGGCTAATCCCCCGGCTGACCTCCACATGCATTTCGAGCCGCAAACCGCCGTCCGTGGGGATAGCGATGACCTCGTGCACGCCCAGCCCCAGCCCATCCGCTGCCGCGCGGGCGCGCAGGGTATAATCCGGCGCACGGTCGGTTTGGGGCGCAAAACTGACCGTCACATCCTGCACGGCAGGAAAACGCGCCTGCAACGCCTCGCAGATCGCCGCGCGCAGATGGTCGGCATGTTCGGCGGTGATCTCCCGCGCGATGCCCAGCCGTAAATCCACATGGATGTCGTTACCCGCGCCCCGGCTACGCACTTGCTGCACACTATCCACAGCCGGCACGCCCAGCACCACCGCCTCAATCGAATCCGGCGCTAGCACGGCCCGATCCACGAGTTCGTTAATCGCGCCCGAAATGATGCGCCACCCAATCCGCACGATGACGGCCACAATCAACAGCCCGACCGCCGCATCGGCCCAGCCGTAACCCGCCGTCACCAGCAGCAAGCCACCGATCACCGAACAAGTCACGAGGATGTCGGTAAAAGTATGGTCGGCATCCGCGCGTAAGATGGATGAATTCAGCGTCGCTGCTGCGCGGCGTTCGTAGGCCACCACGCCAATATTCACCACCAAGGTCGCCAGCAGCACGCCAAAACTCAGCGGCAAGACCTGCGGTGCGCCGCCCTCTAGCAAGCGCGTGATGGCCGCGCCGAATACCTCCCAGGCTGTGAGCAACAAAAAGCCGCCAATCGCGAAGGTCGCCACGGCTTCGAAGCGCCGATGGCCGTAGGGGTGATCGTCATCCGGGGGTTGGGCGGCCACGCGCTGGGCCAAGAGCGCCACCAGATTCGACGCGCCATCCAGCAACGAGTGAAAGCCATCCGCCAGAATAGCCACCGAGCCCGTAACAGCACCAACGGCCAACTTGGCCAGGGCCACCGCGCCATTCAGCACCAAAATACGGGCCAGCACGCGCCGGATGCGGCGGTCGGTATCGCTGAGCATCACGCGAAATATTGCAAGGCTAAGCGCACGCGCTCTTCGATGTCGCGCGGGGCGTCTGGGGGGATGTTCTGAATAGCGGCTTGGGCTTCCACGATGCTATAGCCCAGCGTGGTGAGGGTTTCGAGCACGTCCGTGTCCAGGTCATCTACCAGCGGGGCGGCATCCAAGCCCAGTTGAAAGCCGATCTTGTCTTTCAGTTCTAGGATGATTTTCTGGGCGGTCTTTTTGCCGATGCCGGGCACGCGGGTCAGCACATCGGGGTTTTCACGCGCGACTGCATCTTGCAGATGCGTCAGTGTGAGGGTGCTGAGGATGGCCACGGCCAGGCGCGGCCCCACACCGTTAATTTTGATGAGAATTAAAAACACCTCGCGTTCCACTTCTTCAGGAAAGCCATATAGCGTCAGGGCGTCTTCGCGCACCAGCAAATGCGTAAAGAGGTTCACGCTTTGCCCTGGCGCGTGGTCTAGCGTGGTTTTGGGGCCGTATACGCGCAACCCCACCCCCCCGACCAAAACAGTCAGGCTGATTTCATCGCGCGCGATGACGGCCCCCATCAAGCGATCAATCATAAGCGTCTCGTCGTCGTCATGCGTCTAGTTGTATTGTACTGGATTGGTCAGAGGGGGGGTATAGCCCAGCAGACCAGGGATTGTGATGCCCACTCAGCGCCCGGCGGCATCCCGAGCACGTTGGGCGAGCTTCTCTAACGGACGCATGGGCGGTGGCAGGTCGCCCTGGCGCACACGCTGCCAGGTGATCTCCCGTGCGCGGTTGAGGGCATCCAGGGCGCGCCAGTCGTCTTTATATTTGATGTCTTTAGACCAGTTCCCCGCGCGCCAACCGTTCACCCAATTGGTGATGCCATCCAGCAGATAGGCGTGGTTGGTGAAACATTGCACGGGCATATCCTCCGGCAGCCCTTGCAAGACCTCTAGCGCGGCTCGCAGGCCGCAGTGGTTCACCCCCAGGTTCGCATACCCCCCGCTGATGTGGCGTTCGCCGTCCGCGTCGATGATGCTCGCGGCCCAGCCACACGCCCCCATGCGATTATTCAACGGCCCCGCGATACGCAAATAGACCTGTATGGCATCCTCATCGGTAGCCAGGGCGGCGGACGGAATGGCCGCGCTCGCGAGTTGGTGGGCGCGTTCGTTGTAGCGGTCGCCCGCATGGCCGCGCACCCAATGCCAGGTGATCTCGTGCGGCGCGATGAGGGCATCGAGGCGTTGCCATAAATCCTGATTTTTCACGGGCTGGCCCGTTTTAGTGCGCCACTTGCGCGCCCGCCAAGCGGCCATCCAATCGGTAATGCCGCGTTTGAGGTATTGAGAGTCCGTGTAAAAGTCAATCTCACTGGGGCCAGGTAGGGCGCTCAGCGCTTCGATGGCGGCCAACATTTCCATGCGGTTGTTGGTTGTTTCGGTTTCTCCGCCAGAAAGCTCTTGTGGGGCGTCGTCTTGGCGCAGTAAGACCGCGCCCCAGCCACCGGGGCCGGGGTTTGGGCTGGCACCGCCATCGGTATAAATGCGTATCCGAGATGTCATGCTTGCAAGTTTGCCTTGTTTCGCTATCCTATAGCCACACCATGGTAGCATATTTTCGTAACCCGAGCCGGATAAAGGATGTGGGATGCTAAAAGGGCGATACTCTCTGGAAAACAAGCTAGGCGAAGGCGGCATGGCCGAAATCTACCGCGCGCGGCATGAAAAACTCGGCACGGATGTCGCCATTAAGTTCATCAAGGAGATTATCGACACCGATGAATTTCGCGCGCGCTTCGAGCGCGAGGCCCGCGCCGCCGCTCAACTCAGCCACCCCAACATCTTGAACGTATTTGACTATGACCAGGCCGACGATGGGCGCTTTTTCATGGTGATGGACTTGCTAGACGGCCAAGACCTGGGCGCGTACCTGAACAGCCGCGAAACCCCCGCCAGCCTGGCGGAAATCGTCCACATTATGCGCGGTGCGCTAGAGGCCTTGCGTTATGCCCATGCGCGCGGCATCATCCACCGCGACATCAAGCCTAGCAATATTTTCATCACCACCGATAAGCGTGTCGTTATGATGGATTTTGGCATCGCCAAAATCGCGGGCGAGGCCAACCTCACCAAAACCGGGCAACTGCTGGGCACCCCACGCTATATGGCCCCGGAGATCATCGACAATGGCGAGGTCGATCAGCGCATTGACATCTACGCGATGGGCGTGGTGCTCTACCAGCTTTTTACCAACGAATTCCCCTTTAAGGGCAACACCACCATGGAAGTGCTAGCCCAGCACATAACGGGCGACATCCCCGACCCACGCCAGACGCGCCCCGAATTACCCCCCGCCGCGACCATGATGGTGATGCGCGCCATGGCCAAACCCCCAGCGGAGCGCTATCCGGACGCGGATGCTTTTTTGCAAGACCTGGACTTGCTGGCCGCCGACCTGACACCCTCTCATAGCCAGCAGATCGAGGCCCTATTGCCCGAATTACGCGCCCGCGCCAGCCAATCCGCCGCGACTGGGTCCATGGTCTCTGCGCTGGGCGGCGCAACCCCCACCAACCTGGCCGAACCCACCCTGGTGATCCACCCTCAACGGACACCCCTATGGATGCGTGCGGCCATTGCCCTGCTTGTGCTGGGGATGCTGGGCTTGGGCGCATTTATCTTCTCTGAAGAAGTTATTGAGGATGACCCAGGGCCAGAACCGGCGGTCGTGGCGAATGAGAATGCCACAACAGACGAAGCAGCCAATAGGCCGCTGCCCACCGAAGTCGCCGCCGAGCCGGGTGACCGTGACGAGCAACCAGGGCGCCTCTCCGAACGGCTTGACCTGCCCCCAGCCGCCCGCGCCGATGAATATCTGATCTTAGTTGCGGATGTGCAACGGCAGATTACAGGCAGCGATGTTCAAGCGCGCATCGTCGATTACCTGCGCGCGAGCAACATGGCCACCCACCTGGGCGACCGCCTGCGCGTGGTGCCGCTCCCCGAACCAATCCGCACCGACCGAGGCGCGGAGGATGTTTTACAGGCCACAAACGCCGCCGCTGTGGTCTATACTACGCGCAGTGGTACCGATCTGGTCGTGCATATCCTCGGCCCGCAGGTTTCCGGCCCCGATACGCTAGATGATTACGCTTTTATCGTGCCCGAGAGCCCCGCCACCGGCGAAATATTGCTGAATGACGTGCCGCCGACCGTAACGGCCTACACCATGACGCTGCTCATCGAGCGCATGTTGCGCAACGCGGACCTCTCTGAAGTGCTCAATAGCCTGACAGACATGGCCGACACCTACCAGGATTTAAACCCGCCGCGCGTGGTGTTCCGCGCCCAACCCGATGAACACGTCCTAGAAAGCTACTTCGACCTGGGCCAGCGTGCGTTCGATGGCGCGGATGAAAACTTGAGCCGGGCCTTGGAGCGCGCGCCGGATGACTTGAATCTGCTGTTTATGCGCTGGATGGTGAACACCAACTTTTTGGCCCGTGCCACCCGCGCCCAAGCCGACATCGAGGCCATAGCCGAATTGGACACCCCGCAAAGCTTAATCGACCATATGCGCGCCCAAACCGCCATTTTTGTGACGGGTGACCTGGAAGCCGTGCTGGCGCTTTCCGAGGATTTGCGTTTGCCCCAAGACGAAGAACCGGATGATTATTTCTACTACCTGTTTAGCTATCGCATGCTGGCCCTGGGCATGACCGGGCAATTCGCCCAATTCTTAGACGAATATGACAAGGTGCCGCCCGAGCGCATCGCCACCGAAACTGGCCTACCCATCAGTGATATTGTGCTGGCGCTGGCCTATGAAGTGAATGGCGACACGGACGCCGCCGCCCAGAGCCGCACTATCATCTTGACGGACCGCAATCTGGAAATCTTCCTAGAGAGCTTTCAGCGCGAGGGCGCCAACACGGATAGCCTTCAAAGCTTCTCATTAGATTTACTATTCATCGGCACGTATATTTACGAGATAACAGACAATATGCTGGCGTCGATTGGCTATTCGATTGGTCTGGCGCGCGAACCCCGAGATTATCTGTTCAACTGGCGGCGGGCCATCCTGGCCGAAGCGAACGAAGATTACGCGCTAGCCTACCAGCATTACACAAGCACCATCCAGAATGCCCCGGTGCCCTTTCCGGTGGCGCGTATCCAACGCGCGGGCCTGATCCACAACCACGCCGCCGCTTTGGAGATCGACGACCCGCCGCGCGCCTGCCGCGAACTCTCCGCAGCGGGCCAGGAATCCGACGTTGACCGCGAATTCTATCGCCCGCTGCGCGATCAGATCGACGACTTGCGCGCGGAATGGGATTGCCAGAGTTAATTCGCGCTCAAACGCTCGGCGCAGAGAGCCAGGCGGCGCAAGGTTTCATCGCGGCCCAGGGCGTAGAGCGAATCGAACAAGGGCGGCGAGGCCCGCTGGTTGGTCGTCGCCCAACGGATGGTGTTAAAGACCTCGCGCGTTTTGCGTTGTAGCTCATCCGTCAGGGCGCGCAAACGCACTTCGATAGCCTCCACCGTATAATCGGGCAGTTCGGCCAGGGCGGCGTGCGCGGCGTGCAAGACCTCGCGCGTGCTGGCGGCGTCCATCTTTTTCTGGATCAAATCGTCATCAGCGGGCGGGGTAAAATCCCCGAACAGAAAACCCAGCCATTCGACCACCGTCGGCAGCGGGTTGACGCGCTCTTGCACATGCGGCGCGATATGCTGCAACGTTTGCGCGTCGATCTCGCCATACGCTTCGCGCAGATGGGGCGTAATGGCCGCGATAAAGTCGTCCGGGGCCATGGCGCGGATGTATTGCCCGTTCAGGTGGATGAGTTTGCCATAGGGCATTTCGGTGGGCGCAGGATTCACGCGCGCTAGGGTAAAGCGCTCGACGGCCTGCGCGGTGCTGAAAAACTCGACATCATCGCCAAAACTCCAGCCGATAGTCGCCAGCCAATTGGTGACTGCCTCCGGCAAAAAGCCCAGTTCGTGATATTCGCGCACAAAGATCGGGATGGGCTGGCCTTGGTCGTCCATGGGCGGGTTGCGCTTGCTCATCTTCTTGTTGTTGTAGGTCATAATCGGCAAATGCACGAAGGTCGGCGGCTCCCAGCCGAACGCCTCATATAGCACTTGATGCATGGGCAACGACGACGTCCATTCATCCGAGCGCATGACGTGCGTAATGCCCATGAAATGGTCGTCCACGGCCATGGCCAGATGATAAGTCGGGAAGCCGTCGGCCTTCAGCAGCACAATGTCGCTCAGTTCTGCGTTAGGAAAGCGAATCGTACCGCGCAGGGCTTCTTCCACGACCGTTTCGCCCTGCAAGGGCATGGCCAGGCGGATGACGTAGCTCTCGCGCTCGGCGGCCAGTTGGGCGCGTTCGTCATCGCTGATGAAACGGTGCAGGCGTTCGTAGCCCGCGCGTTTGCCCGTGGGGTTTTTCTCCGCGATTTCGCGCGCGCGGGCCAGTTCGTCCGGTGTGGCATAATCGCGATAGGCTTTGCCCTGCGCCACGAGCCAATCGGCCCATTTTTGGTAAAGGGCGCGGCGTTCGCTCTGCACATACGGCCCGGCCTCGCCGCCGACATCCGGCCCTTCGTCCCAGGTGATGCCCAGCCAGCGTAAGCCATCCATCAATTCATCGATGGCGCCTGCGACGCTGCGTTTCTGGTCAGTATCTTCGATGCGCAGGATGAACTGCCCGCCATGATGCCGCGCGAACAGCCAGTTGAACAGCGCCGTTCGCGCGCCGCCAATGTGTAATGATCCGGTGGGGCTGGGCGCGAAGCGCACCCGTACAGGTTTGTCGCTCAAGAGCGCGTTTTCTCCTTGATTAATCGTTGTGGGGCAGCCAGGGCTTAAGCTTTTCCAAGTATTCAATTATACCGATTGCTTTTGTCGAAAAGGATATATTTTTGATTTTACCCCCCTCTCGCTCCCCCCGAATTCGGGGAGAAAACTTACTCGTGCGCAGAATAGCCCCTCCCTGAATTCGGGGAAGGGTTGGGGAGGGGGCATTATTTTTCTGGAACAGCCTTAGCGCAGGGCCTCGCCGCACAATTCACCATCCACAATCGGGATTTCCAGGCGGCCTGCCGTGCGTTCGAGTTGCACGTTGGGGTCGTCCGGCTGGAAGGTGGTTTCCAGGTCGCAGATCATCAGATCGTCTTCACGCTCACAATCGGCCTGTACATCCAGGCCCAGCGCCAAGAAATTTGTGCTGTCTTCGGCGTTTAGGGTCGCGATCTGGTATCGTTCGCATACAATATCGTTAAAAGGTTCTACCTCGCCGCGCGAGAGGGCTTCCAGCGCCGTTTCGGCGTCATCCGCGCTCACGTCCCCCCCGCAGGCGACCAGCGCCAGGCCCAGCAGAGCAAGCACGAGCGCACGTAATAC